>NZ_DJFS01000074.1:0-50600 GCF_002432125.1 Brevundimonas sp. UBA5866
GGCGTCGCGCCATGCGGCGTGATCGGCACCCTCGGCCATTTCGCGCTGAACGCACAGGGCCGCCGCGCCAAAGCCCGCGATGCCCGGTACATTTTCAGTGCCCGCACGCAGACCGCGCTCCTGCCCCGCGCCGTGGACGATGCGGACCGCGCTATGACCTTCAGCCACGACCAGCGCACCGACACCCTGCGGGCCGCCGATCTTGTGCGCCGACAGGGTCACCGTATCGGCACCCAGCTTGCGGATATCGACCTCGATCTTGCCCAGCGTCTGGATGGCATCGACGTGCATCCAGCCATTATGCGCGTGGACCAGTTCCGCCGCCTGTTCCACAGGCTGGATCACGCCGCTTTCGTTATTGGCGTGGTGCAGGGCCACAAAGCTGCGCGGACCGCTTTCAAGCGCGGCTTTCAGCCATTCCAGATCGGCCAGCCCCAGACCGTTCACCGGCATGACTTCCACCGTAACGCCCGCATGGGCGGCGGCTTCAGCGACACAGGGGTGTTCGGTCGCGCTGACAATCACACGCTCGCAGCCAGCGGCGATGGCGCTGGCGATGGCCTGCGCGTTGGATTCCGTACCGCCCGAAGAAAAGATGATCGACGTCGCGTCCGCACCGACCAGTTCGGCCACGGCAGCGCGCGCCGTCTCAACCCGCGCACGGGCCTTGCGCCCAAGCGCATGCACCGCAGACGGATTGCCGCCCGGCGACATGGCCTCCAGCACGGCCTCGCACACCTCGGGCCGGACCAGCGCCGAGGCGTTGTAATCGAGATAGATACTCATGCGGCGGCACCTACCTCGGCGTTGCGGCGGTTGCGCAGGCGGTTGGTGACCACGTCATCAAGCGACACGCTGGACAGATAGCGGTGGATCTCGGCACCCAGATCTTCCCAGAGATTGTGGGTGATGCAGCGTTCGCCCGCCATCATGCACCCACCGGCCTTGACGTGATTTTCGCAGCGGGTGGCACGGATCGGTTCGTCAACGGCCAGGACGATGTCTGCCACCCACGTATCCGCCGCCGGACGGGCCAGTCGGTAGCCGCCGCCCGGACCGCGGACGCTTTTGACCAGATCGGCTTTGCGCAGGCGGGCAAAGAGCTGTTCCAGATAGGACAGCGAGATCTCCTGACGCGTCGCGATCTCGGCCAGGGACACCGCTCTGTCCGCGCCATTGCGCGCCAGATCGGCCATCGCCATCACCGCATAACGTCCCTTTGTAGAAAGGCGCATCGAAATCCTCAAAAAATGCACGCTTTTCAGGGTTGTTGTGGTAGAACCCGCGCCCTTGCAGGCGAATGCGTGACACGTAGTGGGCTTTAGAAAGTCCTACTGGGTTAGTCAAGTATTCCGCCGCGATGAAATACATGTTGAACGACAGGGACTCTGCGATCCATGCCTGAAGTCATTCTTCCTGGTGCTGCCGGCCGTATCGAAGGCCGTTATTCGCCGGGCAAGCGCCCCAATGCGCCGATCGCGCTGATCCTGCATCCCCACCCCAAGGCGGGTGGCCACATGAACAATCCGGTGGCCGTCACCCTGCACAAGCTGTTCGTGGACCGTGGCTTTGCCACCCTGCGCTACAACTCGCGCGGCGTGGGCAAGTCGCAGGGCGAGTTCGACAGCGGCATCGGTGAACTGGCCGATGCGGCGACCGCTCTGGACTGGCTGCAAGCCAACAACCCCGCCGCCACCCAGACCTGGGTCGCCGGTTATCAGTTCGGTGCCTATATCGGCATGCAGCTGCTGATGCGCCGCCCGGAAACCGACGGCTTCATCTCGGTGTCGCCGCCGTCGAACATCTACGACTTCAGCTTCCTCGCCCCCTGCCCGGCCTCGGGCCTGTTCCTGCACGGCACCGCCGACACGGTCGTCCCGCCGGTGGAAGTCGAGCGCGTGGTCAACAAGCTGCGCACCCAAAAGGGCATCGTCATCGACTACGAACTGGAAGAAGGCGCCTCGCACTTCTGGCAGGACCACATGGGTGCCGTCGAGCGCCGCGTCGGTGCCTATCTGGACAAGCGTCTGGAAGAAAAGCCGGCTTGATAAGCCGGGCGATGGCTTTGCCCTCGCGCCCCTAATGCAGGTCACGCGCTGACCTGCTGCTTGAGGGGCAAATCACCAAATAAAAAAGGCGCGCTTCCGTTTGGGAGTGCGCCTTTTTCTTTAGGCTTCGAGCTCGGCGACAGCCTTGGCGGCTGGCCTATGGGCGCGTACGCACCAGATCACACTAACCACCATAAGGATGATAGCAATGATCTCCAGAACGCTCGGTCCGCGCTTTTCCCAGATGAAGCCGTAAAGGAAGGCGAACAGCGTCTCGAACACGATCATCTGGCCCAGCATGGTCAACGGCAGAAGCCGGCTGGCCCTGTTCCAGAAGGCGTTGCCTACAACCGAGGCCAGCACCGCGATCCCAAAGCTGACCGCCACAAAGCGCGGCCAGAAGCCAGCAGGCAAATCACCCAGAGTCAGAACCGCCATCGGCACAAGAAGCAGGGCCAAGCCCCCCGTCACGACGCCGATCAGCAGCGACCAGTCATGCGAACTGACCTCGGTCATCTTGACCATCCAGCGGCTGTTTCCGACCGCATAGGCCGTCCACAGGACGAGCGCGATCAATGCCGACACCAGACCGATAGCCACCGTCAGACCGCTGGCATCCGCTGCGACCTGACCGCGGGTGATGCTCTCATAGCCGATCAGGCCGATTGCCACCGCCGCGACGGCAATCGGCGGCCCGACCTTCAGCAGAGGCGGCGAGTTCCTGTCGCGCAAACCCCACAGGGCCACGACGACCGGAACAGCGCCCACAATCAGGGCAGACGCCGCGACGCCCGCATAGTGAACCGACACCACAAGGAACAGGTAATAGACGATGTTCCCCGCAAGGCTGAGCCAGATGAGCGCCAGCCATGTCCTGCGGTCCAACAGCGCCAACAACCGCTTACAGCGCGGCGCGATCAGCAGTGCGGCGATCAGGCCATAGGCGATATAGCGCCCTGCCGACATGAGGAACGGGGAAGCCTCGGGCGCGAATTTCGGAGCCAGAAAGACCAGCCCCCACATCGCCCCCGCGCCCAGTCCACTGAGAACGCCCCAAAAACGCGCAGTCGATAAAGACATTAAAAATCCGATGGTTCGTATCCGGGCTCATCCCCCGGATAAACAGTGCGGCCACCCGTCATGGCCTGTTTGACGCCCGTGGTACCCGGGAAGCTGATCGGCAGGCCGAGATGGCTGCGCGCCGCCAGATAGGCGAAGGCTTCGGCTTCAATGGCATCACCGCGCCAGCCCTTGTCCTCTGCGGTGGCGACGGGAACGGACAGCCGCTCGCGGATCGCCTCCATCAGGGCGGGGTTGTGGCGGCCACCGCCGCACACGATCACCTCACGCGGCGCTTCGCTGCATCGGGCCACGCCCAGCGCTACAGCCTCTGCGGCAAAGGTCGTCAGGGTCGCAGCGGCATCCTCGGTCTTCAGATGCTCGACCGGATCGAGCGAGAAGTCGAAGCGGTCCAGCGACTTCGGGCCAGTCGCGGCGAAATAGGGATGCGACAGATATTCCTTCAGGACATCGGCATCCACAGCCCCCGCACGGGCCAGCTTGCCGCCGTCGTCCATGCGTTTACGCAGGCGCGACTGGACCAGCAGGTCCACCATACCGTTGGCCGGACCGGTATCGAAGGCTTCCAACTCGCCATCGGCGCGGATCAGGGTGATATTGCCGACGCCGCCAAGGTTCAGAACCGCAACCGGCCCCTTCAGCCCCGAATAGCGGACCAGTGCCGCGTGATAGACTGGGGCCAGTGGCGCGCCCTGCCCGCCTGCGGCCACATCGGCGGTGCGGAAATCGTGCACGACCGGAAGGCCAAGTCCGTCGGCCACCGAAATGGCGTCGATCAACTGAACGGTGCGGCCCGGCTGCTCGGCGATCGGGGCTTCGTGCAGCACCGTCTGTCCATGCACCCCGACCAGATCCACTGACGACGACTTCACCCCGTTCATCGCCATGAAGCCCATTGCCGCCGCCAGATGGGCATCGGCAATCGCATAGCGGGCGTCGTCAAAGCTTTCAGGCTCTTCCTCGTCCCGTTCCCAGTCGAACGCGTCCTCGATGGCGTATTCCACCGCCTCGCGCGTTTCGGCATCCAGCTTCATCTCGCCGCAGGGGCCGAAGCCGAGAATGTCATGTCCATCCGTCTCGATCACGGCCATGTCCACGGCATCCAGGGATGTGCCGGTCATGAAGCCGAGGACGCGGAGTGTCTTGGGGGAAGCCTGTTCAGTCATGACGCTTGACTGCCACGGACAGCAAACTGTAGCTAGGCCCCATGATCGCGCGTGACGTTCTTTTCGTGACCTATTATTACGGCCTCGCCTAAGCGAGCGGCCGCGATCTTTGCCGCCCTACCCTTGGCGGCTGAATTCCCCGGAAAATGGCCGCCAGTTTCTGACTGTAACGGATCTGCCATGACCGAGACCGCCTTCAAGTCCGAGTTTCTGAAAACGCTTCAGGAGCGCGGCTATATCCACCAGATCACGCACCCGACCGAACTGGACGAGGCTGCGACCAAGGGCGTTGTCACCGGCTATATCGGCTTTGACGCGACGGCACCGTCGCTGCACGTCGGCTCGCTGATCCAGATCATGATGCTGCGCCGCCTGCAACAGGCCGGCCACAAGCCGATCGTCCTGATGGGCGGCGGCACCACCCGCGTCGGCGACCCGACTGGCAAGGACACCTCGCGTCCGCAGCTAACCGACGAGACCATTCAGGCCAACATCGACGGCATCAAGAAGGTCTTCGCCAAATTCCTGAAGTTCGGCGACGGCCCGACCGACGCCATCATGCTGAACAACGACGACTGGCTGTCGCAATACGGCTACATCCAGTTCCTGCGCGATTTCGGCACCCACTTCACCGTCAACCGCATGCTGAGCTTCGACTCGGTCAAGCTGCGCCTCGAGCGCGAGCAACCGATGACCTTCCTCGAGTTCAACTACATGCTGATGCAGTCGGTGGACTTCCTCGAGCTGAACCGCGCCCACAACGTCACCCTGCAGATGGGCGGCTCGGACCAGTGGGGCAACATCACCTCGGGCGTCGATCTGGTACGCCGCGTGGACCAGAAGTCGGCCTTCGGCCTGACCACTCCGCTGCTGACGACCGCATCGGGCGGCAAGATGGGCAAGACCGCAGGCGGTGCCATCTGGCTGAACGAAGAGCAGCTGAGCCCGTACGACTACTGGCAGTTCTGGCGCAACGTCGAAGACGCCGACGTGGGCCGCTTCATGCGCCTGTTCACCGACCTGACCTTGGAAGAAATTGCCGCTTACGAAGCGATGGAGGGTGCCCAGATCAACGAGGCCAAGAAGGCCCTCGCGGACGCCACCACCACCATGATGCACGGCGAGGAAGCCGCCAAGGCCGCACGCGCCGCCGCCGAAGCCGCTTTTGAAAAGGGCCAGCTGTCAGCCGACCTGCCGACCGTGGAACTCCCGCGTGATGAGGTCATCGGTGCGATGGTCGCCGCCGTCATCACCAAGGCGGGCCTGACCCAGTCGAACGGCGAAGCCCGCCGTCTGGCCCAGGGCGGTGGTCTGCGTCTGAACGACGTGGCCATCAGCGACGGCGCCCAACTGGTCACCGATGCCGACGTGAACGCCGATGGCGTGATCAAGCTGGCCGCGGGCAAGAAAAAGATCGTGCTGGTCAAGCCGGTCTAACAACGACGATCACAGCGCGGGTGCGCTGGAAAACCTGAAGGTAGGAAAATGAGTGAACTGACCCAAGGCACCCCGGCCCCCGCGCTGTCCATCGCCACCGATGGCGACGGCCATTTCGATCTGGCCGCCCATAAGGGCAAAAAGGTCGTGGTCTATTTCTATCCGAAAGCGGACACGCCCGGCTGCACGACCGAGGGACTCGATTTCTCGGCACTGGCCGATGACTTCGCCAAGGCCGATACCACCATCATCGGCATTTCGCGCGACACCGTGAAGAAGCTGGACAGGTTCAAGGCCAAACACGCACTGAACCTGATCCTTGGCTCGGATGAGGACGGCACCGTAACCGAGGGGTGGGGCGTCTGGATTCTCAAGAAGCTCTATGGCCGCGAATATATGGGCATAGAGCGCGCGACCTTCCTTGTGGACCGCGACGGCGTGATTGCGCAGGCGTGGCATAATGTGAAGGTCAAAGGCCACGCTGGGGCTGTGCTGGAGGCTGCACGCGCCCTCTAATCCTCTATGGATTGGAAAAACACATATTTCTCCGTTTGATCGAACGCTGATTTACCGTTGTTATACCTAAGCCGTAACAACGTTGTCCGAGTCGCTTCTTCAACGCGCATCCAACGCGCTCCCCCGGAGGATAGTATGTTTAATAAGGGCAAACCCTATGTTCCGCCGCCGACCCGTTCGATGGGCACCGCCAGCGGACATGACGATCTGCATGATCTGGACGACAATGAGCTGGAACTCGACACCCAGGTCGAGAGCCACAAACCTGATGGTCTGGCTGGATCAAACGCCTACAGCCATGCCGCAGAAGAGCGGATGGGCAGCCTTGATGACGAAACAGAGGATGATGCCGTAATTCAGGTATCGCCCTACGCCTCCACCGAACCCCCGCAGACAAATACCCGCCCCGATACTCCACAGCCCGCGGCCCAGACGACAGGCTATGCCGCCGCTTCGGGCGGATCGGGTGCCGGTGGATCAGGCACAGGTGGTTCTGGAACCGGGGGCGGTTCTGGCGGTGGTTGGGGCAGCGGTTCTGGCGGCTCCGGTGGTGGTTACGGGGGTGGCGGTTCCACCCCTTCACGTCCTGGCAAAGAGGCAGCTTCGGTGCTCGGCAACGGTATGACTTTCGAGGGCGACATCTCCGGTGTCGGCCAACTGGTGATCGAGGGGACCGTCAAAGGCGACGTGCGCGTCTCGCAGGTTCTCATCAATGACGGTGGTGCCGTCGAAGGTACGGTTCACGCCGATGTCCTGGATGTCCGGGGCCGCGTGAGCGGCGCGATCATAGCCAAACAGGTTCACCTTCACGCCTCCGCCCGTGTCGAAGGGGACGTTACCCAGGAAGAACTGACGATCGAACGCGGTGCCTGGTTCTCGGGTCGCTCGACACAGGCCAAACGGGGCGAAGGCCCGACCTCGGAGCCGGCGGGCGAATAGGCGGTTCGTTTTTTACGGCACAAAAAAAGGGGGATGGTGATCCATCCCCCTTTCATTTTTTGCGCTTTAACAGCGGTTAGCTGTCGCGGGTCTCGCCCACGCGGGCGGCCAGTGCGGCACCCATGAAGGCATCCAGATCGCCGTCCAGAACACCTTGGGTGTCCGAGGTTTCGACGTTGGTGCGCAGGTCTTTGACCATTTGGTACGGCTGAAGCACGTAGGAGCGGATCTGGTGGCCCCAACCGATATCGGTCTTGGCATCGGCCAGAGCCTGAGCGGCCGCTTCGCGCTTTTGCAGTTCCAGTTCATACAGACGCGCACGCAGCATCTTCCACGCCTGTTCGCGGTTCTGGTGCTGCGAACGGCCCGCCTGACAGGCCACAACCGTATTGGTCGGAATGTGGGTCAGTCGGACAGCCGAGTCCGTCTTGTTGATGTGCTGACCACCCGCACCCGAGGCGCGGTAGGTGTCGGTACGGACGTCCGCCGGGTTGATGTCGATTTCGATGGTGTCATCGACCACGGGCGACACGCCGATGGAGGCGAACGAGGTGTGGCGTTTGGCGGCGGCGTCATACGGGCTGATGCGGACCAGACGGTGCACGCCTGATTCCGACTTCAGCCAGCCATAGGCATTGGGGCCCTTCACCTGAATGGTGGCGGACTTGATACCGGCCTGTTCGCCCGCTTCTTCGGCCTCGACCTCGACCTCATAGCCGTGCGCCTTGGCCCAGCGCGTATACATGCGCAGCAGCATGCCCGCCCAGTCATTCGACTCCGTGCCACCGGCACCGGAGTTCACTTCCAGATAAGCGTCGTTGCCGTCGGCTTCACCCGACAGCAGGGCTTCCAGTTCGGCGCGTGCGGCGCGCTCCTTGATGCCGCGCAGCATGACGCGGGCTTCTTCAAGGGCGGCTTCGTCGCCTTCCTCGTCGGCCATTTCAGCCAGCATCAGCCCGTCTTCCAGGTCACGTTCCATCTCCTTGACGGTGTTGACCTGGGCTTCCAGACGCGAGCGTTCGCGGCTGACGGCCTGTGCCTGTTCGGGATTGTCCCACAGCGTCGGATCTTCGACGCGGGCGTTCAGCTCGTCGAGCTTTCTTAGAGCGACATCCCAGTCAAAGTCGCCTCCTGAGCAGAGCAACGCTCTGCTCGATGTCGGCCTTCATGGCCTCGACATCCAGTCTCATCGCAAACTCCTATGCGATTTGGGTTCTGCCCCGGCGCGGCGCGCACGAGGGTCGAAAGAGTACGGCGCACCCGTTTGACCGAATGCGCCGTCTTGGGGGGTCTAACTAATGCGTCAGTACAATCCGCTCAAGTCCTCGGGGACTTCCTTGCGCGGCGGTGTTGCCGGTGCGGGCGTCTGTGAAGGGGCATCCGGCGTGGACGGTGACTGGTTCTGCTCGCGGGCGATAATGTCGTTATAGGCCTGCGGGCCTGTGGGTTCGACCACCACCGGATCGGCGCGAACATTGCGTTCGGTCCCCGGACGGAAGGCTTCTTCGATACCGTTCACGGTCTTGAAGATCGCATTCTTCGGACGCACAAACGGACGTGCGGGGCGCAACTTCAGTGCCGTCTGCATGAACTCGCCGAAGATAGGCACGGCGGTCGAGGCGCCGGCCTCGCCCGAACCCAGCGAGCGGTTGTCGTCAAAGCCGACGAATACGCCCACCACGATGTCCGAAGAATAGCCCACGAACCACGCCGAGCGGTATTCGTTCGTCGTACCCGTTTTACCGGCCACATTGGGTCCAAGGCCACGGATGCTGGCGGCGGTACCGCGCTGGATCACGCCCTCCAGCATCGAGCTGATCTGATAGGCGGTGATCGGATCGATCACCTGGGTACCACGATCCTGCAGACGCGGCGATTCCTGGCCCGAGAAGCTGCGGGTACAGTCACGGCAGGCCCGGCGGTCGGCACGGTGCATGGTCTTGCCGTAACGGTCCTGGACCACTTCGATCAGATAGGGATCGACGCGGCGACCACCGTTGACGAAAGCCGAATAGGCCGCGGTGATGTGATAGGGCGTTGTCTCCCCTGCCCCCAGCGACATGGCGAGGTTGGGCTGCATGTCATCGACCACGCCCATACGCTTGGACAGGTCGACGATATTCTTCATCCCCACCGCCTGTGCCAGACGCACCGTCATGACGTTACGCGACAGTTCCAACCCCCGACGAAGGGTCTGCGGGCCATAGAAGCGGCGGCTGTAGTTGGACGGGGTCCACGCCTTGCCACCTGGTCCACCCGGGAAGCTGATCGGGGCATCCAGTACAATCGAGGCAGGCGTGAAGTCACCCTCGAGTGCCGCTGCATAGACGAACGGCTTATAGGCCGAACCCGGCTGGCGACGGGCTTGGGTTGCACGGTTGAAGCTGGACAGCGCGTAAGAATAACCGCCCACCATCGCCAGTACGCGGCCGGACTGCGGTTCGATGGCTACAAGAGCCCCGTTCACAGCCGGAACCTGACGCAGGGCATATTGACCGCCCTGACGTTCGACAAAGATCAGATCACCGCGTTTGAGCGGCTTACGACTGTTTCTCGACCATGCCACATCGCTGGACAGCAGGATGCCGACCCGATCATCCTTGGCGGTGCGGACACGTACAGTGCCGCCCTCCACGCTCTCGACGGCCGCGGCTTCCCAGGTGCGACGCTCGGGCGGAGCCTGACGGCGAACGGCATCTTCCTGCCAGCCGTCGGCGAAATCGGTTTCGCCCCACGCACCGCGCCAACCGTGACGGCGGTCATAGTTTTCCAGTCCCCGCATCAGGGCCACACGCGCAGCCGACTGTAGTTCGGGGTCAAGGGTGGTGCGCAGGTAGTAACCCCCGCGGTTGATCTCTTCCTGACCGAACATCGAGATCGCGCGACGGCGGGCTTCCTCGACGAAGAAGTCAGCATCGGCATATTCGGCACGGCGCGGTGCCGAACGGGCGTTCAGCGGACGCGCCTGTGCGGCATCGCGTTGCTCGGCAGTGATAAAGCCCGCATCTTCCATCTGGCCCAGCACCCAGTTGCGGCGACCGATAGCGGCTTCCGGACGGCGTCGCGGATGATAGTTGGTAGGGCCTTTGGGCAGGGCCGCCAGAAAGGCCGCCTCTTCGATGGAAAGCTGGTCCAGCGACTTGCCGAAATAGTTATAGGCCGCAGCGGCAACGCCATAGGAGCGATAGCCGAGGTAGATTTCATTGAGATACAGCTCAAGCAGCTGTTCCTTGGTCAGCACCGTCTCCAGACGGGCGGCGAGGATCGCTTCCTTGAGTTTGCGGTTCAGCTTAGTCTCGTCGCTCAGCAGCACGTTCTTGGCGACCTGCTGGGTGATGGTCGAACCGCCTTCCAGACGGTTGCCCGAAAGAACGTTGAAAACGTTCTTGAACATGGCGCGGCCGACACCGGACACATCGATACCGCCATGCGAGAAAAAGCTGCTGTCCTCGGCCGCGAGGAAGGCCTGAACAACGCGTTCCGGAACCTGATTGTAGGTTACGTAGATACGGCGCTGCTCGGAAAACTCGCCGATCAAAGTGCCATCGCCCGCATAGACGCGCGTCGCGGTAGCCGGACGATAGTCTGCCAGTTCTGCCGCGTCAGGCAGGTCATAGGTGACGTATGCCGCGTACACAGCGACAACCACACCTGCGGCGGCGACGGCTCCCATCAAGGCAGTACCCGCCCAGACGAACCAGCGATCGGCTATTTTCACCATGCACTCCGCACCCGGTTAACGGGATAAATCCTAGCCTGTGCCGCACCCTGCGCCTAGGGCGCCAGAGACACGATCTGTTTAGCCACGTTCTTTCAGCAGTCGGGCCTTGTCGCGCTGCCAGTCACGTTCGGCGGTCGCCTCGCGCTTGTCGTGGTTCTTCTTGCCCTTTGCCAGGGCGATTTCGATTTTGGCCTTGCCCGCTTCATTCAGATACAGCCGTACCGGAATGATGGTGCGGCCATCGCGCTGGACCGCCGCGGCCATCTTGTCGATCTGGCGGCGGTGCAGCAGCAGTTTACGATGGCGGCGCGGTTCGTGATTGAACCGGTTGGCCATTTTGTAGGGTGGAATGTCCGAATTGACGAGAACCAGCTCACGCCCCTCGACCGCGACATAGCTCTCGGCGATATTGGCCCGGCCATCGCGCAGGGCTTTGATCTCGGTCCCCAGTAGCTGGATACCGGCCTCCACATGGTCGTCGAGGAAGTAGTCGTAACGTGCACGCCGGTTTTCGGCGATGGTCTTCTGCTTTGGCGCTTGGTCGGCCATTAAACGATCCCGGCAGCTGCCATTGCGGCATCAATATGCGGACGGACCTCTTCGCGGGTCTGTACCAAAGGCAAACGCACCTCTTCCGAACAGTATCCCAATTTCGACAAGGCATATTTCGTCGGCGACGGAGAGTTGTCGAGGAACAGCCCCTTGTGCAGGCCGATCAGACGGTCCTGCCAGCTACGGGCGGTTTCCAAATCACCGGCCTGGATCGCATTGTGCAGGGCGACCATACCTTCGGGTGCGACATTGGACGTCACCGAAATAACGCCACAGCCACCTTGCGCAGCATAGCCAAGATAGCTGGGGTCATCGCCCGAAATCAGATCGAAACGGCCATCGATATGCGCGCGCATCCAGCTCACGCGCGAGAGGTCGCCCGTGGCGTCCTTGATGCCCACGATATTGGGATGACGCGCCAGGGCGGCCACGGTTTCATTGGCCATGTCCACGCCGGTGCGACCCGGAACATTATAGAGCAGGACCGGGATCTGGACCGCATCGGCCATCGCTTCGAAATGGGCCTGAAGGCCCGCCTGCGACGGACGGTTGTAATAGGGGGTCACAGCCAGAACGCCGTCGGCACCGACGGTCTTGGCAAACTTCGACAGTTCGATCGCCTTGTCGGTCGCCGAAGAGCCCGCACCCGCAATAACGCGGATGCGGCCCGCGGCCTGCGATACGCACATTTCGACCACGCGCTTGTGCTCGTCGAGATGCAGTGTCGCGCTCTCGCCGGTAGTGCCCATAGGCACAACGCCATGCACGCCAGCAGCGATTTGACGTTCCAACAGTTTTTTAAACGCCTCTTCGTCCACGTTTCCGTCACGAAGAGGTGTGATCAAGGCGGTGATCACGCCCTTGAACAAATGGGCGATCATGGAAAACTAACCTGTGCGGAGAATGAGCGGATGAGCCGCTCGGTATCTTGATGGGGCCAAAGGGTATTTCGCCAATGGCTCTACCGCAACAAGTAGATGAATGAGGACGAAGAAGCTGATGATCGCGACGACCCTCGCAGCCGCCCTGGCGGTCATGGCCCCCCCGACTCAAGACGTGATCAACAGCGTCCCGGCAGCCTATAATTCCCAAGTGGCGGGCTCTATCAGCCCGTCAGACCAGTCGCTCGTCCAACAAGGACTGGCCGCGGCACGGGCGCGTGACGTTGTGCGTACCCAGCAGATCATGGCCTCGATCAGTGACCCTGCCGCCCGCAAACTCGTGGAGTGGGCACTGGTGGATACGTCGGATCGCCAGCTCTCCTATGCCGAGCTTTTGCGGGCCGAGAACGATCTGAAAGGTTGGCCGCGCGCCGAATCACGTCGCGCCGCAGCCGAGCGTGCCTTGAACGCTTCGGGTATGGGAGGCGATGCTGTGCTGGCGTTTTTTGCCGAACAGCCTCCGCGTACGGTTCAAGGTGCCATATCTCTGGCTTCCGCGCTCGAGCAGGCGGGTCGACGTGACGAAGCGCAAACCCTGATCCGCAACTGGTGGCGTGAAGAATCGTTCGACGCCGCCGAGCAGGACCGTATCCTGTCGCGCTGGTCCGCATGGCTGACCACCGACGATCACAGCGCCCGCCTGAGCACACTGCTCAGCGGTCCTCACGGGCCGGCGACACGCGCTATGGTCAATCTGGTCCCAGCCGAGCGTCAGGCCATTGCCAATGCGGTGATGAACCTGCGCACCGCCTATGCGCCCGACACTCTGGTTGCCAGCCTGTCGCCGCAGCAGGCGACAGACCCCAATGTCGTGCTGGAGCGTGTGCGTCTGTTGCGTTCGGCCAACCGCCAGAGCGAGGCATTCGACCTTCTGCGCTATCTGCCGCCCGCCCCCAAACACACAGAGGGCCAGAACACGCTTTGGTCGGAACGCCGCAACCTGTTCCTCGACGCCCTGCGCATGGGTAACAACCAAGCGGCCTATGATGCCTTTGCCGGTCACGGCTTCTCGTCGGGCGAACGCTCAGTCGATGCAGAGTTCTTTGCCGGTTGGGCCGCGCTGGTAAAACTGAATGATCCGCGACGCGCCGCGCAGCATTTCGAGACGCTGCGCAATATCTCGCAGACCCCGATCACCCAGGGGCGTGCGCTTTACTGGCTGGGTCGCGCCGCAGAGGCACAGGGCGACCGCGCCCGCGCGCAGGAATTCTATGCCGCAGGCGGTCAGCACTGGCAGACCTTCTACGGCCAGTTGGCCGCCGAGAAAGCCGGTGTGCAAACGCTGAACCTGCCGGGAGAACCCGATCCCTCGCCAGAGGACATCCAACGCTTTGAAAGCTACGAGATGGTCCGGGCGACGCGCATTCTGGGGCAGATGGGAGAAAAGACCCTGATGCGCGTCTTTGCCTATCATCTGGATGACAATCTGCCCCTGCCCTACGACCTGTCGATGCTGTTCGATCTGGTCAAATCCTATGGTGACCAATTCGGCGCCATGATGGTCGGCCGGGCAGCCAGCGGTCGCGGATTTATCATGCCCGAGCGCATGTACCCGATCCAACTGCCCGAACAGGTTCCGGGCATGGCACCGACAGACTTCGCACTGGCCATCACCCGTCAGGAGTCTAGCTTTGACCCCAGCGTGCAATCCCACGCCAATGCACGCGGCATGATGCAGTTGCTACCGACGACAGCCGCCGGTGTCGCCCGCCGCATGGGGTTGTCCTACAGTGACGACCGCCTGTGGGATGCCAACTACAACATGACCTTGGGCAGCTATCACCTGGGCGAACTGCTGAACAATTTCGGCCAATCGCCTCTTCTGGCAGCCGTGGGCTACAATGCCGGTCCGGCACGCCCTCCGCAATGGACGGCTCGCTGCGGTGATCCGCGTCAGGCACAGGTTGATCCGCTGGACTTCATCGAGTGCGCGCCGATCACCGAAACCCGCAACTATATGATGCGGGTCATGGAAAATATGCAGATCTACCGCGCCCGCCTGAATGGCGGCTCGGCACCGTTGACGCCTACGGCAGACCTAGCTCGGGGCACACCGCCCTATGCCGGTCCCCGCCCCTACAGCGAATAAGAGCCTTCAATCGCGGAGCTACAGACGACGGGTCGCCAAAAGCGGCCCGTTTTCTGTTTCGACCCATTGGGCCGCAATGCGGAAATGTTCGCGCAGGACATCGACGGACAAGGCCTCCATAGGTGCGGCATCAGCCACAACGCGACCATTGGCCACCACCACCACACGATCCGCAAACTGGGCGGCGGCAGAGAGGTCGTGCATGGTCACAACCACCGCAGCCCGATCGGAAGCGCGCTGGCGCAGGCGCTCCAGAACCAGCAGGGCTGCATCGGGATCGAGCCCGGCGACAGGCTCGTCCGCGATCAGAACAGGCGCATCCGTCACCAGAGCCCGCGCCAATAGAACACGCGCCCTCTCACCACCGGACATATCCGCGACCCCGCGATGGGCCAGATGGCCGACGCCCACCAGATCGAGCGCGCGCGCGGCCCGCACCATGATGTCGCCGTATCCAAAGTGAAGACCGCCCAACGCCGCGATCTCAATCGCAGGCAGGTTCCAGGCAATCGTCCGGTCCTGCGCCAAATAGGCGATACTTTCACCCCTTTGCCGGGCTGTCAGGGATTTCAGGTCGCGTCCATGTACGGTGACGGACCCTTGCCGGGGCCGGATCAGGCCCGCAGCGACCTTGAGCAGGGTCGATTTGCCCGCGCCATTGGGACCGCAGACCGCCACCATCTGACCGGCCTCGACGGACATCGAGGCAAAATGCAGCAATCGCTGCTTCTCGATCTCGACATTGATGCCTTCAAGACGAAACAGGGTCACAGACGCCACTCCCGCGCAGCCCGCCATGCGATGACAGCAAACAGGGGCGCACCGATCAGCGCGGTGAAAACACCCAGTTTAAGCTCCTGGTCGGTGGGCATGACCCGCGTGGCCAGATCGGCAATCACCAGAATAAGCCCGCCCGCCAGGGCCGACGGCAACAGAACACGCCCCGGGTCACCGCGTACCGCCGAGCGAACAAGATGGGGGGCGGCAAGACCGACAAAGCCGATCACGCCCGCGACCGCCACTGCGGCCCCTGATGCGACCGCGGCCGCCAGAAGCGCGCACACCCTGAGACGGGCCAGCGGCAGGCCCGAAGCCTTGGCGACATCCTCGCCCAAAGTCAGCAAGCGGAGCCCCTGCCGTGCCATCACGGCAAAAATCGCCGCAACAGCCAGAGCAAAAGCCACCCAGCCCACATCGAACCAGCTACGGTTGGCGACCGAACCCAGCATCCACGCCATGACCTCTGCCGAGGCGATGGGCGATGGCGACAGGTTGAAAATCAAAGCCGTGGCCGCGCCGGAGAAACTGGAAAGGGCCACACCAAACAGGATCAGCCCTTCCGGAGCCTTCAATCTGGCACCGACCAGCGTCAGCAAAAGACCCGCTACCGCTGCGCCAAGAAGCGCCGAGGCTTCGACCGCCCCCGGTATGGCCGCCATGCCTGTGACAATCGCCAGAGCCGCGGCAAAGGCAGCCGTGCCCGAGACACCGATTACCCCCGGTTCAGCCAGCGGATTACGCAGCAATCCCTGCATGACCGCTCCGGACAGTCCCAGAGCCGCCCCTACGAACAGGGCACAGAGCACCCGTGGCAAACGTATCTGCCAAAGAACAAGACCTTCACCGGACAAGGGGTTGGACAGGGCAAGAGCATAGTCCTGCCATGTCAGTGCAGTCTCGCCGAAGCTTATGCCAAAGGCTACGGCGACGAGTATGCAGGCCAACAGACCTGCATTCAGCCAGACAGATCTTATCATTACGATCCCTCGGCCAGCTTCAGCGCGGCATCGGCCGCGAACCACCCCGGGCAGGTCAGGGTAGACGCCGGAAGATCAAGCACCTTGCCACGCGCCATCATCGGCCGCAGCACGGGATGGCGCCCCGTACCCCGCCAATCCATCAGCATTTGCTCGAAAAAGCCGCGCACGAAAATCAGCGGAGGCCCCATCACAAGGGCTTCCAGACCGATCGGTTGATACCCTGTGCCTCCGCTGGCATTGCGATAACCCGCAGCGCGCAGGATGCTGTCGATCAAGGTGTCACGACCCGCCGTAAAGCCGCTGGCCGTCATATAGGTCGCGCGCCTGCCCTGTCCGACTCCGGCGGCCTTGGCCAGCGTGCCGTCCATTTCAGCGATCATAGCCTCACCTCGATCGGCAACATCAAGAGCAACCGACAGGTTGCGGATATTGCTGCGGATATTATCGAAGTCCCTGCTGTCTTCTATTGTTGCGACCGTCACGCCGGCTTCCTCCAGGCGGCGCAACAGCGGACCATCACCGCCCCAATAACGCACAACCACATCCGGCTTGAACTTTACAGCCGCCTCCAACGTCGGGCGAATTCGCCGATGCCCCTTTGCGGCATTGCGCATATAGGCGTCGGCGTCGTCGGCACGGGGCGACAAACGGATGTCGGCATCAGGCCGCAACGCCAGTACGAACTGGTCTGCGCACTGGTCCAATGACATCACGCGCAACGGTCGGGAAACGGCTTGGGGCGCAGTGCCAAGCACCAGCAGCACCGCAGCGATCCCGCCCCCCTTGAGCCAGGACCGGATCACGGATGCAGCAAGCCTTTGATCAAAATATCGATCTGGTCATTGATCAGAGTCTCGCGATCTTCCCAGTCAAAATGAGGCTTGGTGATCATGATCGAGACCAGACCGTGCACACTGGCCCATAGGACTTGCGTCAGTGCCTTCACACGCTCCGGTGCCACCTTACCCTCCACGGCCAGGCGAACCCCGCCCTTGAAATGCTCGAACAGTTCATTGGCCACCTTGCGCGAGACAGGTTCGCTCCCGTCTTCGCTCATCATGGTGGGTGTCATAAAGGCCAATCGATAGGCATTGGCATTTTCAAAACCGAACTCGATATAGACCAGCATCAAGCGGCGAAGATACTGCTGGGGCTCTGTCTCTGCCTCGGACAGGGCAAGTTGCCGGTTATGAAGAGCCGAAAAGGCCTGCAGGCAGATTTCGTTGAGGATTTCAGCCTTGTCGCGGAAGTGCATGTAAAGCGCCGTCGAGGACAGGCCTACGGCTTCGGCGATCTTGCGTATCGTCGCACCTTCATAGCCGTGGGCGACAAAGATCTGCTCTGCCGCGGCAAGGATTTCTCCGCGGCGCACATGACCTTCGCCCTTAGGCTTGCGGACAGAACGCGTTTTGTGCGCGACTTCCGACATATAGACCTCCGAACGTACTCAAAGCCCCATCCTAGGCTTGGAATCCACAGAGCGCCACAGAGTTGCCTATCTGTGTATTTTTACACTAATGTCCGTAAATGACTGGTCAGGGGGGAGTTGGTCATCTTGAGCGGATTTAAACATCCGCCGCTCGAAGTTCCGAACGCCTGTGATGCAGCTCGTGGCGCTCGTATCACAATCAAAGTGCTTGGAGTTGTTGTTGCGGCTATCGCACTGAGTTTGTGGGCAATTCTGGATGACAGCCGCGGCGTCTGGCTGATCCTCGCCTTCCAACTTTTACTCATCGGCCTAGCGGCGTGGCGGATCGTACTGATCATGGCGAGCCATCGTCGCGATTTGCCGTCGCCACCACATCCGATCATCTGGCCGCGCTATACGGTGTTGGCGGCACTCTATAACGAAGCAGAAATCCTGCCCCAGCTGGTGCAGCGCCTTTCTCTTCTCGATTATCCACGCGATGCTCTTGAAGGCTTCATCCTGCTGGAGGCTGACGATCACCGGACCCAGGCCGTGGCCCGCAACCTGCGCCTGCCTCCCTGGCTCAAGATCGTGGTTGTTCCCGATGGCGCCCCACGCACCAAGCCGCGCGCCCTCAACTACGGCCTGAAACTGGCGACTGGCGATTTGCTGACAATCTATGACGCCGAGGACTCGCCCGATCCCGCGCAGTTGAAAGAAGCGGCATCGCGCTTTGCCAGTGACAGGCGCGGTTATGCCTGCCTTCAGGCCCCTTTGCGCATTCACCGCCAGCACCGCACCGCACTCAACAGCGACATACTCGATAGACAGTTTGCCGCTGAATATGCGGGCCTGTTCGAGGTTATCCTGCCGGGAATGGCACGGCTTGGGCTTCCCTTTCCATTGGGCGGGACCAGTAACCACTTCCGTGTCGATGTTCTGAGATCGGTAGGCGGTTGGGATGCCTATAATGTCACGGAAGACGCCGACCTCGGATTTCGTCTGTGGCGTGCGGGTTGGAAGCTGGGCGTGATCTCGTCGCCGACTTGGGAAACACCACCGGGGCCGGTCAATCTGTGGCTGCCCCAACGAACCCGATGGCTCAAAGGGTATCTGCAGACACTGGCCGTCCATTTCGGTAAGCCCGGACTGGGACCGAAGGGCATGTTTGCCTTCCTGACGACCCTGATCGCCGGCCTTATCGCCGCTTCGGTACACGGATTTGCCTTGGCTGCCGTGTGTACCATCGCCCTGCTCAGCCTGCTTTCCCTCAGCCCTCCGGATGTCGGGCTTGGTGCATTTTCCGTGCTGATTACCGGCTATCTGGCCTCTTGGCTGACCTGCGCGGTGGGCGCGCGGCGGATAGGGCTACGCTACGGATTGAGAGAAATCGCCCTGGCCCCCTTATACTGGTCGCTGCTGAGCATCGCCTTTTTCCACGCTTTGGCCCGTCTCGTTTTCCAGCCCCATGCCTGGGACAAGACCCCGCATCTGCCCGACATTCCATTGGCCGACCAGCATAGCCCTGTGATCCGTTCCACCTATTCTGCGGCAACCGCTGGACGAGAGGCCGCCTGAAGGCTTATCAGCCCACACATGGCTCCGGTTCTATCCCCTACCCCCGAAACCCTCGTCACCCGAGGCTGGTCGGATTACGCGCTTATCGACAGCGGCAACGGTCGCAAGCTTGAACGCTATGGCCGTTATACGGTCGTGCGCCCCGAGCCGCAGTGCTTCTGGTCCGCCAAGGATGAAAAGAAGTTCGAGCAGGCCAACGCCATGTTCGATCCCCAGCAGGAGGAAGAGGATTCCGGCCGCTGGCGTTTCGACGCGCATGGCCCGATCGACGCATTCCCGCTGAAATGGAAAGATGTGCGGTTCATGGGGCGTTTCACCCCGTTCCGCCACCTCGCCTTCTTCCCCGAACAGGCGGCCAACTGGGAATGGCTGGATGCACGCATCCGCACCCTGAAAGAGCCGAAGATCCTGAACCTGTTCGGCTACACCGGCGTGGCTACGCTGGCCTGTTCGGCAGCGGGTGCGCATGTGACGCACGTCGATGCGTCCAAGAAGTCGGTCAACTATGCCCGCGAGAACGCCGAGCTGTCGGGCCTGTCTGACCGTCCGATCCGCTGGCTGGTCGAGGACGCCCGCAAATTCGTGGCCCGCGAGGTCCGTCGCGGCAACAAGTACGACGGCATCATCCTTGATCCGCCGAAATACGGTCGCGGTGCCAACGGCGAGGTCTGGCGTCTGTTCGAGAACATGCCGGAACTGCTGAAGGACTGCGCCGCCCTGCTGTCGGACGATGCCTCCTTCCTGCTGCTGAACGCCTATGCCGCCCGTATCTCGGGCCTGTCGCTGGCGCACATGATGGCCGAGGCCACCCACGACCGTGGTGGCCGCATCGACTGGGGCGAACTGGCCCTGTCGGAAGACGGAAAGGACGCCCGTTCCATCGGCCTCAGCTTCTTTGCTCGCTGGAGTAATGTGTAATGAGCGAGCATCTGATCACCTCCCTCACCAATGACACGGTCAAGGCCGTCCGCGCCCTGCACATGCGCAAGGAACGCGAGGCGACGGGTCGTTTTCTGGCCGAAGGTCTGAAATTCATCGGCGAGGCTCTGGATCAGGGCCGCGCACCGAAGATGCTGCTAGTGGGGCAGGATGCCCGCCCGCACGCTATTCTCGACCGCGCCAAGGAAGAGACCCGCAAGGCTGGCGGCCAGATCATCACCGTCACCCACGCCATCCTCGAAAAGATCAGCCGCCGCGACAATCCGCAGACCGTGCTGGGCGTGTTCGAGCAGGTGTTCACGCCGCTGAACGACATCAAGCCCGACACCAAGCCGGTTTGGGTGGCGCTGGAACAGGTTCGCGATCCGGGCAACCTCGGCACCATCATCCGCACGGCAGACAGCGCCGGCTGCGGTGGTGTGATCCTGATCGGCGACTGTGTGGACCCCTATTCGGTGGAGGCCGTGCGCGCGACCATGGGCTCGGTCTTCGCCGTCTCCATCACCAAGACCAGCCGCGAGGACTTCGTGGCGTGGCGCAAGAACTGGCCGGGCAGCGTGATCGGTACGCGCCTTGATGCCACTCACGGCTATCGTGACAGCCCTGTCCAGCATCCGGCCATCATCTTGATGGGCAATGAGCAAGCAGGCCTCACCGACGAACTGGCCGCAACCTGCGATGTAAACGTCAAGATTCCGATGCGGGGCCGTGCAGACAGCCTCAACCTCGCGGTGGCGACGGGCATCATGGTCTATTCGGTGACCGACGCGGCCTACGGCTCGGGCCTGTAATCACACCGACAATCTGACAACGAAAAGGGGGAGGCTTTACGCCTCCCCCACTGTTTTTATGCGCCGCATGCCCAGCAGGGCCAGAATGGTCAGCAGGGCTGCAACAGCCAGATAGAAGCCCACAGCCATCAGGCCATAACGCTGGGCCAGCCACGTCGCGATGAACGGCGCCAGCGACGCGCCAAGGATGCTGGCCATGTTGAAGGTCATCGATGCGCCCGTATAGCGGACCGCCGTCGGGAACGGCCGTGCCAGCGCAGCACCGATAGGGCCATAGGTACAGCCCATCAGCGCAAAGCCGAGGATGAAAAAGACGGTTATGCCCGGCAGGCCCGCTTTGAACAGTACCGGAATGAGAAGGCCGAACAGGGCAATACCCACACTGGTCACCAACAGGGTCGTCGCCTGCCCCCACTTGTCGGCTGCCAGTGCCGCAAAGGGAATCAGCAGGCCAAAGAAGCAAACGCCCAAAAGCTGGATCGGCAGGAACTGTTCGCGGCTGTATCCCATCGAGGTGGTACCCCAGCCCAGCGCAAACACCGTCATCAGGTAGAACAGCACGAACGTCGCCAGGCCCGCCAGCGTGCCCGTCAGCAACGCGTATTTGTGGTTGGCAAAAAGAGTGACGACGGGAGCCTTCACCCGCTCCTGTTTGTCGATGGCCTTTTGGAAGTCCGGCGTCTCATGGATCTTCAGGCGCATCCACAGGCCGACGATCACCAGAACCGCACTGGCGATGAACGGCACGCGCCAGCCCCATGCCATAAAGCTGTCTTCGCTGAGGAAATGGCCCAGCGCGATGAAGCTGGTCGTGGACAGGATGAAGCCGATGGGCGCGCCCAGTTGCGGGAACATGCCGTACCACGCCTTCTTGCCCGGAGGCGCGTTCTCAGTGGCCAGCAGAACCGCGCCGCCCCATTCACCGCCAAGGCCCAGGCCCTGACCGAAGCGGCACAGCGCCAGCAGCAGCGGCCCCACCACACCGGCCTGAGCATAGGTCGGCAGTAGGCCGATCAGGACCGTCGATCCCCCCATCGTCATCAGCGCCGCGACCAGTGTCGCCTTGCGGCCCACCTTGTCACCGAAGTGACCGAACACCACCGCGCCAATCGGGCGGGCGAAGAAGGCGATCGAGAAGGTCGCAAACGACGCCAGCATAGCCGTCATCGGGTCGCTTCCGGGAAAGAAGAGCGCCGGAAACACCAGGACAGCCGCTGTCGCGTAAATATAGAAATCGTAGAACTCGATTGTCGTGCCAATCAGGCTAGCGAACAGAACGCGCGCCTTGGAGTTCTTTGCGGGTATATTTTGGCTGTCGGCCACGACGTCTCCCCTTAATCAGAGCATTTTCATTTCAGAAATTGCCCTGTTTAGTCAAGGATTTACACTGGCCAAGCTTGAACAGACCCTATGTGCCCCGTGGCTTGGCAAGATTGGTCGCCGCCGCATTGGCCGGATCTTCGGGCCAGGGGTGACGCGGATATCGCCCGCGCATTTCCGCCCGCACCGCCGCCCACGATCCGGCCCAGAACCCCGGCAAATCCTTGGTCACCTGCACCGGGCGACGCGCGGGTGAAAGCAACGAAAGGGTCAGTGGTACACGCCCACCGCCCACAGTCGGGTGGGTGTTCACGCCAAAAAGCTCCTGCACCCTGATCTCGACACGCGGCCCACCTTCGGCTGCATAGTCGATCGCCGCCGAACCCAGCGGTGTCGTCAGGCGCGAGGGTGCCAGTTCATCGAGTTTGCGCGTCAGGTCCCAAGGCACCAGATTGCGCAGACCCTCGCTCAAAGCCCCGTCGGACAGGTTTTCGAGCGACTGGGCCCCGTCCAGAACGGGCCACAGCCATTCTTCACGTCGCTGCAGCAGGGCCGCATCCGAAACATCCGGCCATGTCTCGTCCAGCGCATGAAGAAAGGCCAGACGCGCACGCAAGGCGCTGGCCGCCTCGCCCCATTTCAACGCACCAAGGCCATTTCGCTCGACCTCGGATTTCAGGGCCGCCGCAATCATCTTGCGGTCCGGGGTGCCCATTATCTTTTCATCGATAACGATGGCCCCGATCCGGCGCTGGCGCTTCAGTACCATCTTTCCGGACGGCTCCTTGGATAGGACATCGTTGATCTCGATCCGGTGGGCCAGATCGGTTTCGATGGTGCGCGCATCCAGCACGGCAGCCAGACGCACCTTGTCGCGCACATCGCCGCCACCCAACTCGGCGACCGCCAGCCATTTCTCCTGGGACAGACGCTCGCTGGCATCCACCATGACGCCGCGACCCGACGACAACAGGAAATCGCCCTGCTTGCCCTTGGCCCTTGCAATACGGTCGGGAAAGGCCTCGCAGATCAGCAGGCCCGCATCCACCTGTTCCCCGGTGCCGCTTCCGGCGGCCTTGGCCCAGCGCTCGGCCAGCTTCATGGCATCGCGCGCGCGCGAAGAGCGATCTCGGCCAAGCCCTTTGAGGCGCTCTTCGATATCGACAGCCGTACCGTCCAATCCCGGTTCGGTCAGCAAGGCCGCAAGCGTGGCTCCGCCCATCGCATCGCCCAGATCGGACGCGACCGTCACCATATGGGCCAGTCGCGGAGACAGCGGCATCTTCACCAACCGCTGACCGTGCGCCGTCAGTTCACCCTTGGCGTCCAGCGCCCCCAAGCGCGTCAGCAGATTGCGCGCCTCGGCAAAGGCCCCCGCAGGTGGCATATCCAACAGCGCCAGTCCTTCGGGTGACTTTCGTCCCCAACGCGCGAGATCGAGCGCGAATGCCGAGAGGTCCGCCTCCTGGATTTCAGGCCGTTGATGGGCCACGAGGCCCCGTGTCTGTTCTTCGTCCCAAAGACGATAGCAGACGCCCGGCTCCACACGGCCAGCACGGCCGCGCCGCTGCTCCGCCGAAGATTTGCTGACCTTCACCGTCACAAGGCGGGCCAGCCCGCTGGACGGCTCAAATCGCGGTACGCGCGACAGACCACTGTCTATAACGACCCGTACGCCCTGAATGGTCAGGCTGGTTTCCGCCACAGAGGTCGCCAGCACCACCTTGCGGCGTCCTTCGGGGGCGGGTTCGAGGGCCCGGTCCTGATCTGACTTGTCCATCGCCCCGAACAGCCCCACCACATCGACCGTCGGATCACGCAATCGCTCGTTGATGCGCTGGATCGAGCGGTGGATTTCCCCCTGCCCCGGCAAGAAACACAGGATCGATCCCGTCTCGTCCTGCAAAGCCTGAAGCACAGCGCGAGAAACGGCATCTTCCAACCGCTCCGTCGGGTTGCGGCCCAGATATCGTGTTTCGACCGGAAACATCCGGCCTTCGGTCTCAATCACCGGCGGATTGTCGAGCAGACGCGCCACGCCCTGAACATCCAGCGTAGCGGACATGACGACGATCCGCAGGTCGTCGCGTATCAGTTGTTGGCACTCGCGCGCCAGGGCCAGCCCGAGGTCGGCATCCAGACTGCGCTCGTGGAATTCGTCGAACAGAACGGCGGCCACGCCATCCAGCGTCGGGTCATCCAGAATCATGCGGGTGAACACGCCCTCGGTCACCACCTCGATTCGTGTCGAAGCCCCGATCCGGCTTTGCAGTCGCGTACGATAGCCGACCGTTTCGCCTGCCTTCTGGCCGAGTGTGGATGCCATACGTTCTGCGGCAGCCCGCGCAGCAAGGCGGCGCGGCTCCAGCAGCAATATTTTTCCACCCTTCAACCAAGGCCTGTCCAGCAGCCTCAGCGGCACAACTGTGGTTTTGCCTGCGCCCGGCGGTGCAGCAAGAACAAGGGTCGAATGCTGATCCAAAGATTGGACAATCGATTCGAGAACGGCATGGATCGGTAACATCTGATCCTAGTACCGCGACGCAAACTTTGGACAAAATCGTCGCAAATTGGTCCAGATTTCGTCAATCGCGTTGCGTGAACAAAAAACCCTGTCTAGCGTCCACTCCGAGGGCCGACACGCGTCGGCACACAAAATGTGAGGGGACATTCCATGTCTTGGCGGATCAAACCGCTGGACGCAATTATCGCGTCCGCTGAAAAGAAAGCGCTTACGCGCTCGCTGGGTGCCGTCCAGCTGACCCTGCTTGGTGTCGGCGCGATTATCGGTACCGGCATCTTCGTGCTGACTTCCGAGGCTGCCCAGAAGGCCGGCCCCGGCATGATGTGGAGCTTCGTTATCGCCGCTGCGGTCTGTGCCGTGGCGGCGCTTTGCTATTCGGAGCTGGCATCGATGGTGCCGGTTTCGGGTTCGGCATACACCTACACCTATGCCGTGATGGGCGAACTTCTGGCGTGGACCGTCGGCTGGGCGCTTATTCTGGAATACACCGTGGCCGCATCCGCGGTGTCCGTAGGCTGGTCCGGATATTTCACGGGGCTTTTGAATAGCTGGGGGATAAGCCTACCGCTTGCCTTAACAGCCGGACCTTATGCTGGCGGTATCGTGAACCTTCCCGCCGCCCTGATCGCTCTGCTGATCACCGGCCTGCTGATGATCGGCACGACCGAAAGCGCACGCGTGAACGCCATTCTGGTGGCGATCAAGGTAACGGCCCTGACCGTCTTCATCATCCTGACCGTTCCGGTGATCAAGGGTGCCAACTTCACCCCGTTCACGCCTAACGGCTGGATCGGCATGGGCGATCACGCCGGTCTGGGCGTCGTGGGTGCTGCGGCCTCGATCTTCTTTGCCTATGTCGGCTTCGACGCGGTTTCGACCGCTGCCGAGGAAACCAAGGACCCGCAGAAGAACGTTCCGATCGGTCTGATCGGCTCGCTGGTCATCTGCACCATCTTCTACCTGCTGGTGGCCGCCGGTGCGATCGGTGCGCTCGATCCGCAAAGCGCCCAACCGGTTACCGGCCCGAACGGTGAGATCCTGCACGCAGGTTCGGCCGCACTGGCCCAACAGTGCTTGACGCTGGCCCAAGCCGGTCAAGAACCGCTGGTTTGCTCGAAGGAAGCTCTCGCTCACGTCCTGCGCCAACTGGGTCACCAGCGCGTCGGCGACCTGATCGGCGTCGCCGCCTTCCTGGCCCTGCCGTCGGTTATCCTGATCATGCTGTTCGGCCAGACCCGTATCTTCTTCGTGATGGCACGTGACGGCCTGCTGCCGGACTTCCTGGCCAAGATCCACCCCAAGTGGAAGACGCCGCACATCGTAACCATGATCACCGGTGTTGCCGTGGCCTTCTTCGCGGCCTTCCTGCCGGTCGGCAAGCTGGCTGACATCTCGAACTCGGGCACGCTGTTCGCCTTCTTCATGGTGGCGATCTCCGTGATGATCCTGCGCGTCAAACAGCCGGATCGCCATCGTCCGTTCAAAACGCCTCTGGTGTGGATCATCGCGCCGCTGGCCGTTGTGGGCACGCTGGGCCTGTTCCTGAACCTGCCGACGGAGTCCAAGCTGGTGCTGCCGATCTGGGCCGCCATCGGTCTGGCCGTGTACTTCCTGTACGGCTACCGCAAGAGCCACGTTGGCCGCGGTATCATCGATACCGACCAGCACTGATCTGAGGATTAGATGCCTTGAAAGCCCCGGAGCAATCCGGGGCTTTTTTGTTGTCTTTAAAGGCAAATATCCAGCTTGCACCGCGCCGCTTCAGCCTATAAAGCCCTTTCGAAGACCTAATGCGGATGTGGCGGAACTGGTAGACGCACTGGATTTAGGTTCCAGCGCCGAGAGGCGTGGAGGTTCGATTCCTCTCATCCGCACCACTCCCCCTTCCTCAACATTGCAACGCACAATCACATGGGCAATTCCATGCCCGTCACTTCACGTGATGCGCGAATGGCGAGGTCATAGCGTTGCAAATCTATCCGTTTGATGGGGATTTCCGATCACGGATCATGTCCGAAGACTTAAAAATGCTTGCGTTATGACGCAATGCAATGTGTCTTGGACGTCGAGCGTCGGGCCATCAGGGGACCCGGCTCGGAAGTGCTATGAAAAAGATCGAAGCCATCATCAAGCCGTTCAAGCTCGATGAAGTCAAAGATGCCCTGCAAGACATTGGGGTGCAGGGAATGACGGTTCTCGAGGCCAAGGGATATGGCCGACAGAAGGGTCATTCCGAGCTCTACCGCGGTGCCGAGTACGTCATCGACTTCCTGCCGAAAATCAAAATCGAGATCGTCGTCGCCGACGACCTCGTGCCAGCAGTCGTCGATGCCATCCAGAACGCCGCGCGTACGGGCAAAATCGGGGACGGCAAAATCTTTGTCAGCTCGATCGAAGACGTCATTCGCATCCGGACCGGAGAAACTGGCTCGCAAGCTATCTGACCGCACACGGCCGTCCCATCGGGGCGGCCGCTTTTGTTTCCTCCCATTTCCATTCAGGACCTCGAGAAATGAGCGCCGCACAAAAGATCCTGCAAGAGATCAAAGACAAGGGCATTGAGTACGTCGACCTGCGCTTCACCGACACCAAGGGCAGGCTGCAGCACGTAACCTTCGACATCAGCCAGATCGACGAGGACTTCCTGACGGAAGGCACCATGTTCGACGGCTCGTCGATCGCCGGCTGGAAGGCCATCAACGAGTCCGACATGCTGCTGATGCCGGACCTGTCGACCGCCTACGTCGATCCGTTCTACCAACAGCCGACCCTGTTCCTGTTCTGCGACGTTCTGAACCCGGACACCGCCGAGCCCTACAACCGCGACAGCCGTTCGATGGCCAAGAAGGCCCTCGCCTACGTCCAGTCGGCTGGCGTGGGCGATACCGTCTACTTCGGTCCGGAAGCCGAGTTCTTCGTGTTTGACGACGTGCGTTGGAACACCGCCCCGCACGACACCCGCTACAGCTTCGACTCGTCGGAACTGCCGGCCAACACCGGTGCCGAATACGCCGAAGGCAACATGGGTCACCGTCCGGCGACCAAGGGCGGCTACTTCCCTGTGAACCCGGTCGATTCCGGCCAGGACCTGCGCGGCGAAATGCTGGCCGTGATGCGCGACATGGGCCTCGACCCCGAGAAGCACCACCACGAAGTGGCTCCGGCACAGCACGAACTGGGTCTGAAGTTCTCGGACCTGCTGACGATGGCCGACCGCCTGCAGCTGTACAAGTACGTGATCCACAACGTGGCCCACGCCTATGGCAAGTCGGCGACCTTCATGGCCAAGCCGATGTTCGGCGACAACGGCTCGGGCATGCACGTCCACATGTCGATCTGGAAAGACGGCAAGCCGCAGTTCGCCGGTGACAAGTACGCCGGCCTGTCGCAGGAATGCCTGTGGTACATCGGCGGTATCATCAAGCACGCCAAGGCCATCAACGCCTTCGCCAACTCGACCACCAACTCGTACAAGCGTCTGGTCCCGGGTTACGAAGCCCCGGTCAAGCTGGCCTACTCGGCCCGCAACCGCTCGGCCTCGATCCGTATCCCGCACGTCTCGTCGCCGAAGGCCAAGCGCATCGAAGCCCGCTTCCCGGACCCGATGGGCAACCCGTACCTGACCTTCGTGGCCCTGCTGATGGCTGGCCTCGACGGCATCGAGAACCGTATCGATCCGGGCGCAGCCGCCGACAAGAACCTGTACGACCTGCCGCCGGAAGAGCGTGGCTCGATCCCGGAAGTCGCCGGTTCGCTGCGTGAAGCCCTGGACGCCCTGAACGCCGACCGCGCCTTCCTCAAGAAGGGCGGCGTGATGGACGACGACTTCATCGACGCCTACATCGCGCTGAAGGAAGAAGAAGTCGCCCGTCTGCAACTGCACCCGCACCCGGTCGAGTTCGACATGTACTACAGCTGCTGATCGCAGCCGTAGCTACGGACATGAAGCCCCGGCCAGCATCGCTGGTCGGGGTTTTTGTTGCCCTGAGGAATGGCTTGAGACGAACTGACAAACAACAAGGCGCAGGGTGCCCCCTCGCCTTTCAGCCCGTCGTGCCAAAGAAAAAGGCCGACCCCGTCAGGGACCGGCCTTTGTTTATTGCTCTCCAGCGGCCTCGCGCTTGCGTCGGCGCATTTCGATGATGCGGACGCACCAGATGGAGACCTCGTACAGAAGCACCATCGGGACGGCCAGCATCAGCTGGCTGATGGGGTCAGGCGGCGTCACCACCGCAGCCACAACCACCACCGCAACGATGGCATAGCGACGGCCCTTCGCCATCAGCTCGCTGCTGATCAGGCCCGCCATCCCCACCAAGGTCATCACAACCGGAAGCTGGAAGCAGAAGCCGAAGGCCAGAACCAGCGCCATCACGAGGCTGAGATAGTCCGACACCTTGGGCAGCAGCTCGGCCGTCACGCCCTCGCCGACGATGCCCTGACTCAGCGAGAACCACATCACGAAGGGCAGCATGACGAAATAGACCAGCGCCGCGCCGACAACGAACAGCACCGGTGCCGCGACAAGGAACGGCAGGAACGCGCCACGCTCGTTGCGGTACAGGCCCGGAGCCACGAAGCGGTAAAGCTGATAGGCGATCACGGGGAAGGCCAGAAACACCGCACCCAGCGCGGCCAGCTTCATCTTGGTGAAGAGGATTTCCAGCGGCGCCGTGTAGATCAGGCGCACGGACTCATCATCGACGTGCGGCAGCGGGATCGCACCCGCCGTACCCAGGATAAGATCGATCGGTGAGACACTGGGGTGGCCGCCGCCCGCCGACTGGAAGAAGGCATAGGCCGCCACATAGGGCTTCACCAGAAACAGATAGATCTGACCCGAGAAGTAGAAGCAGACGATAAAGGCCAGAGCGAAAGCAATCACGCATTTCAGCAGCCGCGAACGCAGCTCGATCAGGTGATCCATCAACGGCGCACGCGAGGCCTCGATCTCGGCCTCGTCGCGATCTGCATGCGTCATTGCACGTCCTTCTTGGCCTCGGCGGTTGCCTCGGCATTCGCTTGTTCGACCTGTGCAGCCTGCGCGTCCAGATCAGGCCACTCATCGACACCCGTAGGCACGATCACCGGCTCCGACACGGCCTGCGCCCCGGTGACTTCCGGAGATGCCTTTGCGTCTGCGCCGTCAACCGGTGCCTCAAGCTCCTTGCGGATGTCCTTGAAGGCATTGTCGGCCTCGGCCCCAAGGACATACATGCCAGAGCCCGTACGCAAGGCCTGAACCTCCTTGCGCAGCTCGTCGAGCTCGGACTGACGGGCCATTTCGTCAAAGCTGGAACGGAACTCGTTCGCCATCGCCCGGGCCTTGGCCACGAACTGGCCCACCCGCCGCATCAGCAGCGGCAGGTCCTTTGGCCCCACAACAAGCAGGGCCACGATTCCGATCACAAGGATTTCGAAACCGCCGATACCGGGGCCTAGACCACCCATAACTCAGCGTCTTTCAGCGGTGATCAGCGGGTTTCTTTGTCTTCGGTACGGGTAATGGTGCCGACCGGCTCGTTCTTGGCCTTGTCTTCGTCCTTTAGGCCGTCCTTGAAGGCACGGATGCCCTTGGCGGCATCGCCCATGATCGAAGACAGCTTGCCACGACCGCCAAACAGAACCGCCACAACAACAATGACGATGGCCCAGTGCCAGATGCTCATAGCGCCCATCGGAAATCCTCCTCGGTGGGCCGCGAGTACCGCGTGCCCGAACACAGATTGTTATCGCCCATATAGGCGTAGAGATGGCAGTGCGCCAAGTGACGCTGTAGGCAAGGTTAAATGAGTCTACCAGATCACGTCATCGTCCACACGGATGGAGCCTGCAAAGGCAACCCCGGCCCCGGAGGCTGGGGCGCCATTCTGCAATCACGCGGCCACGAGAAAGAACTGTGGGGTGGTGAGTTGAATACCACCAACAACCGTATGGAATTGATGGCGGCGATTCAGGCCCTTGAGGCGCTCAAACGCCCGTGCCGCGTGGATTTGCACACCGACAGCAAATACGTGATGCAGGGCGTTACCGAGTGGATCCGCGGCTGGAAAGCGCGTGGCTGGAAGACAGCCGACAAGAAGCCGGTAAAGAACGAGGACCTGTGGCGTCGGCTGGATGAGGCCCGTAACCGTCATGAGGTGAAGTGGCACTGGGTCAAGGGCCATGCGGGGCACGAACTGAACGAGCGTGCTGATTCGCTTGCCAATCGCGGGGTTGACGAGGCACGCGGACGCTAGGACCGCCTGCCCCGCCCTCTAACCTCAAGTGTGGCGAACGCGCAGGCGGCCACCCATGACCTGCTCCACCACGACATTTTCACCCACCAGCGGGCTGGCGCCATCAATCTCTGCCGCCCATTCCGAGCCGGAGATGAAAACGCGGCCTGCGCCATTGTGGAATGGCTCCACGACGCGGGCCATCTGGCCGATCAGCCGCAGGTTGATGTCATTGATATCGGGCGTGTCGTCCGGATTGACCTTCTTGACGAAACGCTTGGATATAAGGGTCAGGAACACGGTGAGCGCGGCAAACACCGCCAGTTCGACCCAGATGCCCAGCTCGGGCATCAGTGCCGATAGAAGAGCGGTAATGCCCGCAGCCACTGCCGGCCAAAGCAGCCACTCGGTCGAGAACATGGCCTCTACACCCAGAAGCGCGACACCGATCCCGAGCCAGAGCCAGAACGGTTGAGACGCATATAACTCTACGAGCCATTCCATGTTCATCACTCCGATGGCGGAACAATCGTGGTGCGTGCCGTCACCGGACGGGCAGACGATCTGGAAGAAGCCGGTGCGGACGCAGGTTCGGGGTTGCGCGTACGACGTGTCGGTTGCGCCTGCCCGCCGCCCTCACCACCGCGCGCAAGGTTCACCAGTTCGCCGACGCCAGCGATCGTGCCCACCAGAGCCGACATTTCTGACGGAACGATAACCGTCTTCTGCTGCGGGCTGCTGGCCAGTTGGGCAAAGGCTTCTACGTACTTCTGTGCGACGAAGTAGTTGATGGCGTTCACGTCCCCGGCGGCGATGGCGTTCGACACCATCTCCGTGGCGCGCGCTTCGGCCTCGGCCTCACGTTCGCGGGCCTCGGCATCGCGGAAGGCGGCTTCCTTGCGACCTTCGGATTCGAGGATGGCCGATTGTTTGGCCCCTTCGGCGCGGGCGATGGCGGCTTGCTTTTCGCCGTCAGCCTCGGTGATGACCGCACGGCGTTCGCGCTCGGCCTTCATCTGACGGGCCATCGCATTGGTGATATCGACCGGCGGGGTCAGGTCCTTGATCTCGATACGGTTGACCTTGATGCCCCACGGCTCGGTCGCCGCATCGATAACGTGCAGCAGACGCGTGTTGATGCTGTCGCGCTGGCTAAGCACTTCATCCAGCTCCATCGAGCCGACCACCGTACGCAGGTTCGTCATACAGAGCTGGGCGATGGCATAGCTGAGGTTATCTACGCGATAGGCGGCGGCAGAGGCGTTCGTCACCTGGATGAAGACGATACCGTCAACCTTCACCATAGCGTTGTCTTTGGTGATAACTTCCTGCGTCGGAACGTCCAGCACCTGCTCCATCATGTTCATGCGGCGCCCGACGCGTTCGATGAAAGGCGTGAGGAGATGGATGCCCGGTGTCAGGGTCTTCGTGTAACGGCCGAACCGCTCGACGGTGAACTCGCGCCCCTGAGGCACGATCTTCACGACGCTAAACAGCAGGATCAGCGCGAATACGACGAAGGGAATAACGAATAACAGACCCATTCAGTCCTCCTGGACGCGAGCGGCATCGTTAACCGGCCGTCGCTTGCGCCCCATTTCTGACATAAGTTCTGCGATTGTCACTCTACGTTTTTGTCAGACTTGGCAGAGTATGCAGCGCGGATAATCCGGCGCGTCTCGTCCCATTCGACCATGTCCAGAGCCTGATCGAGATCGAAAAACCGTGCATCTGCGGCGTCGTCACCGGCCACGACATCGCCTGACAGCCATTCGGCCCAATAGTCGATCAGGACATAATGGCGGGCGGCTTCAGAAAAAATGCCATCGACGACATCCAGCAGCCCCCCGATACGCGCCGTGACGCCGGTTTCCTCGGACAGTTCGCGCAGGGCGGCGTCGATAGTCCGCTCTCCGGGTTCGATTCGTCCGCCCGGCAGACTCCACTCCCCCACCCTTGGCGGCTGGCCACGCCGGATGAGCAGAACCTGATCGCCTTTCAGGCATACGACGCCGACCGCGGGTACCGGCGTCATGAATATTTCGCAGTTTGACAGTTCAACAGCATAGGTTTGCGCTTCCACCACCGCACAGCATTTGTCAAAAGGGCGATCATGACCCTCCCGACGCCTGAAGCAATCGCTGAACTGAAATCCGCCCTGCCGGACGCCTTCATTGATGACCCGGCCGAAATGGCCCCTTGGCTGACCGAATGGCGGGGGCGATGGACCGGGCACGCTCCCATCGTGCTGCAACCGCGCACGACCGAAGAGGTCCAGCGCGCCATCCGTATCTGCGCCCGTCATGGTGTGTCGGTGGTGACCCAGGGCGGCGGAACCGGACTGGTCGGTGGGCAGATCCCCTACGGCGAGGTGCTGCTCTCCACGCGCAAACTGCGTCAGGTCCGCGACGTGACGCCACTGGATGACGCCATGACCGTAGAGGCGGGCATCACCCTGCTGGAAGCACAGGAAATCGCAAGGGACAATGGTCGCTTCTTCCCGCTGTCGCTGGCGGCCGAGGGTTCTGCCACCATCGGCGGTGTCATCTCGACCAACGCCGGCGGCACCCAGGTCCTGCGCTATGGCATGATGCGCGATCTGGTTCTGGGCATCGAGGCGGTTCTGCCCGATGGCGAAATTTTCAATGGCCTGAAACGTCTTCGCAAGGACAATACCGGCTATGACCTGAAGCAGCTGATGATCGGTGGCGAAGGTACGCTGGGTGTCATCACGGCAGCGACCCTGAAGCTGTTTCCGATAATGCGTTCGCGCTGTGTGGCGATTGTCGGTCTGGAAAGTGCCGCCGCATCGATCGAGCTGCTGGCCCGCGCAAAGGACGAGACCGGCGGCGGTGTCGAAGCCTTCGAGATGATGAAGCGCCTCGGCATGGAACTGGTCCTCAAGAACATCCCCGACACGCGCGAACCGCTGGACAGCACGCCGGCCTGGTATGTGCTGATCGAGATCACCAACGGCACCCCCGGCGGTGCCGAGGCCCAGATGGAACGCCTGCTGGAGGTCGCCTTCGAGGAAGGCCTGATCACCGACGCCTCGATTGCCCAGAACGATGCACAACGCGCCCAGTTCTGGCGTCTGCGCGAAGAGCATTCTGCGGCCCTGAAACCGGAAGGCGGCGGTTGGAAGCACGACGTCTCGGTTCCTATCAGCCGCATCGCTGACTTTATCGACGAGGCGACTGCCGCGGTCGAGGCTTTCCACCCGGGCTGTCGCGTGTCCTGTTTCGGTCACATCGGTGATGGGAACCTGCACTACGACATCATTCCGGGTGTTGGCGAAGACATCCCGGCTTTCATCGCTCGTTGGAAAGAAGGCTCGACCGTCGTCCACGATATCGTCGCCCGCTATGACGGCTCGATCTCGGCGGAGCATGGTCTTGGGCGGCTGAAAACCGAAGAAGTGAAACGCTATAAGAGCGAAACCGAAATCGCTCTGATGGCGGCGATCCGCTCGGCGATCGATCCAAAGCGGATCATGAATCCCGAAGTTCTCTTCTAAGGACACGGCTTCGTTATAACGCCGGGCCTGTTTTCGTCCCTTCGCGATTTGAAATCCCGTCGCGAAGTCCTATGTGAGCGCCGACCAAGGAGCGCTAACTTTGCTAATCGTTGTTTCTCCAGCCAAAAAGCTGGACTTCACGCCGTCTGCCATTGACCTGCCCATGACCCCGCGTCGCTGCGCGAAGGAGACGGCAGAACTGGCAAAGGTTACCCGCGAGCTGACGCGGGCAGACCTGCGGCGTCTCATGTCGATTTCCGAAGCTCTGGCCGATCTCAACTGGAACCGCTTCCAAGCCTTCAACAACGACGTCACCGAAACCGATGTGCAGGCCGTGCTGGCGTTTGCCGGTGACGTGTACGAGGGCCTGAAGGCCCGCGAGATGTCTGCGGAAGACCTGAAGTGGGCACAGGACCATCTGCGCATCCTGTCAGGTTTCTATGGCCTGCTGCGCCCGCTGGACGGCATTCAGCCCTATCGACTGGAAATGGGAACGCGCCTGAAAACACCGCGCGGCAATACCCTGTATGATTTCTGGGGCGAGCGTATCTCCTTGCGCCTGAACGAGGATTCCCAGGGGCATCCCGACCAGACTCTCGTCAATCTGGCCAGCCAGGAATATTTCGGTGCCGTCGATGCCAAGGCGCTGAAACTTCAGGTCGTCACTCCGCATTTCAAAGAGCGTAAGGACGGCGAAGACCGGATCATCTCTTTCCATGCCAAAAAAGCCCGCGGCGCGATGGCCCGCTATGCGATCCTTAATCGCATTGAAAAGGCTGAGGATTTGAAAGCTTTTGATCAGGACGGATACCGTTTCATGCCTGATCTTTCGACGGATTTTGACTGGATATTCATCAGAGAAGGAAATTCCTGATGCGTTGATGGCGAGCCGGCGTTAGGTTGAACCCAAATCATAATTCCAGGGTGGATTCCTCGTATGCTCGCCATGAACGATCTCAAAGGCCAAGTCGCCATCATTACCGGCTCCACGTCCGGCATCGGCCTGGCGCTTGCTACCGCTGCGGCCGAATGCGGTGCCAGTGTTGTGCTGAACGGCCTGGGTGACTCCGAAGCGATCGAAAAGACGCGGGCCGGCCTGGCCGAAAAAACGGGCTCTACGGTCCTTTACCACCCGGCAGACATGACCAAGCCGGACGAAATCGCGGACATGGTCGCCCATGCCAAGCGTGAGTTGGGCCGCGTAGACATTCTGGTCAACAACGCAGGCATCCAGCACGTCGAGGCTGTCGAGAAATTCCCCAATGACGCCTGGGAACGCATTATCTCGATCAACCTGTCATCGGCCTTCTATGCCACCAAGGCCGCCGTGCCGATCATGCAGGAACAAGGGCGCGGCCGTATCATCAACGTCGCATCGGCCCACGGCCTTGTCGCAAGCCCGTTCAAATCGGCCTATGTCGCCGCCAAACATGGCGTTATCGGCTTCACCAAGACGGTCGCGCTGGAACTGGCCCAGCAAGGCATCACCTGCAACGCCATCTGTCCCGGCTTCGTAGAGACGCCTCTGGTGCAGGCCCAGATCAAGGAACAGGCCCGCACCCGAGGAATGTCCGAGGAAGACGTGATGAAGAATGTCATTCTCGGATCACAGCCGACCAAGAAGTTCGTGACCACGGAACAGTTGGCGGGCATCTTCCTTTATCTGGTCTCCGACCTCGGTGCCTCGGCAAACGGATCGTCCTACTCGGTCGATGGGGGTTGGACCGCCCAGTAAGCGCCCGTTACCACGATCCGAAGGCCCTCAGATGTCGAAACGCTTACCTATCTGCCTTGCACTTCAGGGCGGCGGTTCACACGGGGCCTTCCAGTGGGGTGTTCTGGATCGCCTGTTCGAACAGGATGTTCTGGACATTCGCGCCGTAACCGCCGCCTCGGCCGGTGCCATGAATGCCGCGGCACTGGTCAGCGGATGGGAAGCCGACGGGCCGCAGGGGGCACGCGACGCCCTCGACAGGCTATGGACGGAAGTCAACCGCTCCGGTGGCCGCAACGTCTTTGGCGAAAGCGGTGCCTGGCTGCGCAGTCTGACGCCGCAATGGATGACCAACAATCCGATGTGGCAGGCGGCGCAGACTCTGGCCCTCTCCAACAGCCCCTACACTTTCAATCCGTTCAACCTGAACCCTCTGAAACGGGTGTTGGACGCGACGATCGATTTCGACGCCCTGAAAGCTTCGGATGTACGGATCAATGTTTCCGCCACCTCGGTCCGTCAGGGGCAGTCACGCATCTTTACCAACCCCGAGATGTCCGCAGACGTGCTTTTGGCCACAGCCTGCCTGCCCCACATGTTTCAGGCGGTCGAGATTGACGGCGAGCCCTATTGGGACGGTGGCTATCTGGCCAATCCCGCTTTGTGGCCCCTGTTCGAGGCAGACGTGCCGCGCGACATCCTGATCCTGCCGCTCAACCCTTTGCGCCGCTCGGAAACACCACGCCAGTCCGCAGACATCATGGACCGTCTGAACGAGATTCTGTTCAACGCGCCCCTGATTGCCGAGGTGCGCGCCATCGCCTTTACCCAGTCCTTGATCACACAGGGCAAATTGGTGCGCGCCAAGGAATGGGAAGCTCCTCGTATCCACGCGGTTCTGGCCGATGACTGGCTGGGCGAACTGTCGCTCGCATCCAAATTCGATACGGAATGGAGCTTCCTGCAAACACTGAAAGAGCGCGGAAGGGAAGCCGCCGATCAATGGCTGGGAGAATGCAGCCAGGATGTGGGCAGCTGCACCAGCATCGATCTGCAGAAAGTTTTCTTCTAACCGACGAATCCGGCCGCGCGCTTCAGGCGATCGTTTATCGCCTCGCCCAGCCCTTCGACCGGTATGGGCGCGATGGCGATACCCGAGGGCTTGGTGCGGTCAGCCTCGCGCAATAGGCGGAACAGGTTTGCAGCGGCCTCGCGCAGATTGCCGACAGGGCTCAGGCTCCAGCGGGGATCGCCGACCCCCTCCCCGAATCCCAGCAGCAGTTCGCCCTCAACGGGCTCCGTCACATTGATGCGGACCGGCGCATCGGGCGCATAGTGCAGGGCCATGCGGCCCGGCGAGCGATGCCCTTCTTCCGGACGGTCGGCCAAAGGTCCGACGACCTCTTCCAGCTCTTTTCGGGTGACCGAGCCGGGGCGCAGCAGCGCAACCCGCCCGCCCAGCACGGACACGACCGTGCTTTCAACCCCTACGGCACAAGGCCCGCCATCCACCGCAACCGCCGCCGAAGCCCCGGTTTCCTCGACCGCATCGGCATAGGTCGTGGGGCTGGGACGGCCCGAACGGTTGGCCGACGGGGCGACCACCGCACCGCCGAATGCAGCGATGACCTGACGCGCCTTGGCGTGACCGGGGACGCGGATCGCCACACTGTCCAGACCCGCCCGCGCCAGATCGGAAACAGCCGAGCGATTCCTGACCGGCGCCACAATCGTCAGCGGACCTGGCCAAAAAGCCGCAGCCAGAGCGCGCGCGCGCTCATCAAACACAGCGACCTGTTCAGCGGCTACGGCATCGGCAACATGGGCGATCAGAGGATTGAATCGCGGGCGCCCCTTGGCCTCGAAAATCGCGGCCACGGCTTCTGGATTGGATGCGTCCGCACCCAGTCCATACACGGTTTCCGTGGGGAGAATGACCAGCTTGCCCGCACGCAAAGCCTCGGCGGCCTTATCGACAGTCCCCGCTTCATGGGTTGCGATCATAAACGGACTTTCCTTACGCGACGGCAGTGGTTCACTCTCTACACCTGACTGAGCGAAATCTCGACTAAAGTCCAAGCGGTCTTGCGCATTGGTCGAGGAAGTTCGACACACACCGGCATCAGATTAGAGGAATTACGATGACCTATCGCGCTCCGGTTCGAGACATTGCCTTCGCCCTGGATGCCGTCGCCGGTATCGGCGATGTGGCCGCAACGGGTGCATTCCCGGACTATGATGCGGACGTCTCTTCCGCCGTGCTGGAAGCCGCAGGCCAATTCTCCGAAGAGGTCCTGGCCCCGCTGAACCGTCCGGGTGACCTGAACGGTGCCAAATACGCCAACGGTGCCGTGACTGCGGCACCGGGTTTCGCCGACGCCTATCAACAGTTTGCAGCTGGCGGCTGGACCTCGCTGACGGCTTCGGTCGAAGCCGGTGGCCAGGCTCTGCCCAAGGCTCTTGAACTGGCCGCCTACGAGACGGTCCACTCGGCCAACATGGCATTCGGCCTGTGCCCGATGCTGTCCCTGGCCGCGATTGAAGCTCTGGAAGCTGTCGGTAACGACTATCAGAAAGAAACCTATCTGCCGAAACTGGTTTCGGGTGAATGGACCGGCGCAATGGTTCTGACCGAACCGGGCGCGGGTTCGGACCTCGGTGCGCTAACCGCCACGGCCACGCCGACTGAAGACGGCAAATACCTGCTGAACGGCCAGAAGATCTTCATCACCTGGGGCGACCACGACGCGACGGACAACATTGTCCACCTCGTTCTGGCCCGCCTTCCGGGCGCTCCGGCAGGTCCGAAGGGCATTTCGCTCTTCCTCGCCTCCAAGTTCCACGTGAAGGAAGACGGCTCGCTGGGCGACCGCAACAGCTTCCGTCCGGTCGGCATCGAGCACAAGCTGGGCATCCACGCCTCCCCGACCTGCGTCATGCAGTATGAGGATGCCGTGGCCGAACTGGTGGGCCGTCCGAACGAGGGTCTGGCCCATATGTTCGTGATGATGAACGCCGCCCGTCTGGCTGTCGGCGTCGAAGGCGTCGGCATTGCCGAGCGCGCCTATCAACACGCCCTCGCCTACGCTCTGGAACGCCGTCAGGGCACCAGCGTCTGGACCGGCGAGCGTGGCGCGCCGATCTTTGACCACCCCGATGTTCGCCGCACCCTCGGCATCATGAAGGCCAAGACCGCAGCGGCCCGCGCCATCTGCCTGTCTACCGGCGTTGCCGCAGACCTCGCCCGCCATGCTGCGAGCGAAGAAGAGCGCAAGATCTGGAAGGGCCGCGAAGACCTGTTCACCCCGATCGCCAAGGCGTGGTCCACCGACGTCGGCTGCGAAGTGGCTTCGCTGGGCGTTCAGATCCACGGCGGCATGGGCTTCATCGAGGAAACCGGCGCGGCACAATACTACCGCGACGCCCGCATCGCCCCGATCTACGAAGGCACCAACGGCATCCAGGCAATGGACCTGGTGGGCCGCAAGCTGTCGATGGACAACGGTGAATCGGCCAAGCGCCTGATCGAAGAGATGAAGACGACCCTGCATCAGCTGTCGTCGATCTATTCGGGCAAGCCGGTCGAGCGTTTCGCCACCGCCATTGAATCGGTCGAAGACGCCACCCTATGGCTGCTGGACGCCAAGCAGGACAAGACCCGCGCCGCCGATGTGCTGGCCGGTGCCGACGCCTATCTTAAGCTGATGGGCGATGTCGTCGGCGGCTGGATGCTGGCCAAGGGCGCTCTGGCCGCCAAGGCCAAGCTGGATGCCAACGATGGTGACGCAGCATGGCTGCAGGGCAAGCTGGACCTATACGAAGTCTATGCCTCCAACGTTCTGGGCCACGTGTCCAGCCGTCTGGCCGCTGTGGGCCAAGGCGGCGAGCTGCTGCAGAAGCTGACGGTTGAAGCCCTGGCTGGCTAAGCGTCCGCTACGCTTGCAATGAAGCGCGCCTCCTGCATCTTCGGTGCAGGAGGCGTTTTCATATGTTGATCCTGGTCATGACGGCCTTGCTGGCCGATGCCCGACAGTTCAATCCCGTAACTTCTCCCGAGATGATGCCCAGCATCCGCGGGAAATACTGCACCGCCTTCGACTGTATATCCGTAGACGGGGCACAACCTCTCCCAGCACCATCTGCGCCCTCGACGGATTAAACGCGACGTGTGAAAAGCGCGGCATTGGGGGAATATTGTATGCAGTTGATCGCTGGCTTGGTTTTGGCCGCCTTTGCGGGGCTTTCTGTCGATGCACGACAGGAGGACACGCCCCAACAGATCCAGGTCGCAGTCGAGCGAGTAACGCAGCCGATCACGCCGCCCTCATGGCAATCACCGCCGGTGGTGAATCCGAACGATTATCCGATATTCGCTGGGCATCTGGGCATTGGCGCACAGGTCTTGGTCGAGTGCGACGTCGATACAGAAGGCGCCCCCCGATGCCGTGCTGTCGATACCAGCGTCGAGGGACTGGGGTTCGAGAACGCAGCCGTTGCGGTCGCCGAGCGCGGTAAACTGAATCCACGTCGCGTCGGAGATGAGGCTGTCCCCTCGAGCATTCGTCTCAGAGTGCCCTTCACGCCGGACAACACGGCGCAGACGGCACCGGACTGGACGGGTCCGGAGCCGACAAACGCCAATCTTCTCGCCGGTCTGGTCGCCGCCCAGTCACTGGCCCGCAGTCCCGCGCTGGAAGGCCAGATCGACTGGGGCCTCCACCAGATCGAGCCCGAGCGGGCCCGCATGGTGCAGCAGTGGATTACAGAAATGTACATCGGGCGTACCAATGCCAAGCTGATGGGCCGTGGCATCGCTATGGTACTGGCCAAGCGCGGCGCACAGGTCATGCCTGCGGACAATCCGCCGGATTGGGCCGAATGGGTCCGCGAGATGGATACGGCCCTGGCCAGCATCTATACGCCAGAGCTGAATTTCGGCCCGTTACAGCAGCGGTACTGCGCCCGTTACGGCTGCGGCACGCCCTGAGCCGCACTGTCCAACAGCGCAATGGTTTCGTGAATATACTGGGCATGGGCGACCACGCCCAGTTCAATCCCCTCGCCTTCGCCCTGTACCTCCTTGATCAGCAAGCCGGCGATAAAGGGGTGATCCGGCACCGGTACACCCGGCCGACGGGTAGCAGCCGGAACCCAGAATACCGGACCGCCGGAGTTGCCCTGCGATACATTGAAGTCCAGCAGAAAGGTCGGAAAATGCTGGATCGGGGTCAGCGGCCACGAGCTGATGCGGCCCGAACGCAGGATCGGGAAACCTGCCCGATTGGCCGACAGCCCATGCGGATAGCCCAGAGCGAACAGCTCGTCCCCCGGCCCCATACGCCACTGGTCGAACGTATGACTATCGGCCAGCCAACCCACCGGAATAGCCGCACGCGCAAAGGCTTCGGGCGCGGTGATTTCCATTACCGCCACGTCCTGTTCGGGGTGTTTGGTCCATAGCGGATCGCCCGCTTCAGACCGGATATCGACCTCGGCAGGCGCATAGCGCCAGTTGCCGTCCGCCTCGGCATTACGCCATCCGAAACGCGCCTTCTGATGCGGCATGACCGCAAAGACGTGATCCGCCGTGACCAGCAGGATACGCGGCGTGCCATCGATGCGGGGCGCATTGATCAGCACACCCGTACCGACCTTGCGCCGACCGTTGCCCTGCGATTGGTCGATCTGGATCGTGGCGTTGATCAAGCCCAGGGTCATGTCCCACTCGACAGCGGCGGGGGACTGGGCGACGGGCGGTTCGGGAGGATATGCGTCGATGACCATGCCGAACATTTGACCTCTGGTCTGTGTCGGCACAAGGTCCTGCCGAAACAACTCTGCAAGGGACTGTCGATGAATCGCCGTGAACTGATTGCCACGACTGCTGCTGCCGGCCTGATGGCCGCATCACCTGCCCTTGCCGCGCCCCAAACCACCGGAGCCAGAATGCCTCGCCCAGTACCGCCCGTTGCCAAGAAAGTCCCCGTCACCATCGAACAGCTGGGCCGCACCCGCGTCGATGAATACCAGTGGATGAAGGACGACAACTGGCAGGCCGTCCTGCGCGCCCCGTCCCTGATCAAACAGGACGTCAAAGAGCATCTGAACGAAGAGAACGCCTATCGCGAGGCCATGATGGCCTCCACCGAACAGCTCCAGAAGGAGATGTTCGAAGAGATGAAGGGGCGCATCAAGGAAGACGACGCCTCGGTTCCGTCCGCCGACGGCCCTTGGGAATACTACACCCGCTATAATGCGGGCGATCAGCACCCGCTGTACTGCCGCCGTCCGCGCGGCCGCACCGACGGCGAGGAAATCCTGCTGGACGCCAACAAACTGGCCGAGGGCAAGGCCTACTCCGAGGTTGGCGACACCGAGGCCAGCCCCGACCATAGCCTGTTCGGCTATTCCGAGGACGCCCAAGGCTCAGAGGTCTACAAGATCTATGTGAAGGACCTGGCCACCGGACAGGTCCTGCCGGACGTGATCGAGTCGGCCACGGGCGACTTCACCTTCTCGCCCGACAGCCAGTGGATCTTCTGGACCAACCGCAATGACAATGGCCGTCCTGACAAGATTTTCCGTCGTCCTGCCAAGGGCGGCGAGACGACGCTCGTCTACGAGGAAGAGGACGAGGGCATGTTCCTGGGCCTTGGCCGCACCTCGGACGACGCCTTCCTGCTGGTGACCATCGCCAATCAGGAAACCTCCGAATCCCGTCTGATCCCAGGTAATGATCCCACCTCGACGCCGGTGGTGGTCGAGCCGCGCGTCGAGGCCCGCCTCTATTCGATGGACCACTGGGGCGACCGCTGGGTGATCCGCACCAACGCCGACGACGCCATCGACTTCAAGATCGTCGAAGCGCCGACCGACGCCCCCGCCAAGGCCAATTGGAAGGACCTCGTTCCCCATACGCCCGGTCGCTACATCGAAGGCTTCTCGCTGACGAAGGACTTCGTCGCCCGTCAGGAACGCGCCGACGCCAACACCCGCATCGTCATCCGCGACCGCACGGGCAGCGAGCACGAGATCCGCGTGGACGAGCCCGCCTACAGCCTGTCGCTGGCTGGCGCGTCGGAGTTCGACACCACGGTCATCCGCTACACCTACAACTCCATGTCCACGCCGACCTCGGTTTATGACTATGACCAGAAGTCGCGCGAACGCGTGCTGCGCAAGGTTCAGGAAGTCCCGTCGGGCCACAACCCTGCCGACTATATCGTCGAGCGCCTGAACGCGCCAGCATCGGACGGCGAACTGGTTCCGGTTTCCATCCTGCGCCACAAGGACACCCCCGTGGACGGCTCGGCCCCGGTGCTGCTGTACGGCTATGGCTCTTACGGCATGTCCATGCCCGCTGGCTTCTCGACCAACCGCCTGTCGCTGGTGGATCGCGGCTTCATCTATGCCATCGCCCACATTCGTGGCGGTGCGGACAAGGGCTGGAACTGGTTCCTGAACGCCCGCCGCTTCACCAAGAAGAACACCTTCACCGACTTCATCGCCGCCGCCGATCACCTGATCGAAAAGAACTATGCCCGCGCCGGAAACATCGTGGCCGAGGGCCGCTCGGCGGGCGGACTGCTGATGGGGGCCGTGACCAATATGCGCCCCGAACTGTGGGCGGGCATCATCGGCGGCGTGCCGTTCGTGGACCTGATCAACACCATGAGCGATACCTCGCTGCCGCTCACCCCGCCGGAATGGCCCGAATGGGGCAATCCGATCGAGGACGCCGCCGCCTACGACTACATGTGGTCCTACAGCCCCTACGACCAGATCTCGGCCAAACCCTATCCGGCTGTTCTGGCCACCGGCGGCCTGTCCGACCCGCGCGTCACCTATTGGGAGCCGCAGAAATGGGTCGCCCGTCTGCGTGACCACACCACCTCAACCAATCCGGTGCTGCTGAAGATCAATATGGAGGCGGGCCACTTCGCCTCGTCGGGCCGCTTCGATTATCTGAAGGACATCGCGCTGGATTACGCCTTCGCGATCTGGGCCGTGAACAAGGGCTGGGAAAAAGACTTCGCCTGATGCCCGGGTTCAGTATCCGTGAGGCGGTGGAAACCGACTTCCCCGCCATCACACGCATCTATGCCGGATGGGTAAACTATGCCTGCGGCACGTTCGAACTGGTCCCGCCGACTGAGGACGAGATGAAGGCCCGTTTCGCCTACATCCGCGCCCTGGGCATGCCGTACCTGGTCGCCGAACGCGATGGTCAGGTGATCGGCTATGCCTATGCGGGGCCGTTCCGCGCCCGTGAGGCCTATCGCTACATGGTCGAGGATTCGATCTACCTCGATCCGGTGGCCAAGGGGCTGGGCGTCGGTGGTGCCCTTCTCGACCGCCTGATTCTGGAATGCGAGCAAAAAGGGGCCCGCCAGATGGTCGCCGTCATCGGTGATTCCGAAAATGAATCATCCATAGGCCTTCATCGCTCGCGCGGATTCGCTGATTCAGGCCGATTCACCTCTGCCGGATGGAAACTGGACGGTTGGCGCGATGTCATCTTCATGCAAAAGCCATTGGGTGCCGCCGACACCAGTCCGCCCGATGGGCCGGCCCTGCTCCTCAGCGACAAGGGCCGCTAAAGGCCGGAAAATCAGGCTTTGCGGGGGCGGAAACGCCCCCGTTTCCATATCGACTAAGGTTCTTAAATCGCGGACCATTTCGCAAATTGCCGTATTTTTTCAGGGGTATGCATTTTTCCCGTTGACCCGAAACGCTGCCCCACCTAAACACCACCTCGTTCCCGCCGGACACGGCGCGAACGGGACCAAGCGGGTGTAGCTCAGTTGGTTAGAGTGCCGGCCTGTCACGCCGGAGGTCGCGGGTTCGAGCCCCGTCACTCGCGCCACTCCCCTTCTTAATGAAGTACGGAGTGGCGCATACCGCTCTTGGTCCGAAACACTTCCCCTCAAAATCGAAATACGCCCCACCACAGCGCCTTCGTGCGCCTGTTGCCGTTTCAGCCTGGCGTTAGTTGACTTTTAACCAGAACACTTACAGAACATTCGGCAACGGTTCACGCCTTGTTCTGAAAGCGCCCCTGACATGCTCACCAAGAAGCAGCACGAACTCCTGATGTTCATCCATGAACGCATCAAGGAAACCGGCGTGTCGCCTTCTTTTGACGAGATGAAGGAAGCGCTCGATCTGGCGTCCAAATCGGGCATCCACCGCCTGATCACCGCCCTTGAGGAACGCGGCTTCATCCGCCGTCTGGCGCATCGCGCCCGCGCGCTGGAAGTCGTCAAAATGCCGGAACAGGCGACCGCCGCCGCGCCCGCCAAGGGCCGCGCCCCGTTCAAGCCCGGTGTCATCGATGGCGGCGGCATGAACCGCGCCCCCGTTCAGGAAGCCGCCAACGACGTGCGCGAACTGCCGCTACTGGGCAAGATCGCCGCCGGTACGCCGATTGCCGCCATCCAGCACGAACAGGACCGTATTCCGGTACCGGAATCCATCCTCGGCTCGGGCGAGCACTATCTGCTGGAGATCGAAGGCGACTCGATGATCGAGGCCGGCATACTCGACGGCGACACCGTGGTGATCAAACGCACCAACAACGCCAACAACGGCGAGATCGTCGTTGCCCTTGTCGAGGGCGAGGAAGCCACGCTGAAGCGCCTGCGTCGCAAGGGCCAGTCCATCGCTCTGGAACCGGCCAACCGCGCCTATGAAACCCGCATCTTCGGGCCGGATCAGGTCGAGGTCCAAGGCAAGCTGGTCGGACTTATCCGCCGCTATCACTGATAATCGGGGTCGCCCCACCGTGACCACGGCCTGATACCACGCGCATCGCGCACCCAGCGCGCGCGCCATCCAGTTCCGTCACGCCACAGCTCGACCGCGCCGCGCTCTGCAAAGTCCTGACCATCCAACACCAGCCTGTTCGCGCACTCTTGCGGCAGTTGGTGGACGACAGCGCGCACAGCAACAACCTCTGCCGTCAGACACATCTGGCTCAGCTTGTCGGCTGCGGGACTCGCCCTGCCCCACCACAGAGCAACGGGGGCTGTGGCCTCCAACGCCGCGCAATGGGTGCGCCCGCATTTCCACGCGGCCTTGTCGCGCGGAACCCGCTCGAGATCCCACCGCTGTGCCCATATCTCGGACGAAAAAGCGCGGACCGTGCGGAAAACGGTCGCCTGATCGCCGGAAACCCATGCCGCATTGGTCGCTGAGTCGCCGATCCAGATATCCGGCGGTGTCTCGCGTGGCCATAACAACACCGCGCAGGCCAGAGGCAGCCCCAGCAGCCGCAACCACCCGCGCCACAGGCATATGATCAAGATACCGACAAAGGCGATCGGCAGGGCCTGTGGCGGCGCGCCTGCCATAGTCTTGACCGCACCCGGCAACTGCGCCGCCCAGTGGCCGATGGTCAGCATCCACTGCACGCCCTGCCCCGCGACCCACAAAAACGGCCCGCCAAGGCCCAGAGGCTCCAAGGCCGCACCCAGCGCCAGCGCAGGCAGCATAACCATATCAGCCAGTGGCGCGCTGGCCATATTGGCCACCAGTCCGTAGACGCTGGTGCGGTTGAAGTGGTGCATGACAAACGGCCCCGTCGCCATGCCCGCAACAAAGCTGGCCGCAACCGCAGCACCGGCCCATGACACTGCGCGCTGCAAGGCCGCAATCGGCCAAGGGGTATTGATCTCTTTGATGCGCCGTGGCCACACCTCTGCCAACGCAACCAAGGCTGCGGTCGCAGAAAACGACATCTGGAACCCCGGCGTGACCACCGCTTCGGGTTGCATCACCAGCACGACAATGGCCGCGGTCGCCAAGGCCCGCATGCTGATGGCTTTGCGGTCCAGCAAAATGGCCCCGAATGCAATCGAAGCCGTCACTGCCGCGCGTTCGGCAGGCGGTGGCGCGCCGGACAGGACCAGATAGGCCCCGACAGCCACCAACCCTGCGCAGGCCGCGACTTTTTTGCCGGAAACCCTCAACGCCAGCCAAGGGCACATGGCGATGAGAAGGCGAAACAGAAAGAAGACAAACCCGCCCACAACCGCCATATGCAGTCCGGATATCGACAGAATATGCGCCAGTCCGGAATCGCGCATGGCCTGCAGGTCGCTTTCTCCGATCCAGGTCTCATGGCCCGTCACCATCGCCGCAGCGATGCCGCCTTGCTGCTGCCCCAACCGCGCCACCAGACGTTCGGCCAAGGAAAATCGGATCGCATTGATCCTCATTTCAAGCCTGACAGGAAATGGCGGCGGAGCCAGCGACGCGTCCCGTGTCTCGGTCAAGCCGAACAGCACCCCTCCCATGCTTTGAAACCAGGCCATCCGCCCAAAATCATAGGTTCCGGGAGAGGCTGGCGCGGGTGGAGGATTGATCAATCCGAATATGGAAACCGCTTCTCCTGGCCGTGGCGGATCACCTTTGACCGTGGCCCGGATACGCAAAGGAATCTGTGAGGGCTCAAGACCGCGAATCCTGACGGGGGCCAGGACAACCCGATGGCCACGCGCGCCCGGAGAATCGACGTCGATGACATAGGCTTCGACCAAAGTCGGTTTAGTCATCGCAGGTGCAATGGGAGCCGCCACGGCATCGGATCTCATTTTGGCGACTGCCAGTCCGCCCCCAAAACAGGCCAGCATCAGAAGCGGCAGTGTGATGGCCCGGCCAGCGCCCAATAAGCGCGCCGAAAACCACAGCGAAAACAACAAAAAAGCTATAATTATCAACGGCCAGAATGGAGGCTCTGTGCCAAACGCAAAATACGTGGCACAACCCCCGCCAAAGAACACCGCCGACCAGAGTGGCCAACGCTGACTTTGGGCATTCCATTCACGCCGAATGCGCGAACGGAAACCGGCGATCAACTTTACCGTAAGGCTTCGTTTTGCCGCTGACGCGCGTATAAGGGCGGCTGTATTGGACTCATTGCCTATGACCTCCCCATCCTCGACTGTTGTCACCCGCTTTGCCCCCTCGCCGACAGGCTACCTGCATATCGGCGGTGCCAGAACTGCGTTATTTAACTGGCTGTACGCAAAAGGCCACGGTGGTAAATTTCTGGTCCGTATCGAAGACACGGACCGTGAACGTTCGACCGACGAAGCGGTAAAGGCCATTTTCGACGGGCTGGAGTGGTTGCAGCTGATCGGCGATGAAGAGCCTGTCTATCAATTCGCCCGCGCCGACCGTCACCGCGAGGTCATCCAGCAGCTTCTGGATACCGGCCACGCCTACCGCGACTTCCTGACCGCCGAGGAAACCGGCGCGCTGCGCGATGCGGCCAAGGCCGAGGGCAAGGAATTTGTCTCGCCGTGGCGTGACCGTGAGCCCACCAACGAGGACCTGCAAAAACCGTTCACCGTGCGTTTCCGTCGCCCGCTGGATCAGGCTGTCGTCGTGGACGACGCCGTACAGGGCACCGTGCGCTGGGAAAGCTCGGCGCTGGATGATCTGGTCATCCTGCGCTCGGATGGTGCTCCGACCTACAACCTCGCGGTTGTCGTCGATGACCACGACATGGGCGTCACCCACGTGATCCGTGGCGACGACCACCTGAACAACGCCGCCCGCCAGAGCCTGATTTACGACGCTCTCGGCTGGACGCGCCCGACCTTCGCCCACATCCCGCTCATTCACGGACCGGACGGCGCCAAGCTGTCCAAGCGCCACGGCGCACAAGCCGTCCACGAGTATGCGGAAATGGGCTACCTGCCCGAAGCCATGCGCAACTATCTGGCGCGCCTGGGCTGGGCACACGGCGATGACGAACTGTTCGACGACGAACAGGCCAAGGCCTGGTTCGACTTCGGCGGCATCAACAAGGCTCCGGCCCGCCTCGACTTCGACAAGCTGGCGCACGTCAACGCCCACTGGATCCGTCAGGCCGACGATCAGCGCCTTGCTGATCTGACCGCTGGCGTTCTGGCCTCGCGTGGCCAGAAACTTGATGACGCAGGCCGCGAAAAGCTGCTGCGCGCCATCCCCCTGATCAAGGACCGCGCCAAATTGGTGCCGGAACTGGCCGATCAGGTTCAATTCGCCCTGTTGGTGAGCCCGATCCCGCTTAACGAGAAAAGCGCGGGCATGTTGCAGGGCGAAAACCTCGACCGACTTTCACGACTTCGTGAGCACCTGAACGATGTTCACGCGTGGAATGTTGAAAATCTCGAGACCGAACTTAAAACCTTTGCTGAAAAAGAAGGTGTAGGCTTCGGAAAAATAGGGCCTTTTGCCCGCGCCGCTCTGACAGGCGGTGTTCCGGCTCCAGATATCGCAAAAATTCTGGTCGCCATTGGCCGCGACGAAAGTCTCCAGCGCTTGGATGATGCGCTGCAACAGACTAAGTAAAACAACAACCAACACAAGGCCGTCCGCCTCCCCGCGCCCGGTCCGAAGTATAACAAGGGGCCCAGATGACTGAACAAGCTAAACCTGCCGCCACACTTACCCTTGGCGACAAGAGCATCGAACTCCCCGTCCTGTCCGGCTCGACCGGTCCGGACGTTATCGACATCCGCAAGCTGTACGCCGGCACCGGTGCCTTCACCTTCGACCCGGGTTTCACCTCGACCGCCTCGTGCGAGTCGGGCCTGACCTATATCGACGGTGACGAAGGCATTCTGCTGCACCGCGGCTATCCGATCGATCAACTGGCCTCGCAGTCGAACTTCCTCGAAGTTTGCCACCTGCTGCTGAAGGGCGAACTGCCGAACGCTGCCGAATACGAAGCGTTCAAGGAAACCGTCACCAAGCACACCATGCTGCACGCGCAGTTTGACCGCTTCTTCGAGGGCTTCCGCCGCGACGCGCACCCGATGGCCATCATGGTCGGTACCGTCGGTGCCCTGTCGGCCTTCTACCACGACAGCCTAGACATCAACGATCCGGTACAGCGCGACATCTCGGCTATCCGCCTGATCGCCAAGATGCCGACAATCGCTGCCCGTGCGTACAAGTACCACATCGGCCAGCCGTTCATCTCGCCGCGCAACGACCTGTCGTACGCCGAGAACTTCCTGCGCATGTGCTTCGCCGTTCCGGCCGAGGACTATCAGGTCGATCCGCGCATCGTCCGCGCTATGGACCGCATCTTCACCCTGCACGCCGACCACGAGCAGAACGCCTCGACCTCGACCGTCCGTCTGGCCGGATCGTCCGGTGCCAACCCGTTCGCCTGTATCGCAGCCGGCATCGCCTGCCTGTGGGGCCCGTCGCACGGCGGCGCGAACGAAGAAGCCCTGAACATGCTGAAGGAAATCGGTACTCCGGACCGCATTCCTGAGTTCATCCAAGGCGTTAAGGACCGTAAGTACAAGCTGATGGGCTTCGGCCACCGCGTGTACAAGAAC
>NZ_DJFS01000074.1:50620-109214 GCF_002432125.1 Brevundimonas sp. UBA5866
TGGACTTCTACTCGGGCATCACCCTGTCGGCGATGGGCTTCCCGACCACCATGTTCACCGTGCTGTTCGCTCTGGCCCGTACCGTCGGCTGGATCTCGCAATGGCAGGAAATGATCGAAGATCCGGGCCAGAAGATCGGCCGTCCGNNTCCGCGTCAGCTGTACACCGGCCCGACGCAACGCGACTACGTCTCGATCGACAAGCGCGGCTAATACCGGACTTATCGCCGGGGTTCGTCCTTGGTGATGTCCAGACAAACGCCGGAGCCTATTGGCTCCGGCGTTTTCTTTTGCGGGCTTAGCGCTCGCCTGTGCTAGAGGCACACGATGACGAACGAGAACACCCCCACCGAGACCCCGATCCAGCGCGCTTTCCGCCTGAAGCAGGAAGCCCTGGCACAACGAGAAAAGGCCCCGCGTGGCGGAGCCTTTCAACGTGAGCAGAACAAACGTATCGCAGCGGGCAAATCTCGCCCCTGGATGACCAAATAGGCGCTTAAATCCGTTTGCGGTCCCGCAATACGGACAGAACCGCATCAGCAGCCACATCCGACGGTCTTGGACCGCCCCGGCCCAGACGATCCAGGGCCTCGGTCTGGGCCATAGACTGGGCGGAGGCCATAGCCTTGTTCTTCAGCCGCTCTATGACGGCCCTGGAAAGGTTTTTGGGTGTGGCATCGTGCTGGATGAACTCCGGCGCGATTTCACGGTCGGCAGCCAGATTGAGCATGGTGATGTATTTGGCCGTCACCAGCCGCTTCATCAGCATATAGGACAGGTTGTCGATCCGGTATGCGATGACCATAGGGGTGCCCGCCAAAGCGATTTCGCTGGACACCGTACCGCTGGTCGCCAAAGCGACATCTGCGGCCTTCATCGCATCGTATTTTTCGTCTTCCTGCACCAGATGCGCACGGAAAGGCCATGCCGCAACACGGCCCGCAACATCCTCGACGACCGTACCGGCGGCAATAACGGCAATCTGAAGATCAGGGATTGCAGCCTTTGCGCGCTTGACCGTCTCTTCATAGACGCCGGTCATTCGCTCGATCTCGCTCGGTCGGCTACCCGGCAGCACGAGCAGCAGAGGAGCCTCGGCCGGAATGCCGCGCCGCGCGCGGAATTTGCCCCCGTCTGCGCCGCTCATATCGATGTGCAGAGCCGATGAACCGACAACCGTTGTGGGCAGGCCCTCACGCTCGAACCACGGCGCGTCGATCGTATAGAGCGCCAGCAGATGATCGACCGCCCCGGCCAGGGTTTTCGCCCGCTTTGGACGCGAGGCCCAAACCTGTGGCCCGACGTATTTGATCAGGGCGATATCGGGGGCGACCTGCCGGATGGCCTTTGCGACCCGGATCGTGAAGCCCCATGAATCGATCAGGACCACAGCATCCGGTTTTTCACGCAAAACGAATGCGACGGTTTCGTCGATCCGCTTTTTCACCCGACCGTAGGCCTTGATCCCTTCGATCCATCCCAGAATGGACAATTCGGCAATGTCGAAGGGGCTGACGATACCCTCTGCCGCCATACGGGGCCCGCCGACGCCCGACAGTTCGAGTGAAGCGCCCACACGATCTTTCAGCGAGGCCGCCAGACCGGCACCAAGCCCGTCGCCAGAAGCCTCGGCGGCAATGAGCATGATCTTTGTCTTTACGCTCATGCTGCACCCGATTTTTGCAGGCCCCAGACAAACAGTCCCAGACGGTCGGCCGCTTCACGGGTCGCGCTGATGTCCATGACGATCAGTTGTCCCTCGTAACCGGCAATACCGGCCAGGCCGGCGGCGGCAGCCAGTTCCACAGTCCGCGGACCAATCACCGGCATATCGACGCGGATATCCTGGATGGGCTTGGGAGCCTTTGCCAGCACACCCTTGCGGCCATCCTGATGGCCCCGCAGGTCCTGCGGCAAGGCCGCGACCCTGAGGAGCATCTGGTCGGTACCTTCTTGAGCCTCGACGGCCAGAACTAGGCCGTCAACGACAACGGCACCTTGGCCGATATCAAGTTCGCCAGATTTTTCGGCGACATATACAGCTTTATTGATGTCGTTCATCTGCTCGGGAGTGGGCGATATCGCCCCCAGAGCCCCCTGCGCCAGCATGTGGCTTCCGAGGATGTCGTCTGCACCTTCGACCGAGAAACCTTCCCCTTCAAAGATCCCCAGAATTTTGCGCAACAGGGCGTCATCGCCCTTGGTAGCGGCGGCAATGATGCCCGGCAGCAGAGTCGCGCCTTTAAAATCCGGCCGCAAGGTTTTGAAATCAGGACGATTTACATATCCTGCAAGGCAGACAGCCTCACAGTTCTCCCGACGCAGGGTCTTTAGAATGGTGCCGATCTGGGCCATCCCAATTGTCTCACCGGGCCAGCGCGAAACGCTGTCGTCGGCGAAACCATCCAGCCGCACCACATAGACCGGCCTGCCTTCTTCATCGCAGCGTGATGCGACGGAGGCGGGTAAGTCGCCGCCTCCGGCAATCAGTCCAAGCTTTTTCATTCCGCGTTTGGCAGGCACAGCGGTCGCTTGGCCCCGTCACGGATGAAGTCGAGGATCTCTACGATCTCCGGCAGGTCGCCATAGGTGCCAGCCACAGCCTCCAGACGCTCGGAGAAGGCACCCTCGCCCTCGAACAGGTCGCGGTAGAAGGCAAGAAGGCGGCGAAGGTCATCCTTGCCATAGCCCTTGCGCTTCAGACCGATGATGTTCAGGCCGCGCAGGCGGGCATGGTTGCCCCATGCCGACCCATAAGGGATCACGTCACGGGTGACAGCCGCCAGACCGCCGACAATCGCACCCTGCCCCACACGCGCGTTCTGGTGAACCGCACACAGGCCGCCAAGGAAGGTGCGCGCACCGATACGGGCGTGACCACCCAAGGTCGCGTTGTTGGCCATAGTGACATTGTCCTCGACCACGCAGTCATGGCCGATGTGGGCTCCCGTCATCAGAAGACAGTTGTTGCCCAGCTTCGTCACGCCCGAACCCTGCGGCGTTCCGCGGTTCAGGGTAGCGTGTTCGCGGATTATGTTGTTTTCGCCGATCTCCAGACGGACCGGCTCGCCCTTGTAGCCAAGGTGCTGCGGATCGCCACCGACCAGTGCGAACGGGTGCACAACCGTGTTGGCACCGATGGACGTGTCCTGCTGGACGACGACATGCGATTTCAGCACGACGCCGTCAGCAAGGGTAACGTTCGGTCCGACCACGCTCCACGGGCCGACAATCGCGCTGTCAGCGATTGAGGCGCTGGAATCGACAACTGCAGTCGGGTGGATATTGCTCACTTGGCCGGTTCCTCGACCTTGACGACCATAGCCATGAATTCGGCCTCGGCGGCGAGCTTGCCGTCGATGAAGGTCTCGCCACGGAACTTATAGGCGTCCCCGCGGGCTTTGAGCACCTTCACTTCCATGCGCAGCTGGTCGCCCGGACGGGCGGGTTTGCGGAAGCGCACGCCATCGATGGACATGAACATGATAACCTTGTCCTCGACCGGAACGTCCAGCGTCTTGGACATCAGCAAGGCACCCGTCTGGGCCATAGCTTCAACGATCAGAACACCCGGCATGACCGGATCGATCGGGAAATGCCCCGGGAAGAACGGTTCATTGTGAGTGACGTTCTTGATGCCGGTGATCGAGGTCGCCGGAACAAAGTTTTCGGCCTTGTCCACGAGCAGGAACGGGTAACGATGCGGCAGACGGCGCATCACCTCGGCATAATCGATGTTGATTTGTTCGCTCATGCTTGGGGTTCCTTCGTGCCCTTGCGTTGGGCCACTTGTTTTGAGAGCCAGACGGTTTCACGCAGAAACTGCCGCAGCGGACGGGCCGGATAGCCCGACCAGGTTTCACCTGCCGGGACATCGGCCAATACACCGGCACCGGCCGCGACACGCGCGCCTTCGCCGATATTGATGTGGTCACCGATACCGGCCTTGCCGCCGAAAATGACGTGGTCGCCCGTGGTGACGGAACCGGAAATGCCGGTGTTGGCAGCCATCAGGTTGTTACGGCCAATAATGCAGTTATGGCCGATCATCACCAGATTATCGATCTTGGTGTTCTCACCGATGACCGTGTCGTCAAACGCACCGCGATCGACACACGAGTTGGCGCCGATGGTCACATTGTCCTGGATGATCACACGGCCAAGCTGCGGGATATCCAGCGGGCCATCACGCGATACAACCGCGCCAAAGCCGGCTTCACCGATACGGACGCCGGAATACAACTTCACCCTGTCCCCCAACAGGCAGAAGTAGAGGCTGGCGTTGGAGCCGATGGCACAGTCACGACCGATCTGTACACCCGGACCGATGACGGTGTTAGCACCGATGTGTGATCCGCGACCGATGCGGGCCCCCTCGCCGATCACCACGCCGGGCTCGACGACGACGCTGTCATCCTCGGCGGCCTCGGACACAGGGATCGAACGCTCAAGACGGCGCGGCGCATGCAGCATCATGGATGTGCGCGCCCAGTCGGCCTGCGGCTGACGCGATGCGATGACAGCCGCCGTTTCCGGCGCGTGTTCGACCATTGATGGATGAACGATCACGCAGGCCGCGCTTGTGGTCTTAAGCGCGTCCAGGAATTTGCGATCGCCCATAAAAGCGATAGCGCCCCCGTCCTTACCGGACAGGGGCGCGACCGCCGAAACGATGACCTCTCCACCCCGGATCACCTCCGCGCCGAGTTCGGCGGCGATGGCGGAGACCGTGCGGGGGGGCATGGTCGTGAAGAAAGTCGAGTCGGGCATGGCCCTCAGTTAGTTCTGGGCTTGGGCTTGAACCGGAACCGGCATGCGGCTGAACGACAGCGTCGGCAGCTGGCCGTTCAGGCGTTGGATGACGGTATCGGTGATGTCCATAGCCGGGTTGATGTAGGCAACAGCATCAGCCGACAGCAGGACGCCGCAGCCACGCTCTTGATAAACAGCAATTACGATCGGACGGGCTGCGTTGTCGATGGTCTGGGCTTGAACCGACTGAGTATAGCGCAGTTCGTTGGCGCGGGTTTGCTGCAGTTGTTGCAGTTCGCGGTCACGGGTTTGCAGCGCTTGGACGCGGCTGTTGCGATCAGCTTCCGACAGCGAGGCAGCCGATTGCTGCAGCTGTTGGGCTTCCGATTCAATCGAGGTGACGTACGGCTGCAGCTCACCCTGGACTTCTTGGTACAGCTGAACCATGCGGGCTTGCAGCGCTTGACCAGCAGCCGAGGTGGCCAGCACGCGCTCGCCCGAGAACGAGCAGACGCCCGGCAGAACCGGACCCGGGTTGGTCGGGGTTTGTTGTGCAGCAGCAGCCGAAGCAGTCAGCGTGGCCAGAGCAAATGCACCGATAGAAAGCATCTTCATAGTAGTAAGCCTTAGTGCGGGACGGATGCCGCGGTTTAGAACTGGGTTGAAGTCGAGAAACGGAAGGTCTCGGTCTTGTCGTAGTCTTCCTTGGAAAGAACCTTGGACAGATCGAAGCGGATCGGACCCATCGGCGAACGCCAGTGGATGCTGACGCCAGCGGCGGCACGCAGAGCCAGTTCATCAACGATCTTGTCGTTGCGCAGGCCTTGCGCGTTAACCAGGTAACGATCGTCCAACTGGCCCAGGGTGCCGACGTCGGCAAACAGGCTGGTCTTGATGCCGTACTGTTCGGGCAAACCGTTCGGAACCGTCAGTTCGATAGTACCGATCGCGTAGAAATTACCGCCAAGGGCGTCGGTCGTGGTCAGGTCACGTGGGCCCATACCGGCCGTCTCGAAGCCACGGAAACTCTGACCGCCCTTGAAGAAGCGGTCATTGATGCGGATCGAATCCCCGCTCCAACCGGTGATATAGCCGACCGAGCCTTGGACACTGACGATCCAGTTCGGACGGATGCCATAGTAATAGGCACCGTCGATCTCGGTCTTCAGATAGTTCACATCGCCGCCGATACCGGCAAAGTCCTGACGTAGGGCTGCGGTCCAGCCACGCGTAGCGCGCAACGGATCGTTACGGCGGTCAACAAACAGTGTGTAGCCCGCCGACGAGTTCAGATAGGCACCGATCTGGTCACACAGGGCGGTCGAACCGAAGCCCGCCTGTGAACAGTAGTTGTTCGGTACCATCACCTCATCGTCCTTGATGAAGTAACGCAGGCTGAGGCGGGTGTAGTTGTTCAGCGGATAGGTCAGACGCAGACCCGCACCCGTGGAGCGATAGTCGTACGAAGAGTATTCGCTCAGATCCAGACGGGTGTGGAACAGGTCGAAACCGGCGGCCACATCGCGGCCCAGGAATTTGGGCTCGGTGAAGCGGAAGTCGATGTTCTGGCGGATCGAACCCCATTCGGCACGCGCCACGATGTTCTGGCCACGACCGCGGAAGTTACGCTCGGTGATGCCCAGGTTCAGGGTGAAGCTGTCGAAGGAGCTGAAGCCGGCACCCACGGAAAGCTCACCAGTGGGCTGCTCCTCAACGGTGACGTTGACGATCGTGCGGTCAGGGGCCGAACCGCGGGTCTCCTCGATCTTCACGTCCTTGAAGAAGCCAAGGGCGCGCAGGTTGTTACGCGAACGCTCAATGAGGTTGCGGTTGAAGGCATCGCCCTCACCCAGCATCAACTCACGGCGGATAACCGAATCCAGCGTGCGGGTGTTGCCAACCACATTGATCCGCTGGACATAGACGCGCTCGCCCTCGCTGACGTTGAAGGTCACATCGACCTTGTCCGTTTCAGGATTGGCGCGGTACGACGGACGGATGTCCACGAAGGCGTAACCAGCCGAACCGGCAGCGAAGGTCAGGGCATCAACAGCCGACTCGATACGGTCGCTCTGGTACAGATCACCCGATCGGATCGGCAAAAGGCTGGTGAGGAAGTCTGCGTTCAGACGCTCGCTCTCGGTCACGACCTTCACCTCGCCGAAGGTGTATTTGTCACCCTCGTCTACGGTAATGGTGACGGCAAAGGCGCTGTTGTCCGGCTTCAGCTCGGCCACAGACGAGCGGATGGCGAAGTCGTAATAGCCACGGTTCGTGTAGAATTTACGCAGCTGCTCGCGGTCATAGTCCAGACGGTTCGGGTCGTAGTTGTCGTTCGAGGAGAACAGACGCCACCAACGCGAGGTCTGGGTCACCATCACTTCGCGCAGCTCGCTGTCCGAGAAGGCCCGGTTGCCCAGGAAGGTGATGCCCGAGATGCCACTTTCAGGGCCTTCGTCGATTTCGAAAACGACGTCCACACGGTTCTGCTCAAGCTGGACCAGGCGCGGGGTCACGGTTGCCGAGATACGACCTGCCAGACGGTAAAGCTCGACGATCTTGCCGACGTCTTCCTGAACGCGGGCGCGGGTATAGATGCCGCGCGGATTGATAGAGACTTCGTCACGAAGCTTCTTTTCGGTGAGGGCCTTGTTACCCTCGAACGTCACCTGGTTGATGATCGGGTTTTCCACGACCTCGATGACCAGATCGCCGTTGGGCTGAAGACCCATCTGGACGTTGGCGAACAGGTTGGTGCGATACAGGGTACGGACTGCAACGTCGAAGGCCACCGGATCGACCATGTCGCCCGGCTGGATCGGCAGATAGGACAGAACTGTCGTCTGATCGATACGCTGGTTACCGCGAACCAGAATACGGTTCACTTGGGCACGCTCGGGCTCGGCCACGACGACTTGCGGCGTCTGTGCAGCAGCGTCCTGTGCCGGTGCGGGAGCGGCTTCCTGAGCCAGCGACGGCGTAGCAAGGCCGGCGGCGACCACAAGGGCGATACCACTCGGACCCAGAATGCGCGCGCGGAAAGAGGTTCGGTTCATCAGGTCGATCATTCGGGATGTCCTTAGGGGCAGGTCTCGACTCACGCGACGAGCCCGCCAAGGAATTTAAAAAGGTTCAGCTTCTGCAGGTCGTTCCAAGTGGCGAACAACATCAAACAGGCCAACATGGCAAGTCCAACTCTGTAACCGGCAGCCTGAATACGGGCGTCCAAGGGGCGTCTAGCAATAGCTTCATAGGCATAGAACATCAGATGTCCCCCATCCAGAACGGGAATCGGCAAAAGATTTAAAAAGCCGATTCCGACCGAAAGTATGGCGGCAAACTGTGTCAGCGTCAGCAACAGGTTTAGCGTAGCCGCAACAGGATCGGGCGTTACCGATACAGCGGCATTTGTAAGAGCGCCGGAAGCACGGGCAATGCCCAGAGGCCCGCTAAACTGATCTCCATTCTCGCGTCCCGCGAAAATGCGGCCGATATATTTGAGTGTCGTCCCCAATATATCGCGGATTTCCTCGGCCCCCTTGCCGATTGCCGCGACCGGCGAATATCGGACATGGCGGACTTCATCCCGGTTCGAGCCCAGACCCAGGCCAATGCGGCCCATCGAGACGCGGCCACCGATCGGATCATCGACAACAGAGCGGACCGGCGTCGCGACGATAGCCACCACTTCCTGATTGCGCTCGACGGTGAAGTTCACCGGCGTGTCACTGGAAAGGGCTACGATACGAATGACTTCGGTGCTGTCCTCGATAGCACGGCCATTCACATGGGTGATCAGGTCGCCCTGCTGGAAACCGGCAGCGGCGGCGGGCGAACCTTCGGAAACGTCCATCACACGCGCAGGACGAAGAGGCACGCCGACAATCGAAAACAGCAGGGTAAAGATGAAAATCGCCAGCACGAAGTTGGCGAAAGGACCACCGGCGACGATCAAGGCGCGCTGCCAGATGGGTTTGAAATACATATAGTCGCGCTCTGCACCCTGCCCTTCGGCAGCGACAATACGCTGGCGCAACTCATCCAGACCTGCGCGGTCGGGAACACCCGTTTCGTCCAGATCACCGGCGAATTTCACATAGCCGCCCAAGGGCAGCCAGCCGATGCGCCACTCCACGCCATGTTTGTCGGTACGCTGGAAGATGGCGCGTCCGAAACCGATAGCGAAACGATCGATCTTCACGCCAAAAGCGCGGGCCGTCAGGAAGTGACCCAGCTCGTGGATCGTGACCACGACGGTCAGGACCAGCAGGAACGGCACCACATAGGTCAGCAATTGGCCCAAAAAGCCGATCATCCGGTCTCCAGTCTCAAATCGCGGCGATCAGGCCGCTTTATCAAGCGCCATGACGACGCCCTTGGCGATGTGTCGGGCCTGTCGATCGACTGCCAACGCGGCCTCTGCCGCATTTCCGCTGCCCATCACCAGTCCGTCTCCTGTCGCCTTTTCAAGGGTTTCGGCTATGACTGCGGCAATATTTAGAAATGCCAACCGCCGGTCAAGGAAGGCGAAGGCTGCCACCTCGTTGGCGGCGTTGAAGACGATGGGGGCGACACCGCCGCTTTCCAGCGATTGCCGGGCCAAACCAAGAGCCGGAAAACGTTCCAGATCGGGGGCCTCGAACGTCAGGCGTCCCATAGATGCCAGATCCAGTTTGGGCGCAGGCCAGGGCATGCGTGTCGGCCACGCCAGCGCGCAGGCAATCGGCGTCTTCATGTCCGGCGGCCCCATCTGGGCCAGCGTCGAACCATCCACATACTCCACAAGGCTGTGGATAATGGACTCGGGATGCACCACCACATCGATCTTCGATTGGGGCATGTCGAACAGATAGGCCGCTTCGATCAATTCGAGGCCCTTGTTCGCCATAGAGGCGCTGTCGACCGAAATCTTGGCACCCATTGACCAGTTTGGATGCGCGACGGCTTGCTCGGGCGTGATGCCGCGCATGCTCTCCAGCGGAGTACGCCGGAAAGGCCCGCCTGAAGCCGTCAGAACCAGTTTGGATACCTGCTCGGGCGCACCTTGGGGAAAGACCTGGAAAATAGCCGAATGTTCGGAATCGACAGGAATGATGCGACCGCCCGCCGACCTGACCCGTTCGATCAATGCCGGACCGCAGCATACAAGGCTCTCTTTGTTGGCAAGCGCCAGCGTGTTGCCCGTACCCGCCGCAGCCCATGCCGAACGTAGGCCAGCAGCACCGACGATAGAGGCCATGACCCAATCGACCGGACGGCTGGCCGCCTCGACGATGGCCTCGCCCCCTGCCCCGACTTCGATGCCGGTTCCAGACAGGGCGTCAGCCAGATCGGCACGTTTCGCCTCATTGGCGATGACCGCCAGCCGGGGTTTCCAGCGCCGGCACTGTTCCGCCAGCAGGGCCACATTGGACCCGCCCGTCAGAACCTCGACCTGAAACCTGCCGCTGCCGTTTTCCTCGGCCGCCGCCATCAGGTCGAGTGTCGACGTGCCAACCGATCCGGTTGACCCCAGTACGCTGACGGTACGGCTAATCACCCGTGGCCTCCGATGGTCAGCACGATCAAGCGACCGATAGCCACTACCACGACGGCAAACATCAGACCATCCACGCGGTCCAGCAGGCCACCGTGGCCCGGGATGAGATTGCCGGCGTCCTTGACCCCGAAGCGGCGTTTGAGCGCCGATTCCCATAGGTCACCGCCCATAGTCGCCAGTGCCGCCGCAAGGCCCAGCACACCGCCCCAGACTGCGGTCAGTGCCCCCATGTCCAGCCATGCGGCCATGATGGCGCCCGTAAGCGAACCGGCCAGCAGGCCGCCGATAAAGCCCGACCAGGTTTTGTTGGGCGAAAAGCGCGGCCACAGCTTGGGCCCTCCGATGGCACTGCCAACCAGATAGGCCAGAATGTCTGCGGCCCATGCGACAGCAAAGACCAGAACCGTCCAGTAAAGACCTTGCGCAGCGTTCAGATCGCGCAGCCAGATCAACAGGATGCAGGGCCAGCCGAGATAAAGGACGCCATAGGCCCCATCCAGCCCCTCACCGCCCCGGCGGTGCGAAATCAGCCCCGCCACGGCCGCGCCAAACACCAGCAGCACAAAAGCCAGCGACATCAGGCCGATATGGGCCGCGAACAAGGGCGCAACGACGCCACCGGCCACGGCGATTCCAACCGTGCGCCAGTCGCGTGGCTCGCTCATGCGCGCCCATTCAAGCGACAGCATGCAACCGGCCACCACGACCAACGCGGAGAACCAGATGCCACCACCCCAGATCGCCAGGACGGCGGCGGGTGCGAGAATGCCAGCCGAAGCGGCGCGAATGGCGATATCTTTGGGTTTGAGGGCCATCAGATGACCGCTCTTTCGGCGGAAGGCGACACGGGACCCTCTAGAACCTCACGACCGCCGAATCTCCGTTCACGGCGGGAAAACTCTTCAATAGCGGCTTTCAGGGCCTCAGGGCCATAGTCTGGCCAAAGCACAGGCTGGAACACCAGTTCGGCATAGGCACATTCCCACAGCAGGAAGTTCGAAAGCCGCTGCTCGCCGGAGGTGCGGATGATCAGATCGACCGGATCGGAGCCCGAGGTCGAAAGCTGGCCTCCGAACATCTCTTCATCGATGGTGAAGGCCCCCTTTTGGGCCGCGTGGTCAACAAGCGCCTGGGCCGCGTCTACCAGATCGGCACGTCCACCATAGTTGAAGGCCACCTGAAGCAGGAATTTGTCATTTCCTGCTGTCGTGGCTTCGGCCTGTTCGATCAGCTTGACGATGTCGGAAGGCACACCCTTACGGCGGCCCAGGACACGGACGCGAACGCCCGCGTTATGAAGCTTCTTCAGATCCGATCCGATGAAGGTGCGGATAAGACCCATCAAATCCGCAACTTCATCAGCAGGACGGCTCCAGTTTTCGGTCGAGAAACCGAAGACGGTCAGGCATTTGATGCCAAAGTCCGGAGCCGACTTGATGGTGCGGCGCAGCGCCTGGACACCTTCACGGTGCCCCAGCGCGCGAGGCACACCCCTGCGCTCGGCCCACCGTCCGTTGCCGTCCATGATAATGGCCACGTGAAGTGGCTTGGCATTGGCGGTAGAGGCCGACATCAAGCTATGGTCCTTGGCTTCTAAGGCTGAAATCGGCCTTAGACCTGCATGATCTCGATTTCTTTAGCCTTAAAGATCTCGTCGATACGCTTCACAGCGGCGTCGGTGTCCTTCTGCACCTCGGCTTCCATCTTCTTTTGATCGTCCTGGCTGATTTCACCAGCCTTCTCGGCTTTCTTCAGCTCGTCATTGGCATCACGGCGCACGTTGCGGACGGCGATCTTCTTGTCTTCGGCGTATTTGCCGGCCAGCTTCACCAGCTCCTTGCGGCGCTCTTCGGTCAGCGGCGGGATCGGGATACGCAGGGTCTGGCCGTCAACGACCGGGTTCAGACCCAGACCGGCAGCGCGGATGGCCTTCTCGACCGAAACGACCATGCCCTTGTCCCAGACGCTGACCGAGATCATGCGCGGTTCCGGCACGGAAACGGCAGCCACGGCATTCAGCGGCGACAGCGAGCCATAGGCCTCGACCTGTACCGGATCGAGCAGGCCCGAGTTGGCGCGGCCGGTGCGCAGACCAGCATAGTCGTCCTTCAGCGCGTTGACCGACTTGTCCATGCGGTCGCGGTAAACTTTGAGATCAGGTTTCGCCATGAGGATAGATCCTAGAGGTCGTTCTTACCGGCCTTAAGCCGGTTTATTGGTGATAACGGTGAAGGTACCTTCGCCCGTCAGGGTTTTCATCAGCGAGCCTTCTTCGCGGATGGAGAAGACAACAATCGGCACACCGCTGTCACGCATCAGAGCAATTGCCGAAGCATCCATCACGCGCAGATCCTTGGCCAGCACGTCCTGATAGGTCAGGGTGTCATAGCGGGTCGCGTTCGAATCCTTCTTCGGGTCAGCGGTATAGACGCCATCGACGCTGGTGCCCTTGAGCAAAGCGTCGCAGCCCATTTCCGCAGCGCGCAGAGCCGCGCCCGAATCCGTGGTGAAGAACGGCGCGCCCACGCCAGCGGCGAAAATCACCACACGGCCCTTTTCAAGGTGACGCAGGGCCTTGCGGCGGATGTACGGTTCGGCGATGGCGGCCATCGGGATGGCGCTCTGCACGCGGGTTTCGATACCGATTTTTTCAAGCGCGCCCTGCATGGCCAACGCGTTCATGATGGTAGCCAGCATGCCCATATAGTCGGCCTGGGCGCGGTCCATGCCCTCGGCGGCCTTGGACAGACCACGGAAGATGTTGCCGCCACCGATGACCAGGCAGATCTCCACGCCCTGACGCGCGACGGCTGCGACGGCTGCGGCCACGGTATCCACGGTCTTGGTATCGATGCCATAGGCTTGATCGCCCATCAGCACTTCACCCGAGACCTTCAGGAGAACACGCTTGTAACGGAAATCGGGAGTGGCGTCGGTCATGCGGGTATCATCCGTAGAAACTGGGTCACGCATCCGCGCGAAAAAGGGAATCGGCGGATCCATATAAACGAAGGGCGCGCCGACCTTCAAAGCCGAACGCGCCCTTACTACTTTTTCTTCCCTGAACGGGAAGAATTTTTGGCTTAGTTGCCGCCGGTCATCGAGGCGACTTCAGCCGCGAAGTCCGGAGTATCGGCCTTCTCGACGCCTTCGCCCAGAGCCAGACGCACGAAGCCAGCCAGCTTCAGCTCAGCGCCCAGTTCCTTGCCGGTGTTGGCGACCAGCTGCTCGACAGTCACGTCCGGATCCATCACGAACGGCTGCTTCGACAGAACAACTTCCTTTTGGAACTTGTTGATTTGGCCTTCCACGATCTTTTCGATCATGTTGTCCGGACGTCCTTCTTCCTTGGCCTTTTCGATCAGAACGGCACGTTCCTTCTCGATAGCAGCCGGGTCGAGGTCCGAGGTGTCCAGAGCCAGCGGTGCGGTAGCCGCAACGTGCATGGCGATCTTGCGGCCCAGTTCACGGACAGCAGCCTTGTCACCAGCGCCTTCGATGGCGACCAGCACGCCGATGCGGCCGACGCCCGGCGACACAGCGTTGTGGACGTACGAAGCCACAGCGCCTTGCTCGACCGACAGACGGGCCGAACGACGCAGGGTCATGTTCTCGCCGATGGTGGCGATCAGCTGGGTGATCTCGTCAGCGACGGTACGGCCGTTTTCGAGGGTTGCAGCCGAGATGGCCTCAACGCCTTCGTTCTTCAGAGCCAGCTGGGCGAATTGCTTGGCTGCGGTCTGGAACAGGTCGTTACGGGCAACGAAGTCGGTTTCAGCGTTGAACTCGATGGCAGCAGCGGTTTCGCCAGCGCCGTTTTCTTCGGTTGCAACAGCGACAACGCCTTCAGCAGCGACGCGGTCAGCCTTCTTGGCAGCCTTGGACAGGCCCTTGGCGCGCAGCCAGTCGATGGCGGCTTCGATGTTACCGTCGTTTTCCTGCAAGGCCTTCTTGCAGTCCATCATGCCGACGCCCGAACGCTCGCGAAGTTCCTTCACGAGGGCGGCAGTGATCTCGGCCATGTTCTTCTCCTGAAATTCGATTGAGCGGCCGGACCATTAGCCCGGCCGCATGTCGGTTTGACGTCAGTTCGTCCCTATATAGGGACGAACCGTCAGAAATCAGCCTTGAGCAGCTTCTTCAGCAGCCGGAGCTTCTTCGGCAGCCAGAGCCGGCTCAACCGGAGCTTCCATAGCACCCAGGTCGATACCTTGAGCGGCAGCACCAGCAGCCAGACCGTCCAGAACCGCGTCAGCGATCAGATCGCAGTAGGTTTGGATGGCGCGGGCAGCGTCGTCGTTGCCCGGGACCGGATAGGTGATGCCGTCCGGATCCGAGTTGGTGTCCAGGATGGCGATGATCGGGATGTTCAGCTTGCGGGCTTCCTGGATCGCGATCGACTCTTTGTTGGTGTCGATGACGAACATGATGTCCGGAACCGAACCCATGTCCTTGATGCCGCCGAGCGACAGCTCGAGCTTGTCCATCTCGCGCTGCAGGGTCAGCAGCTCTTTCTTGTTACGGCCTTCACCCGAAGCGAGGATGCCTTCCAGCTCGCGAAGGCGCTGGATCGAACCCGAAACGGTGCGCCAGTTGGTCAGCGTGCCGCCGAGCCAACGGTTGTTCATGTAGTACTGGGCGCAGCGCTTGGCAGCCTGGGCAACCGGATCAGCAGCTTGACGCTTGGTACCAACGAACAGAACACGACCGCCCTTGGCAGCCACGTCGCGAACAGCAACCAGAGCCTGGTGCATCAGCGGCATGGTTTGCGACAGGTCGATGATGTGGATGTTCGAGCGCGAACCGAAGATGTAGCGTTCCATCTTCGGGTTCCAGCGGTGGGTCTGGTGACCGAAGTGAGCGCCGGCTTCCAGCAGGGTGCGCATCGAGAATTCTGGCAGAGCCATGATCGTATTGTCCTTTTTCCGATCAAACCTAGCGCGGGTGATTAAAGGACATACGGTCCCTCGGAACGGTGCAGGTCAGGATTTCTCCCCAACCGCGCCTCACCCACGTGCGAAGTGCGCCGCTCCTCTACGCCTCCGGATATGAAAACGCAAGAGAGACGGCGAAGAAAAACCCAAGCCTGCAAAGGCCTTAGCCTTGGCCCGGCTCAGGCGTCTTCCAGCATGACTACGCCCGGAACCGTCTTGAGCGCACCGCGCAGGGCAGCATCGAGCCGGTAGCGCCCCGGGAGTTTGACCTCGACCTCGGTGCGTCCATGCAGGGTCGTCTGTACCCAGACCTCACCGCCCTTCCCGTTCGAACGTGCACGTTCGAGGCGGGACTTGAGCGCTTCGGGGTCGGAGGCATTGGCAGACACGATCACGCGCAGGCCGATGTTCGCATCGTCAAGCAACACATCCATACGGCTGGCATCGTCACCGAAGAAGCGAACCTCGCCGTCGGATGCCTTGGCACGGACCTTCACAAGAACGGCAGATCCGACTTCCAGAATGTCGCGGCAACGGCGCAACTGCTCCGGCGGGAACAGGCATTCGAACTCGCCCGTCGGATCGGAGAAACTGACGAAGGCGAACTTCTCGCCATTCTTGTTGGGACGTTCCTGTTTGCGACGTACGACGCCGGCCATCTGGAAGGCTTCGTGCCCGGCCTCCGCCAGTCCGGTAGCCTCGGCCACAAAGGTCACGCGTTTGCGCTTCAGCGCCGGGGTCAGCTCTTCCAGCGGGTGGCCCGACAGGTAGAAGCCGACAGCCGACAGTTCCTGATCCAGCTTGTCTGGCCCCGCCCACGGCTCAACCGAGCGCAAGCGTGGGCGGGCGGCCCCCGCCTGATCGGCACCGAACAGGCTGACCTGGGAAGAGGCACGCTCGGCCGCGACGCTCTGGCAATAGGCAACCAGCACATCGGCCTGTTCGAACAGCTGGCGGCGGTTCGGGTGGATGCTGTCGAAAGCCCCTGCCCGCGCCAGACCTTCCAGCGCGCGCTTGTTCACGACCTTGGGATCGACACGTTCCAGGAAGTCGAAGATATCCTTGAACGGTCCCGTTTCGTTACGCACCTCGACAACGTGCTTCATGGCTTCGAGGCCCACGTTACGGATGGCCCCCAGCGCATAGAGCACGCTGCCCTTGCCGTCCTCCCACGCGACGTCGAAGTCGGCTGACGAACGGTTGATGTCCGGTGCCAGCACCGGAATCTCGAAGCGGCGGCAGTCCTGATAGAAGACAGCCAGCTTGTCGGTATTCGACAGGTCCAGGCTCATGGACGCGGCGAAGAACTCGACCGGATGGTTGGCCTTCAGCCAGCCCGTCTGGAAAGAGATCAGCGCATAGGCGGCAGCGTGCGATTTGTTGAAGCCGTAGCCCGCGAATTTGGCCACGAGATCGAAGATCGAACCGGACTGCTCTTCCGGCACGCCCTTTTCCGAAGCGCCCTTCACGAAGCGGAGGCGCTGGAAGTCCATCTCCTCCTTCTTCTTCTTACCCATCGCGCGGCGCAGGAGGTCGGCTTCACCGAGGCTGTACCCTGCCAGGATCTGGGCGATCTTCATCACCTGTTCCTGATAGATGATGACGCCGTACGTCTCCGTCAGGACTTCCTTCAGGCTGGGGTGCAGGTAATCGACCTCCGCTCGACCGAACTTACGGTCGATATAGGTGTCGATCATCTCCATCGGGCCGGGGCGGTACAGCGAGATCAGAGCGGTGATCTCTTCGATCGACCCGCATCGCATCTTGCGCAGGGTGTCGCGCATGCCCTGCGATTCCAACTGGAACACGCCGACCGTCTGGCCTGAGGCCATCAGCTCATAGGTCTTCTCGTCATCAAGCGGTATAAGGTTCCATTCCGGAGCCTGTCCGCGACGCTCCAGGAACCCCTTGGCACGGTCCAGAACCGTCAGGGTTTTGAGGCCGAGGAAGTCGAACTTCACCAGACCGGCCGGCTCGACCCATTTCATGTTGAACTGCGACGCCGGAATGGTCGAACGCGGATCCTGATACAGCGGCACCAGTTCCGTTAGAGGACGATCACCGATAACCACGCCCGCCGCGTGGGTCGAACAGTTGCGATAGAGACCTTCCAGCTCCATCGACGTATTCAGCAGGGCCTGAACAGACTGATCCTCGTCGCGCATCTGGCGCAGACGCGGCTCCATTTCCAAGGCTTGCGAGAGCGTAACCGGATTGGCCGGATTGGCCGGAACCATCTTGGCCAGTCGGTCCACCTGACCGAACGGCAATTGCATCACGCGCCCGACGTCGCGCAGCACAACGCGGGCCTGCAGCGTACCGAAGGTGATGATCTGCGCCACGCGGTCGAACCCATAATGGTTCTGCACGTAGGAAATCACCTCTTCGCGGCGCTCCTGACAGAAGTCGATATCGAAGTCGGGCATCGATACGCGTTCAGGGTTAAGGAAGCGCTCGAACAGCAGGNNGCACCCGAACCACGGCCCGGACCGACCGGAATGTGGTGCAGCTTCGCCCATTTGATGAAGTCGGAAACGATCAGGAAGTAACCCGGGAACCCCATCTGCTGGATGATCCCCACCTCCCATTCGAGGCGATCCCAATAGTCTTGCTCGGGGGCGTAGTGCTGATGCCGCGACAGACGCATCTTCAGGCCTTCACGCGCCTGGTGCGCCAGCTCATCAGCTTCGGAGCGGCCATCGCCCGTATTGAAGCTGGGCAGGATGGGCTTGTGCGTCTGGGTCAAGAAGGCACAGCGGCGGGCAATCTCGAGAGTATTGTCGCAGGCTTCGGGAAGGTCGGCAAACAAAGCCCGCATATCGTCCGGAGACTTGAACCAGTGCTCGCCCGTGACGCGACGACGATCTTCCTGACCGACAAACGCGCCATCGGAGATACACAGCAGTGCATCGTGGGCCTTGGCCTGCTGCGCCTTGCCATAATAGACATCGTTGGTCGCCACCAACGGCACATCGTTGGCATAGGCCCAGTCGACCAGACCGCCTTCTGCCGCCTTCTCCTCAGGCAGATTGTGGCGCTGGAGCTCCACATAGAAGCGGTCACCGAAGACCCGCTTCATCTCGGCCAGCGCAGCGTCGCCGTCGTCCGATTTGCCCGCAGCGAACAAAGGGTCCACCGGACCATCCGGCCCGCCCGACAGAAGGATCAATCCTTCGGAACGTTCGGCCACCATCTCCCACTGCACGCCAGCCTCGGGCAGATCGATTGTATCGAGGAAGGACGAGGACGAAAGCGCGCAAAGGCTCAGCCAGCCCTGATGGTTCTGGGCCAGCAAGGTAATCGTTGGGACCTTTGACCATCGTTCGGGTTTGCGGCCACCGATGCCGAAAACCGGCAAGGCAATGCCAACTATCGGCTGGACGCCGGCGTCCTTGGTGTACTGGCTGAATTCCAGAGCGCCAAACAGGTTGGAGCGGTCGGCGATAGCCACCGCAGGCATACCCATATCCGCCGCCATGCTGCCGATCTTGCTGGCCTTGATCGCCCCTTCCAGCAAGGAATAGGCACTGCGGACCCGCAGATGGACAAATCCAGCATTGTCAGACGTCTCGGTCACCCAGACAGCTCCAAACTCCCGGCTTCAGGCCGTGGACACAGTTTGCACGGAGTCGGTCTGTCGCTCCACCGAAGGGCGAAAGCGTGACCCCGTTCAAGACACGAGGAAGGCAGCGTGCCAAACCATCCAGACGAAGCTGCCGCACGAAACAAGTGCCAGAAGGTCTTTGAAACGACGAGACATCGGCTTATCCCCAATCCACATTGAAGTTCTTGTTTTGTTCTAACCCCTCTTTTCCGATCATGGCAAGCGAAATTACGGGGTTGGGTGAAAAATTGTTCTTGTTATGTTCCGGCCGCCGTGATGTCTTCCCTACATGACAGAAGCAGTGCGGGGACGCGGAGCCAGATCCAACCAGTCGGGACGGTACGAAACCCTTACTGCCGAAACGATCGATGACGGCTGGGACAGGACCGACGAGCCCGCCCCTCCCCTGCGGACCAGTCTGTCAGCCGAAAAGGCAAAGACCGTCATCACCCGCAACAACAGCCCCGATATCGGGTTTGATCTTTCCATCAATCCATACCGCGGCTGCGAGCACGGCTGCATCTACTGCTACGCCCGCTCGGCCCATGCGTGGATGGGGCTGTCACCCGGTCTGGATTTCGAAAGCAAGCTCTTCTTCAAGCCGCAAGCCGCCGAACGGCTGACCGAAGAACTCAAAAAGCCCCGCTATAAATGCCAGCCGATCCATATTGGCGGCAATACCGATCCCTATCAGCCGGTAGAGCGCGAAACCCGCCTGACGCGCAGCATTCTGGAGGTTTTACAGCGCTTTCAGCATCCCCTGTCGATCATCTCGAAATCGGCATTGATGGCGCGGGATGCCGATATTCTGGGCGCAATGGGCCGTGAAGGTCTGGCCCATGCCTGCGTCTCGATCACGACGCTGGACCGCAAGCTGGCCCGCGCGATGGAGCCACGGGCCGCGACGCCCGCCAAACGGCTGGAGACTATCAGCAGGCTGACGGATGCGGGGTGTCCGGTCACGGTCGGGTTTGCGCCTGTCATCCCCGGTTTGAACGACCATGAGCTGGAGTCCGTTCTAGAAGCTGCCGCAAAAGCGGGCGCTGTCCGCGCGATGTACGTCACCCTGCGGCTGCCTCTGGAAATCAAGGACCTGTTTCGCGAATGGCTGGAAGACGCACGGCCCGACCGTGCACGCCGCGTCATGTCCCTGGTTCGGCAGACGCGCGGCGGAAAGGATTATGATCCGGACTGGTCCCAGCGGATGAAAGGAACCGGCCCCGTGGCCGAACTGATCGCCACGCGATTCCGCGCGGCGCGCAAACGCTATGGGTTGGATCGGGCGATACCACCGCTGGACACCACCCGCTTCAAAATCCCTGCATCCGAACGGACGCAGGGAGAGCTGTTCGATTTCTAGTCTTTGATGGCCGAGGGATCGATGTAGTCCTCGACCAGTTTGCGCCACGTCGCATCGGTGGCATCCACCAGATCGACGTCCTCGCTGAGGGCCACGGCACCGTCGCCGTCCGGCAGGATCAGGCCATAGACCTCCATCTCCTCGTCTTCGGCGTTGGTGTGGATTTCGGCCTGAACGATGACGACCGGCTTTTCGCCGTCCTCGTCCCACCAGATTGCCGGCTGGGGCAGTTCCATATCCAAGGGATACGGACGCTCCGTGTCACCCAGCGCGAAGACGGCGGCCTTGGCCTGCACGTCTTCCAGCGTGGCAATGCGCCCCGTGAAGGGCTTTAGACGATTCCAGTCATCGAAATCGAAACCACCGCCGTCGATCTCTTCATCATGCCCATCAGTCATGGATATTGCCCCCCGGGCCATTAGCGGCGGAAGACGCCGACAAGTTCGATGTGGGTGGACCAGATGAACTGGTCAATCGGTGTAACAGTCTCGAGGCGGAAGCCTGCATCCACCAGAACGCGGGCGTCACGGGCGAAGGTCTGCGGATTGCACGATACGCCGACAATGGTGTCGGCCTTGGTGCCCGGAAGTTGCTGCGTCTGTTCAAGAGCGCCCGCACGCGGCGGATCCAGAACAATGGCGTCACAGCCCTTGAGGTCATAGGGCGACAGCGGACGGCGGAACAGATCGCGCGCCTGTGCCTCGATCCCCTTCAATCCCTTGGCCGTAGCAAACGCCGCCTTCATGGCTGCGATCGAGGCAGCCGATGAGTCCGCCGCGGTCACCGTCGCGACCTCTGCCAAGGGGAAGGTAAAGGTACCCGCACCGCAGAACAGATCGGCCACGCGCTTGTGCCCTCGCACAGCCTCGACAACGCGCTCGACCATAGCGGCCTCGGCAGCGGGCGAAGCCTGAAGGAAGCCGCCTGCGGGTATTGGAACAGACGCACGGCCAAAGGTCACGCGCGGCTGCCGTGCCATGACCAGCGTGTCGCCATCAAGGCTCAGACGGGCGAGATCGCCTTCTGCTGCCGCGGCGATGGCTTTGGCGATCTGGTCCGCGGACGGGCCGCCCGAACGTTTCTCTACGCCGGTCACGTCCACATCAACGCCGGTATCGGTCAGTGTCGCATGAAGCGTCGGGGCCGATTTCGGATGCGTCAGGAAGGCATCGGCGATGCGACGCAGCGCAGGAAAGGCCGCGACCAAGGACGGATCGGAAATCGGGCACTCGTTGATTTCGACCAGTCGCCACGAACGGCGCGCCTTGAACCCCAGCAAAATCCTGCCATTCGAGCCACGGCGCGCATGCAGGGCAATACGGCGGCGCGATGCCGGCGGCGTGGCAACCGTAGGCTGGACATCGGTTTCCAACCCTTCGCGTTGCAGGGTGTGGACCACCACATCTCGCTTCCATTCCAGATAGGGTGCGTCGGCCCAGTGCTGGAGCGGAGCCACGCCGCACTCGGCATAGGCCTCGGAAAAGATCGGGCGGCGATCGGCGCTGGCCTGGACCAGTTCAAAGCTCTCGACGCGACCGTCTTTCACTTCGGCGCGCACGACTTCACCGGGCAAGGCACCGGGTACAAAAACGGCACCGTTCGGGGTATCGGCGATACCATCGCCGTGGTGGCCCATGCGGGCAATCGTCAGGGTCTGCGTCATCCCGCGCTTCTATCCGCAGATCGCGGCGAAAACAAAGATGAACGAAGATGAACGGCACGATCAATCTTTGTTCAGGTTCGTTCACCTAAGCCATAAGTCGACAACGGAAAGGGCCAGACAGAAGCGCCCTTCTCCGAGGGAGCTGTGAATTTCATGATCGCAAAGATCGCCAAACCCCCTGCTTTCGCCCTAGCCGGTATGGCTTGCGCTGTAATGGCCATGCCTCAAACCGCCTCGGCACAGGACTATGGCTACGGCTATGGTTATTCGCCCTCATCCCGTGATCAGGCCTATTACGACCCCTGCCTGCGCGAACAGCGCGAGCGTCAGGCTTCGTCCGGCCTGCTTGGCGCGGCTATCGGAGCCATTGCGGGCTCGCAGGTGGCGTCGCGCGGACGTCGTACCGAAGGCAGCCTTCTGGGTGGCGTGCTGGGCGCAGCCGTCGGAGCAGGCGTAGGACGCGGGACTGCGGCATGTACGCCCGCCCGCGAGACCATTCCGACCTATCCGGTCGCCTATGATACGGCACCGCCGCCGCAGCCGTCCTATGACCGTCGTTATGACGACCGTCGCTATGACGATGGATACGACTATTACCGCGACTATCCGCAAGGCTACGGCCAAGGCTATTCCAAGCCCGCCCCTGCGCGCGAGGAATGCGAACTGGCCGAAAGCGAAATCCGCCTTCCCGATGGCCGCATCGAAACCCGTTACGTTCGCACCTGCCGTGATGCGAATGGCCGCTATCGCATCGTCGACTAACTTTCAGCCCCCCTGTCAATCGACGATGCGAAGAGGCCCGCCGGAGCGATCTGGCGGGCCTCGATCTTTAAGGGCGTTTGATCGCCCAAAGCAGGAACTCGCGGTTGCCATCCCCGCCCTCGATGGGGCTGTCGGCCACGTCCTGAACGGCCCAGCCCTCGGATTCCAGCCAGTCGCGGACCTTGCTGACCGCCGCCTCGTGGGCCGCCACGTCCTTGACAATGCCCTTCTTGCCGATGGCCGAGGGACTGTCGGCTTCGAACTGGGGTTTCACCAAAGTCATCAGATGCGCGCCATCCGCCGCCAGCGACAGAGGGACGGGCAAAACCTTCAACAGGCTGATGAAGCTGGCGTCGCAAACGATCAGGGACGGCGGCTGCGTGATCTGATCCACGCCCAGCTCGCGGGCATCGGTCTTCTCAAGGTTCACCACGCGCGGATCGGCGGCGATGCGCGGGTGCATCTGCCCCTGCCCCACATCGACGGCAAACACCTTGGCCGCGCCTCGGTCCAGACAGACCTCCGTAAAGCCTCCGGTCGAGGCCCCGACGTCCATCGCCACTTTGCCCGCCACATCCAGCGGCCAAAGCTCGAACGCGCGTTCCAGCTTCAGCGCACCACGCCCGACCCAGCGGTGGGCGTCGGCATAGCCGATGTTGGCGTCCTCAAGGACTTTCAGCGAAGCGGCCTTCGCCACCTCACCGTCCACCGTGACATTGCCCGCCTCGATGGCCGCCTTGGCCTTGGACCGGCTTTCGGCCAGCCCAAGGTTCACAAGATGTTGGTCGAGCCGGATACGGCTCACGCCATGGCTTCCAGACGTGCCAGTGCGGCCTGCAGCTTGGCCTTGCCGGCTTCGGCATCGGCAAGCTTCTGGCGCTGGTCCTCGACCACTTCAGGCGCGGCGCGCGACACGAAGTTCGGGTTGCCGAGCTTCTTGTTGTAGTGCGCGATATCGCTGTCGAACGCGGCGATTTCCTTGTTCAGACGGGCCTTCTCCGCGCTCAGGTCGATGAAATCAGCCAGCGAAAGGGCCACGGTCGAACCGCCCGAGACACAGGTGACGGCACCGGCGGGCGCGGCATCGGCGGCATCCACCGACGACACACGGCCCAGCGTCAGGATCAGGTCGCGGTGACGCGACAGACGCTCAGCCGTTTCCGCATCCGGATTGACGAAGGCCAGCGGCGGCTTGGCCGACGGCGGCACGTTCATCTCGGCACGCAGACCACGCAGTTCGCCGATCAGATCGACCAGCCAGCCGATCTCGGCCTCTGCGGCGGCATCAACATAGCTGTCCGGCAGTTGCGGCCAGTTGGCACCGATCAGCAGGGTGTCGCGCGACGGACCAGACTTGCCCAGCTCGGCCCACAGCTCTTCGGTGATGTACGGCATGACCGGATGCAGCAGCTTCAGCGTCTCGTCCAGAACCCATGCGGTCATGGCGCGGGTCTCGGCCTTGGCCGCCTCGTCCGAGCCGTTGAACACCGGCTTGGCCAGTTCGAGGTACCAGTCGCAGAAGACGTTCCAGATGTAGCGGTACAGAGCACCGGCCGCATCGTCGAAACGGCCGCCTTCGATGGCTTCCGAAACGGCACGCTCGGCCTTGGTCAGTTCGCCACGGATCCAGCGGTTAATGGTCTGCTGGACATTGGCCGGGTTGAAACCTTCGACACGGGCACATTCGTTCATTTGGCTGAAGCGTGCGGCATTCCACAGCTTGGTGCCAAAATTACGATAGCCTTCAATGCGTTGCTTCGACAACTTGATGTCGCGCGTGCCCGACAGGATGGCCATGGTGAAGCGCAGCGGGTCGGCGCCCAGCTCGTCCACGATCTCCAGCGGATCGATGACGTTGCCCTTGGACTTCGACATCTTCTGGCCCTTCTCGTCGCGGACGAGGCCATTGATGATGACGCGCTTGAACGGGGCATCGCCCATGAAGTGCTTGCCCATCATCATCATGCGGGCGACCCAGAAGAAGATGATGTCGGCGGCGGTCACGAGGTCCGACGTCGGATAGAAACGGGCCAGATCGTCCGTCTTTTCCGGCCAGCCCATGGTCGAGAACGGCCACAGCGCCGACGAGAACCAGGTGTCCAGCACGTCTTCTTCGCGGGTCAGTTCGACACTTGTTAGCTTGGCATCTAGTTCGTTAGAGCCAGACTGGTTGGCAAGTGGCAGAATAGTCGCGAAGCTAACCTCAACACCTTCGCCGTAGTATTCTTTAGCCTCTGCCGCAGCTTCAGCCTCAGTTTCTGCAACGAAAATCTTCGTACCTAAAGATACAACACGTCCTGCAGCATCAACTTCCGGACCATACCAGGCCGGGATCTGGTGACCCCACCACAGTTGGCGCGAGACGCACCACGGCTCGATATTGTTCAGCCACTCGAAATAGACTTTTTCGTACGACTTCGGCTCGAAAACGGTCTCGCCGTCCTGAACAGCCTTCAGCGCCGGTTGGGCCAGCGTCTTGGCATCGACCCACCACTGGTCGGTCAGCCACGGCTCGATGACAGCCCCCGAACGGTCGCCGTGCGGGACCTGATGCTTGGTCTTTTCGATTTCCTTCAGCCAGCCGTCTTCCTCGGCCTTGGCGATGATCGCCTTACGCGCGACGAAACGGTCCATGCCGACATATTCGGCCGGAATTTCCGGAACCTCGTCGGAAGTGATGCGGGCCAGCGAGTCCATGATGTTCAGCGCCGGCAGACCCGCACGCTTGCCGACCTGGAAGTCGTTGAAGTCGTGGGCCGGGGTGATCTTCACCGCGCCTGAACCCTTTTCCGGATCGGCGTATTCGTCGGCCACGATCGGCACGCGACGGCCCGTGATCGGCAGGACGACTTCCTTGCCGACAAGACCAGCGTAACGCTCGTCCTTCGGGTGAACGGCCACGCCGGTGTCGCCCAGCATGGTTTCGGGGCGCGTGGTGGCGACCACGATGTAGTCGCGGGTCTCGAACTCGGTCGGCTTGCCCTCTTCGTCGAAGGCGACCGGATGTTGATAGGTCACGCCATCGGCCAGCGGATAGGCGAAGTGCCAATAGGCACCGTCGACTTCCTTCTGCTCGACCTCGAGGTCCGAAATGGCGGTCTGGAAATGCGGGTCCCAGTTCACCAGACGCTTGGCGCGGTAGATCAGGCCCTCTTTATAGAGCTGGACGAACACCTTGCGGACGGCCTCGTTCAGGCCCTCGTCCAGCGTAAAGCGTTCACGCGACCAGTCGCACGATGCGCCCAGACGGCGCAGCTGGCGGATGATGGTGCCACCCGACTCGGCTTTCCACTCCCACACCTTCTCGACGAAGGCGTCACGGCCCATCTCGCGGCGGCCCGGCTGGCCTTCGGCGGCCAGCTTGCGCTCGACGACCATCTGGGTGGCGATACCCGCGTGGTCGGTGCCCGGCAGCCACAGGACGGCCTTGCCCTTCATGCGGTTATAGCGGGCCAAAATGTCCTGAAGCGTATTATTCAGGGCGTGGCCGATGTGCAGGCTGCCCGTGACGTTCGGCGGCGGGATGACGATCGAATAGGCTTCGGCAGCGCCGTCAGTCTTGGGGGCAAACAGCCCGCTCTCTTCCCACTGTGCATACAGGCGGGGCTCGGCGGCCTTCGGATCGAACGTCTTCTCAAGCATGGTCATGTCTTTGTCTCTAGCGCGACGGACGCGCCGAGGGTGATAAATAACAACAGAAAAAGGCGGCCCCGCCGGAGCCGCCCCCTTCATTTAATGTCTGGCGAAGCCGAGGGCTAGCTCGCACTGCGAGCGATGCGCTCTACTTCCTTGCGAACTTCACGTTCGACGATAGCCGGCAGGTTCGTATCCAGCCAGTTCTTCAGCATCGGACGCAGCATGTCGCGAACCATGCCCTCAACGGTGTTGCCGCTATCGAAGGGCATATCCTGTGCGGTCGGTGCCGAGGAAGGGCGGCCGACAGCGGCCAGTCCGGCAAAGGCGCTTGCGGCCTCGGCAGCCGTGCTCTCGCTGACCAAGGCATCGTCCGTGACCGGGAAATCCTGAACAACCGGTTCCGGCTCCGGCTCATATACCGGCGCACTGACATCCAGATCACCGATAACCTCGGCAGCCGGTGCCTCATAAGGCTCGGTCAGTTCCAGAACCTCTTCTTCCGGCTCTGCGGCAAAGGTCACAGGTTCCGGCTCCGGTTCGACAACCGGTGCCTCTTCAACCGCCTCGCTCGTTTCAGCGGGCGCATCGTCTTCCGAGATAATCCGGCGAATAGACGCCAGAATCTCTTCCATCGTCGGTTCCTGAGCGGTCTGTTCGGTCATAACGAGCCTTGGGAAAATGGCGAGTGGCAGCGGTTGAGTGTTTTGCGATCAGAAACCACAAGTTTTAAAAAAACCGGAATCTTTGCGCAGAGAACAGCGAATAGGCCTTACGTCGCACCAACCCGAGACGGAATCAACGCCCGTTTTTCCCTTTATGGGTGATCAGCGGGTATAAAAAAGGGCGGGTTGCCCCGCCCTCTTCCGGCTTAGCTTCGTGGTGCTGTGCGAACCACTTCGCCCTTGAGTTCGCGGTCAATCGGCGCGTCCTCGTATCCTGTGGTGGGCGTAACGCGCGGCGAACCGATCGCATCGATGGCCTCGATCACGCCGTCCCACGGCAGAGCCCCACGATTACGTACCGCGTTGTAGTTGTCCTCGGCGTCGTAGACTTCCAGAGTCGGATCAAGCTGCGGGCCGGTCAGATTGCCCATTGCCGCCAAAAGCTGGGCCTGGGCAACGTAATAGTTGCGACGCGCCGACGCCAAGGTGACCTGCGCGCTGCGCAGTTCCAGTTCTTGGTTCAGGACGTCCAGCGTCGTGCGCAGACCGACCTGAGCTTCCTGACGCACCCCCTCGGCAGCCACGGAGGCAGCGCGAACGGCCTGCTCACCCGCCGCCAGCGACGAACGCGCCGATACGGCTTGAGCATAGGCGGAGCTGATCGATTGAAGCACGCTACGGCGCTGGCCTTCGATGTTGATCTGGGCCGCGTTCGCACGTTCCAGAGCCTGTGCCACACGCGACTGGTTCAGACCGCCGGTGAAGAGCGGCACCGAAATGCTGGCCCCTGCGGTAAAGTTCGTGTTGGACGACAGGTCCAGATTCGAAAACTCGTTCGAAGTACCGCCATACGAGGCCGTCAGCCGCGCCGAAGGACGGTATTCGGCACGGGCTGCCGCGACATTCGCCTCCGCCGCGGCCAGATCATACTGGGCGGCAAGAATGCCCGGGTTGTTGGCAAGTCCCACATCGAGCGCAGCGTCGAAATCGGCCGGCACGTTCGGCAGAGGCGGAAGCTCTTCCAGGCTGGTCGGTGCCTGACCCACAACCGTGGAATAGGCTGCACGCGAAACGGACAGCTGGGCCTGAGCTTGTGCCAGATCGGATTCGGACTGGGCCAGACGGGCTTCGGACTGGGCCACGTCGGTACGGGTAATTTCACCCACTTCGAAACGCGCGTTCGATTCATCAAGCTGACGGCGCAGTACCGTCAGGTTTTCCTGACGAACCCGCAGGATTTCCATATCCCGCAGAACATCCGCATAGGCCTGAATGACCGAAAGCATGACATTCTGTTCGACGCTGCGCAGGTTTTCGCGGCCGGAAAAAATGTTGGCATCGGCAGCGGCAATGGCATTGCTGGTGCGACCACCCGACCAGATCGTCTGGCCCAACTGTACCGTCGCCGACAGGGAATCGGTTTCGCGGGTGCCGCCAGTGACCGAGGTGCTCGGCGGGATGGTGCCGGTGGCATCGGGGATGCCGTCACCATTCAGATCGATCGGCAGGACAGCGCCCGGAACGGTCGTGGTCACACGCTCGCTTGTGGAGCGCTGATAGGAAGGACCGCCCGATACCGAAAGCGTCGGACGCAGGCCCGCGCGGGCCTGTACGGTCGTCTCGTCCAGCGCGCGCTGGTTTGCGCGCTGGGCCAGCAGGGTCGGATTGGTCCGATACGCAAGGTTCACGGCGTCGCGCAGTGATTCCGCCATTGCCGGACCCGAAAGTCCGCCGATGATCAAAGATATGACTGCTGCCGAAGCCAAAACGCGCGAGCGATCCAACATAAACCTGTTCCTGACTGCCCTCGTTCGAGGGTCCAACATCGTTCTTCTACCGGCGTAGATGATCGTAACCTTTCAGCTACGCCAGTTAAGTTTTTTTCACGCTAGCTAAGCTTGGCTCCGTCGCAGCGAGCCAACCTTTTATTTCAGAGCGCGAACGCAGGCTGCGGGGCCAGTTCGGCCAGCACATCCGGAGCGGCATCGAACAGCTCGCGGCGCGACACGCCTTCCTTGCCCTTCACATAGACAACAGCCTTGCCCGCAGGGCCTGAACGCTCGACGACGACCAGGCGGCCACCTTGAGCCAAAGCTTCGATCCAGGCCTCCTGACGCGCCGGCACTGCGGCTTCGGACACGATCAGGTCATAGCCCTCGCCTTGCGGCTGGTTCAGCGGCGCAACCACCGTCTGGACGCCGTAATCAGCCAGCGCTTCGCCGGTGACGGCGAAAACATCGGCATTCGAATCCTGCACCGTCACTTCAAGACCGATACGGGCAAGAACCGCAGCGGCATACGGGCCGACGATGACCAGAGCCTTTTCACCGGCCTTGGGTTCGGCACCTTCCAGCAGCTTGCCCATATCGCGCGGCAGCATCAGGCGACGGCCGGCGGTGATTTCCGGCATGACATCGGCATAGGCCGAAAAAGCACGGTCAGGCGCACAGAAACGCTCACGCTCAACACTACCCATTGCAGCGTGCAGTTCGCGATTCGTGACGTCATTTACGCGGACCTGGCTGTCCACCATGACCTTACGAGCGGCGGCGAAATCCATGTTTCAGTGTCCTTGGAGGCGACTAAGGCAAAAAATCTGCCGCGCTTATAAGACTCTACGTTGCGAACCGCAAACTATTGAGGTAGTCACGCCTTCCTCGCAGCAGCGCAGTGCCCCTCGGGGCGACGGCCTGATGGCGGAGTGGTGACGCAGAGGACTGCAAATCCTTGCACCCGGGTTCGATTCCCGGTCAGGCCTCCACTGCTGCAGAGCAAAAGGAGCCGCCCTTCGGGGCGGCTTTCTTTTTATCCGTATGTGTTCGACGCACGACAACGGATCCTCCCTCTCCCATCCGATCACGGTCTAGGTACGATTCGCTTTTCGCGGTGGATCAGCGGCAACGGATTCGCCTTTATGGCGACGCTTAATTCTTGACAATGACGTCAAAATCTGGCATACCGAAGCTATCGAACTGACAGCGGTTTCCGCCGTTCGACACCCCGAAAAATCTAAATCAAAGACTTTGCACCACGGCTTTATGCCGTGCCTTGCACCTTGGCCGTCGCAAACAGGATTTGCGTCGCCAAACCGTTGTGCGATCCGAACGTCGTGAGACTGTGCGGCATCCCTTTTGTTGGATCCGGTGTGCGCTGACGCATGCCGATCAAGGGCAGCCACTTGATGGGTGGCTGCCCTGCTTCTTCGTCTAAAAACGCAGCGTCGGATGACGCCGCCCCTCCCCAGGATGGAACCTATATGTCCGATACATTCGAATCCCAGCCCGCCATCATGCCGCTTGGCCACTCGCCGTCGGCAGGGCGCGATGTACCTTTCAACAATCTGGTGGCGTTTCTGGGTGACAGCATCACGGCATCGGGTATCAACAACGATGCCAGCAATATCCGCGACACCGCCCGGGGCCTCAATTTTTGGGTTCCGGCTTTGACCCGCCAGGCCTTCCAGACCCATCAAGGCCTCAACTTCGGTGTGTCCGGTGACACAACCGCAGGCGCATTGGCCCGCATTCAGGACGTTATCGACAGCGGAGCCGGAACGTGCGTCGTGCTCATCGGCACAAATGATGTCGGGACCAGCCTGTCTAGCGTTAAGGCCAATCTTAGCGGCATCTATCAGGCGTTGACCGATGCGGGCATTCTGACCATCGCCATGCCTGTGCTGCCACGCAACGCGGTGTCCACAAGTGATTATGGCTGGTTGAACTCTATCAACCAATGGATCCGCAAGCAGGAAGCCCACTTCCCCTGCCTTCGCGTTATCGATGCGACGCAGTATTTCGGCGACCTGAATTCCCTCACCTATTCGCCCAAACCGGGCTTTACCTATGACGGTCTGCACCCGATGGCGATTGGCGCACGCTATGCGGCACAGCCGATCGCAGACTACCTGCTGACACTACGCCGTCCGCAATCCCGCCAGCTGCAAAGCATCACCGACCATTATTGGCCCACGACAAACGAAGGCGGCTATCTCAACCAGAACCCCGCCATGTCTGGCACAGGGGGTACGGTAGGCGCGGGCATAAGCGGCGTCTTAGCGGACGGTTGGGCCATCAGCCGCTCGGAAGGCGGCGGGGACATGTCGGCCCTGAATGTGACTGCCAGCAAGATCATCCACCCCGGCACCGGATCGGTCGCACAGCGCATCAGCTATTCCGGAAACGTCACGGGCGGCTGGCAAACTGTCATCACGCTCTATGATTTCGGCCTGACCTATCAAGAGCATCTTCGCGCGGGCGACACGATCGAGTTCATTGTGGAACTGGACATTCCCGGTGCCCTACCCGCTGTGTCCGGCGTTGTGCCCTTCATACAGATTCAGCAGGCAGGCAATTGGAAGTCATCCTATGCCGGCTCCACCTCTACATCGGACGACTGGACCAATGACGGCTTCCGGGGCGTGCTGAAAACGCCGCCGCTTACCCTCACCCACGCTCTTGCTGCGGGCGAGAATGCGCGCTGCGACATCTGGATCTATTTCAAGAACGTCGCCCATACCGGCGTTTCCGGCACGATCGACGTGTTGAGTGCCGCTGTTCGCAAGGTCGTCTGATCGAGGCAGGGCCTGTCACCCCGGTACACTGTGCCGGGGTGTTCTTTATCGAACGCCTGTTGTGATGTGGTGCAGGGCAATACCGCTGGTCACGGCCACATTCAGGGAATCGAATCCGCCCGCCATACGGATACCGACCGGCGTGCATTGCTCAATCACGTCTTTCGGTAACCCCGGCCCCTCGCTGCCCAGCAACAGGGCCACCCGGCGACCCGGCCTATAGTCCGCCAACTGGGTCACAGCCGAAGGCGTCAACGCCAGAACCTCAAAGCCTTTTTCCTGCAAGCCCAGCACGATTTCCGAGGCTGTTGCGGCCCTTGCCATCGGTGTGCGCAAGACTGCCCCGACCGAGACGCGGATCGCCTTGCGGTAAAAAGGATCACAGCACCCCGAATCCATCAGCACGGCATCTGCGCCAAACGCCGCGGCATTACGGAATATACCGCCGATGTTGTCGTGATTGCCGATACCGCTGGCGACCACCAGCGTCGCGCGTGCACCATCCTGCACCAAGCCCTCGACAACCTCTGCGACAGGTCGCAAGTCGGGCTTTTGGCCAATCGCCAATATGCCCCGATGCAGGTGAAAGCCTGCGATCTGGTCCAGAATCTCCTGCTCAGCCGTGTAGACAGGAACGCCCGGCGGCACATTCGCCAAAAGCGGCAGAAGACCCTCCAACCGCTTTTGCGCGATCAGCACCGCCACCGGACGGCATAGGCTGGAGGGGGACAGCAGGACATTCAGCACCACCTCACCCTCTGCAATGAACAGACCCTCGCGCCCTGTCAGGTCGCGCTCTTTCACATCGCGGAAAGGCAGAACGGCGGGATGGTTGGCGTCTGTAATATGGGTCGGCGTCATGACCACAGACTTAGCGCATCATTCCGACGAAGCATCGAATGAAAATTCCGGACCATTTCTGCATTTTAGCAGTTGCAAAACCCGAAACCCCGCTGCTATACGCGCCTCTCCCTCGGGGCAATGTTCCGCGGTAGCTCAGTGGTAGAGCAGCCGACTGTTAATCGGCTGGTCGTAGGTTCGAATCCTACCCGCGGAGCCAGCCCCGAGGTATTTTACGAAATGCGCCCTCTGTGGCGCATTTTTCGTATCTGCCACCCTGTTTTCGCCAGCGACCAAAGATTTTTCTCTTTTAGATCAAGTCTTAGCTTGCGAGAATCAAAACAGGGCTGCTATACGCACCTCACCGAGAGGCAACGGTCCGCGGTAGCTCAGTGGTAGAGCAGCCGACTGTTAATCGGCTGGTCGTAGGTTCGAATCCTACCCGCGGAGCCACTCCTCTTGGAAATGCAAAAAGCCCCGCCTCGGCGGGGCTTTTTTCATATCTGGATTACCGCCCTAGCGCTCGCAGGCAATACCGTCGTTGTCGCGGTCGAGGTGGGCACCATAACCCGGCTCACCACGGCGGATCGGCGCGGCCCCAGCGGCCCGCGCTTCGGAACAGTTGGCATAATAGCGCGTGCGCGTGCCCACGCCCGCTCCACTGCCCACGAATCCCCTCGCCGCTGGCGGCGGCGTACTGGACGACCGTGACGGCCCGCGGTGACAGTGATACCCGCCATTGCGGCGGTCGTTATGGCATCCCTCGGCATTCAACCCGCCCGGATGCGCCATGACCGGCGTTGCCAGCCCCATAATCGACAGTGCGATAAGTGCGCGCTTCATTTCGATACCTCCCGACGCGCCATTCCTAATGAAATGCGGCAAACGAGTCGTTAGACAACAGGGTGAACGACACAGAAGGAGCGCCCCATGGCTGGCAAAACCCACATCGGAATCGGCGGTTGGACGTTCGAACCGTGGCGCGGCACCTTCTATCCCGATGGCTTGGTTCAACGGCGTGAACTGGAATATGCCGCATCCAAGCTGACCAGCATTGAGATCAACGGCACCTATTATTCCACCTTCAAGCCCGACAGCTGGGCCAAGTGGCGCGACGAGACGCCAAAGGATTTCGTGTTTGCCGTAAAGGCCAGCCGCTACTGCACCAACCGCAAGGCCCTGTCCGAAGGCGGTGAAAGCTTCGAGAAGTTCCTGTCACAGGGCCTGACCCTGCTGGGCGACAAACTCGGCCCCATCAACTGGCAGTTCATGGGCACGAAAAAGTTCGATCCCGTCGATTTCGAGGGCTTCCTCAAACTGCTGCCCAAGGAAAAGGACGGCGTACGCCTTCGCCACGCGCTCGAAGTCCGCAACCCGACCTTTGCCTGCGAGGAATTCTACGACCTCGCCCGAAAATACAACGCCGCCATCGTCTATGCCGTCGATGACGAAGAACCGACCTGGCCGGAAATCGACGAACGCACTGCCGACTTCACCTATGCCCGCCTGATGTCCAGCCGCGCCGACGAGCCCACTGGCCTGACCGGCGAAGAGTTGGACACCATCGCCGCCCGCACCCGCGACTGGACCAAGGGCGGCGACGTGTTCGCCTATTTCATCTCCGGCGCGAAGGTCCGCAATCCGGCAGCAGCAATGGCGCTGATCGACAAGTTGAAATAGCATCGTTCGGCCAATCGGTTTCCGCATAGGAGTGCGCCAATGAAACCAGTAACAGTTCGGCTTTGCGGCTATGCGGGTTTACTGGGGGCATTGGCGATGTTCGCCGGTGACATGCTGTTTTACGGACAATGGGCCAGTGGAGCGGACGCACTCAGCCACTTATGGGCGCGGGTCCAGCAGTCGGAACCCTCACACCTCGTTCTGGGCGGGCTGACATCCATCCTCGGAGGATTGGGGTACACGTTGGGGGTCGGCCATGTTTATGGGCGCATCACAACGGACAGGCCGTGGCTCAGACTTGCCATAGTCGGTGGGTTCTTCGTCATAGCCATCATAGCGACCGCAACCCACGCCGTTTGGGGCAGTTTCGCACTGGCCATCCATAGCGGTGCCGCCAATGCCATACAGATTGGAGGCTATCTGGCGCTATATTTCCAGATCGGCGGCATCATTGGAGTGGCGATTTCGATACTGCTAGCCATAGCTGTGCTGACGCGCCAGACCCAATGGCCACTGTGGTTTGCCGTCATTAATCCAGGCGCGATCTATCTGCTGCTTTCGACCGCAGCATATCTGCCCGCACCGATTGGTGCCCCTTTGGTCGGCGGGGCGTTCAATATCGCCTTCCTCATCTTCTATGCAGGCAGCCTGTTTTTGCCCGACCGGGTCAATGCGGTCACCCGACCCGAAAGCGAAACGCGCGGATAGAAGCCCGCAGCCGTCAATCTCCAGAATGACCGCTGCGGCTTCGTAAAATCACTGTGCCGCGCGGCCCAGATCCAAGCCCATCTGCCAGAAATTGGCTTCCAGCTTGGAGGCCATGCCGAAAATTCTGGCCAGTTCGTCAAATCGTTCCTGGGTCACGCCCTTGGCCATGCGGTCCAGTTCGGCACGGGCCGAAACGGCGAAATCCTGATAGCCCTGACCGGAGTATTCGCCGATCCAGTCCTTGTAGGGGTGGTTGTCGAGCGCACTGGGGTCTGCGGGGGCCAGCGCCTTGCCGATCTCGGCATAGCCGATGACGCACGGGGCCAGCGCGACCTTGAGGTCCAGCAGATCGCCCTGAAGGCCGCAGTCCATCACATAGCGGGTATAGGCCACGTTGGAGACATGCTCCTCCGTCGCCTCGACATCCGCCGCCGACAGACCCCAGCGCTCGCACAGGCGCAGGTGCAGTTGCATCTCGTTCAGGATCGCCGCCATGCTCTCCTGCGCCGAGGTGATCTCGGCCAGAGTGCGGCTCTTGTACGCCGCCAGCGCATAGGCGCGGCTGAACTGGATCAGGAACAGATAGTCCTGCACCAGATAGGCCTTGAACGCCTCGATCGACAGGGTGCCGTCACCCATGCCGCGCACGAACTCGTGGTCCACATAGGACTGCCATTCATCGTGGGCAGCCAGCTTCAAACGATCAAAGAAATCCACGATCAGTTCTCATAGGCAGAGTTGAAAAAGGCCAGCTCAAGCTCGACGGCACGCTGGAAGAAATCACGCGCCACCGCTTCATCCTGCGGACCGACGCGATCCAGCTCCGTTTCCAGGAAGCTGACGAAATCGGCGAAGAAGTCGTTGTCGTGCAGCGTGATCCATTCGGCATGGATGAAGTTTTCGGGCAGCGGGCGGTCACCCAGACGCAGCGCCCAATCCAGATAAAGTCCCTCGGCCACATTCAGCACGGCCATGATGGCCGCATAGGATCGCGTCGCAGCTGCTTCCTTCATCAAGGCCTTGAAACCTGCCGTCGGTGCCGCATCGGGAATGTCATGCCGTTCCCCGCCAATCCCGAGCGCATCGAAAGAGCGCAGGAAATAGTCGTTCTCGTCGCTGCACACCATGCCGAGGAAACGGCCCAGGCGCAGACGGCTTTCAAAAACGTCCGCCGAGGCAACCGCCCCGCCCACCAACGTCACAAAGGCGTCGATAAAGCGGTGATCCTGAACCAGATATCGGCCCATGACGGCATCAGAAACCGTTCCGGCCAGCAGTTCATCAACGAAGCGGTGCTCAATACTGGCGCGCCAAGGCTCTGCGAACTCGGCCTTCAATCGCGCTACAAAACCCGACATGCATATCTCCCTGCCCCGTCGCCTCAACTCCTAGGGTCGATTCATCGACGGGCGTTATCGGGTCGCATTTTGGGCATCGGGGGTAAAGCCTGTCGGGGCCCCTGAAACCGAATGTCAGATCGGCACGCGAGCCGACCATCCATCAAAGCCGACCTCGACATTGGCCGGCAGGCGGGCGGACAGCTCTTCATAATCCAGATCGATGTGCAGATTGGTCAGCACAGCGCGCTTCACGCCGGACTGCGCAATCCAATCCAGCGCCTTGTCCACATGGGCATGGGTCGGGTGCGGATGGTAACGCAGCGCATCGACGATCCACAGATCGGCCCCGCGAACAGCCTCCAGCGCCGCCTCGTCAACATCGGACACGTCCGGCGAATAGACGATGCCACCCATGCGATAGCCGACCGAGCGGATATTGCCGTGGGCCTGATCGAAGGTGACGATCGGCACTGCGCCCCCCGCCCCGTCTACCTGCCAGTGTGTGCCGTGGTGCGGGATCAGATTGGCTTCGGCTATGGCCGGATAGCCATTCTGGTACTCGAACACATAGCCAAAGCGCTGCATCAGCGAGTTATAGGTCGCTTCATCCAGCCAGACCGGAATGCGACGCCCGCCCTGAATGAAAAAGACGCGGATGTCGTCGATGCCGTGGGTCTGGTCGGCGTGGTCGTGGGTGTAAAGCACCGCATCCAGATGCTTCACCCCCGCCATCACCATCTGCTGACGGAACTCAGGCGATGTATCGATAACCACATTGGTTACGCCATTCGGACCATGACGGCGCACAAGTGCCGAGCAGCGGGTGCGGCGGTTCTTCGGATTGGCCGGATCGCACGCGCCCCAGTTGCCGTCACCGCGCGGCACGCCACCGGACGACCCCGAACCCAGGATCATGACTTCCAGTTCGGCGGCGTAGGTCATTACGGCCTCGGAATAGCGTGGAAAAGGTTGAAGAAGGCGTCGGTGGTCAGACGGTCGGCCTCTTCCTCGGACCAACCGCGCACTTCCGCCAGTTTAGCCAGAACGTGGCTGATGAAGGCCGGTTCATTGCGACGCCCACGATAGGGGATCGGCGCCAGATACGGGCAATCGGTTTCAACGATGATCCGCTCGTTCGGCATGGTGCGGATCACCTCGCGCACATCCTCGGCGGCCTTGAAGGTGGCGATACCGGAAACCGAGAACCACGCCCCCAGTTCACGAGCAATATCAGCCAATTCCTGCCCACTTGTGTAGCAGTGCATGAGGAATTTGAACGGCCCCACGGCCATTTCTTCCCTCAGCATCCGGGCACAGACCTCATCGGCCTCGCGGGTATGGACCACCAGCGGAAGACCCGTCTCGCGCGCGGCAATGATGTGCTGGCGGAAAACCTCGGCCTGAATGTCACGCGGGCTGAAGTCATAGTGGAAGTCGAGTCCGCATTCGCCGATGGCCACGACCCGGTCGCGCTGCGCCAGTTCGATCAGGGTGTCGGCCTTCAGGTCCGCATAATCCTTGGCCTCGTGCGGGTGGACGCCCACCGTGCACCAGATGTCCGGATTATTCACGGCGATGGCGTGGGTCGCCTCGAAGGTCGACAGCTTGTCCGAGATTTCGACCATCATCTGCACGCCGGCCTCGCGGGCACGGGCGATGACCTCGTCACGGTCCTCGTCGAACTGGGGGGCGTGGAGATTGACGTGGCTGTCGATCAGCATGTTCAGGCAGACGCTTTCGTACGCGCAATGTCGGCCAGCGCACCGGCCAGCACATCGCTCTTATCCATATTCAAACCGGCGGCACGCTCTGGCAGTTCCGACAGGCGCATCCAAAGTTCGGCCCAGCGCGCACCCTCGCGGCCACCGGCCTCTGCAGCGCGGCGCTTTACCGCGGCGATCAGACGATCCATCAGGGCTTCAAAACGGGCCGCGCCCTCGGCGCCACGGAAGCTGTCGGACACGGCCAGTTGTTCGGCGCGGTCAACGGCGGGGCCGTCCACCCATGCGCGAGCGATCTGGTCCATTTCAAACAGCGGACCGCTGGCGAGGCTCAGCGCCGCGCCGGGCGATCCGCCCGCCATTGAGGCTGCCATTTCGGCATCTTCCCACGACACGCCGCTCTTGTTTTGGACAAACTCGGCCAGCTTGGCTTCCGGCCAGACAGGGAAGCTCAAACGGCGGCAGCGCGAGCGGATCGTCGGCAGCAGACGCCCCGGCGCGTGGGTCACAAGAAACAGCACACCGCTTTCAGGTGGTTCCTCAAGAATTTTCAGCAAGGCATTGGCAGCATTGACGTTCAGGTCATCCGCCGCATCAATGATGGCGACGCGGTGCTTGGCTTGTGACGGGCTCTTGGAGAAGAACTCGGGCAGTTGCCGCGCCTGCTCGACCGAGATCGCCTTCTTGGTCTTGCCGCCTTCTACAATCCGTTCCAGCACCAACAGATCAGGATGCGCCTGTGCCGACACCAGTCGGCTGACAGGGTCATGGGCCGACGCGCCCAGCGGGCCTTTCGACGGATCGGGTGCCGCGCCCAACAGTCGACGCGCCGCACGATAGGCAAAGGTCGCCTTGCCCGTTCCCTCGACCCCGCACAGCAGCCATGCGTGATGCAGCCGCCCGCGGGACAGAGCATCGATAAAGGCTTCCTCGGCCTTCAGGTCAGGGATCAGTTCGTAACGGTCGCGCGGATGCTCGCTCAAAGCAGCCGCTCCTCCACCACGGCCCACAGCCGCTCGGCAACCTCTTCGACCTCGCCGGTGGCATCCAGCACCACGCAGCGCTCGGGGTGACGCACCGCCACCTCGAGGAAGCCCTCGCGCAACTTTTGGTGGAACTCCAGCCCCTTGGTCTCGAAACGGGTTTCAAACAGGCCACGGCCAAAGGCGCGCTCAAGCCCGACTTCCACCGGAATATCGAACACCACGGTCAGGTTCGGCTGGTTGTCGCCGACGACGTGTTTGTCCAGCGCCTCGATCAGGCTTTCGGGCGCACCACCGCCCGCGCCCTGATAGGCACGGCTCGAATCGGCAAAACGGTCGCAGACCACCCATTTGCCCTCTTCGAGCGCGGGCAGGATCTTGCGTTCCAGATGGTCCGAACGCGAGGCGTACATCAGCAGGGTTTCGGTTCGCGCCGACCACCGCTCCGCATCGCCGGATACCGCAATGGCGCGGATTTCCTCGGCTCCGGGCGATCCGCCCGGCTCCCGCGTCTGGACGACGTCGATACCATGCTCACGCAGGCGCTCGGCCAGCAGGCGCGCCTGCGTGGTCTTACCGGCACCTTCGCCGCCCTCGAATGTAATGAATCTGCCTCGCACCGGCGCACAATGGCGGCGCCCGTCGGGGATGTCACCCCGATTTAGTCGGCTATCAACAGGGCTTCGGCAAATCCACGTGCGATGATGGCCTGACGAGCCTGTTCCGCCACGGCCTGATCGCTGAATGATCCCGCCACGACGCGGTAAAGCGTGCGGCCATTGCGCTCGAAACTTTCCACAACCGTATCGCCGCCAAGACGTCGCGCGATGCCATCGGCAAAGGCCCGCTCGTCAAAAGCAATCACCTGCACACGATAGCGCGGCCGCGGAGCCACGGGCCGAACATAGGTCGGCACAGGATTGGCCACAGGTGGCGGAGTTTGTGGTGGCGGAGTTTGGGGCGAAGGCGACTGGGGCGTCAGCACCAGCGGCGCATCTCTCGGCGGCATAACCGGCGGCAATGGCTGCTGCGGAATCGGGACCGTATTGGTCGTGCGGCTCTGCGCGGTCGGACGACGTGACGTGGTCTGCTCGCGGACGACTTCATTATACGGACGCTCGGTCGTAGAACGCGATCCGGAACGACGCGCAGGCTCGGCACGGCCACCGCCTTCGGTCAGCACGACACCACCGCCTGTCCGCGGCGCACGCCCCGCATAGCGAACGCGAACCTCTCCCACTCCGCGCTCCAACAGACCCAAGGCCTCGGCTGCACCGCGCGAAAGGTCGATGATCCGGTTGTCGACAAACGGGCCGCGATCGTTGACCCGCAACAATACCCGCCGGCCATTGGCCGTATTCGTGACCTCGACCATGCTGGGCAAAGGCAGTGTCTTATGCGCTGCGGTCAGGGCGTTCATGTCGAACCGCTCGCCCGATGAGGTCGAACGTCCGTGATGGTACTGTCCGTACCACGACGCCATGCCCGTCTCGTCATAGTTCGGCTGCTCCGCAGGGCGATAGGTACGCCCCCTGATGGTATAGGGACGCATCGTTCCCGAAACGATCGGTGCCGGATCCGTCACCACAGCGATATTCCGAACCGGACCACCCTTCCCACCCGAACCGGCACACGCAGCCAGGGTCAGAGCCGCCGCAAGGACAAGCACATATCGGCCGGCACGCTCGATATGGCGTACAGACACAGACGCGCCGGTAACGACCGGGGTCGGATCGGGGGAAGCAAGCGCCAACTGCATGAAACCATATGGCCAGCTCCTGCTTCCGATATGGTTAACGCCGATTATCCCTTTTCCCTCTTGGGCAATCGCCCCGATGCCGCTATTCACCCCTTCCAACTCTCGTCGGAATCGCTCGGACCCGACGATGAAACGGAAGAGTGGCCGAGCGGTTTAAGGCACCGGTCTTGAAAACCGGCGTAGGTGAGAGCCTACCGTGGGTTCGAATCCCACCTCTTCCGCCATCTATTCCACAACAACTAGTAAGTATAATTAAGCACACACTAGTCATGTTTACTTAAAATCTACATCTTAGACTGAGTAAGTTATGAATATTTCCAATAAAAATGGCTATATACTTTATCAAAATCTCTAAGGTAGGTTTTGGATACTTTAATCCGCGACATTTCCGTGGCTTGCAGCCAAAACTATGTCTCAGCTTCGAATCCATATCTTCCCGCCATCTATTCGCCCGCTAAAGCGGGCTATGCGGAACATCCGAAAATACCCCCGACATTACCGATACTTGCACAGCCCACTCGGGCTATTTGCCGTCTCTGACAACGGCTGTTGGCGCATATCCGCCCCTCATTCTCCCGCCCGTCTCCGTTCGCCCGGGGGCGCTAGGGTTTGGCGTGTCCTTTGCCTGTTAACAGGGAATAACAGGGAATATCGCCTGTGTTTTGATAGTCCGAGCCTGACGCCAAACAGAGAAAACCCCGCCTTAGCGGGGCTTTTCATAGTGCGGCAGCTCATTTCCCTTAAAAATTAACAGGGAAATTAAAACGGCCGAGCAGGGAATAAATCGACCGTATCAGAGATTTAAATCAAGATATCAGGGAGAAGATCAGCCCATAAAAAGAGCCCGCTGATCATCCCAATCCAGCGGCACCTCCTGCCTCATGATGTTTTGCAAAGTCAGACGCTCGTCAGTTAAACCTTCAATGATCTTGGCCTTAATCTCGGGAGCCAGGAAAGCCACCCGAAGCATCCGTGCGGCATAGGTCGGGTTGATATCTTCAGCGCGGGCCAGATCTTCCAGACGAGTCACCTCGCCGTTCAAGAGTTTGCGCTTCCAAGCCTCGGCCCTGACCAAGGCCGAACTGAGGGCGGGATCCAGATGGCGCTTGATTATGGCGTCTGTGCCATTGGGGCCCACCACGGTCAGTCCGCCGCGCTTGGTGATCTGGATCGGACAGAGAATCACCGGTTGGTTCTGCTCCTGATCCAGTTGCGCCAATCTCATCATTCCCGCATCGCTGATAGGGCACTCGGCTATGCGCGCCGGGTCCAGTCTGATCTGCAGCCCCTCGCGCTGGACCTCGATGCGGTCGATCACATCACGCACCTGATCCCAGCTCGGTGATGTCTTGGTCTCCAGCAAGGGAGCCACCGCCTTGAGCACGGCCTCTTCGATTACCGGCGCAGGCACGCGGGGATGCACACCGGCTTCAGACTTGCGCCCCTTCTGAACCGCGGTCGAGACATAGTACCGGTAGGTCGCCCCGCCCTTACGGCTAGCATTGACCGGCGACATCACCTGCCCTGCACTATCAAAGATCATTCCGCACAACGGTGCGCCCGTATGTGCGGGGCGGGCCTTGCCGGGCTTTCGGGTGCGGCGTGTTTCATCCAGCAAGGTCTGCACAGCATCAAAGGTTTCGCGAGAAATGATCGCCTCATGCTGGCCGGGATAGGATTCATCCTTGTGTGGGATCTCGCCAATATAGGTGCGGTTACGCAGCAGGTAGTAGATGGCCCCGCGCTGCAACGGCCCGCCACCGGTCTCGACCTCATGGCGATTAACCCAGCGCTTGGCGCAGATGCCCTTAGCCGAGGCATCCTTGACCATCCGGTGTACCGACTTCACCTCCAGATAGCGGGCAAACATCCAGCGCACCGCCTCGGCTTCTTGTTCGTTGATTTTCAAGGTGCGCCCGTCGGGGTCATAGCCCAGCAGCGGGGTGCCTCCCATCCACAGGCCCTTCTTCTTGGAGGCAATGATCTTGTCGCGGATCCGCTCGCCGGTCACTTCACGCTCGAACTGCGCAAAGGACAACAGCACGTTCAGCGTCAGCCGCCCCATGGAGGTGGTGGTGTTAAAGGCCTGGGTAATGCTGACAAAGCTGGAGCCGGTACGATCCAGCACTTCCACAATCTTGGAGAAGTCGGCCAGCGAGCGCGTCAGGCGATCGACCTTATAGACCACCACCACATCTATCCGCTTGGCCTCGATGTCGGCCATCAGCCGCTTGAGGGCCGGACGCTCCATAGTCCCGCCCGAATATCCGCCATCATCGTAAACCTCCGGCGACAGGGTCCAGCCCTCACCTGCCTGCGAGAGGATGTAGGCCGCGCAGGCATCGCGCTGGGCATGCAGGGAGTTATAGTCCTGTTCCAGCCCCTCTTCGGTGCTTTTGCGGGTATAGATGGCGCAGCGAATGGTCTTGGTTTGCATCAGGCCTGATCCTCGCGCAGACCAAAGAAGCGCGGGCCGTTCCAGCGCGAGCCGGTAATCTTACGGGCAATGGCTGACAGGCTCTTGTAGTTCTGTCCCTTCCAGACATAGCCACCTTCCACTACCTCGACCTGATGGCGCTCGCCCTGCCATTCGCGTTGGAGCAGCGAACCGGTTTTGAAGCTGTGGGCTACCACGGTGGGCTTGGAGCCGGTGCGATGGCGCGCCGCTAACTGCGCCAAACGCTTGTCCAGCGGATGCGATGAGCCCTCCTGTTGCAACCGGTCGGCCAGCGCCCTTCTCATCAGATCGGTCGATCGTAGGGCTGGTGGCTCACCGAACCTCCCACGCCAGACCTGACGCACTTCGTCCAGCGTCATCGTCGCCACCGCTGCGACCAAGGCCTTGATCTGGCTCATTGGGTCACCTCGGTCTTAATGGACCAGTAGCGCATGCCCTCATGCGTGTGGCTTTGGACCTGATAGCCCTTCTTGCGTAGCACGCCGGCGATTGCGCCTCGAACCGAATGCGGTTGCCAGCCTGTGGCATGGGTCATGGCCTTCATCGTGGCCCCACCCTCTTGCTGCAGGAGGGTAATCAGTTGCGCCTGTTTGCTGGGTGCCTTTGCAACCGGTTGCGGCTCTATGTTCTGGAAGGTCAGCATGGTGTTCCTCGGATCGGACGGAGCGGCTTGCCCCTACTGATCCGAGCCCGGCTTGGCCGGGCGGAACACCCGCACTAACGCTCCGATTGCAGCGCTAGTCCACCGGTGTTCAAAAAGATTTTGCTGGCCCCATTGCCAAAGCTTGGGCCGCTTCCCAGCTGTGCCGTGTTGAACTCAGTAAGTCCCTCAGTTGCTCCTCTTGTGATCCCCCTCTTGGCTTCGGTCTGATCTTCCTCTTCTTGGCTCCGGTCTTTTCATTCTCCTTGGCTACGGCCCGTTCGAACAAATGTTTCACCTACTCATAGACGCCAGAGCAGCCGGTGATGCCGGCCTGCCGTCACAACCTCTCTCCCTCTTCGGCTGAGGCGGCATAGTCCTGCAGTGCGGGCGTGCGCCCTCACGCCTGCATAAAAGGACTATGCTCATGACCGTTCCTGCGCACGACGCTCCCGTTCCAGACGCACCCAACCTTCCCGCATCCATTCAGCTGTCGATCGAATATCTGCCGATCACGGCCCTGATTGCGGAAGGTCGCAAACTCAAACTCCACAAAGCCTCCGATATCACCGCACTAGCCAAGGCCATCGAGGTGTTCGGCTTTCTGGTACCGGTCCTGATCGATCAGGACAGCAAGATCATCTCCGGTAATGGCCGTCTGGAAGCCGCCCGCAAAATGGGCCTCCAAGACGTTCCCTGCATTCGCATCCGCCACCTTACACCCGATCAGTTGCGGGTCTTCCGCATTGCCGAGAACCAGCTCGGACAACTAGCCGGCTGGGACACCGAGGCGCTCGGCCTTGAACTGCAAGACCTGTCCAACATCGATCTCGGTTTCAGCCTTGAGGTCACCGGCCTGTCTTCAGCCCGCATCGACAGCCTGATCCTGGAAGGGGATGGCGGCGGCGAGAACGCTGACACCCTGCCCGATCGCCCCCAAAATCCTGTCAGCCGTTTGGGTGATCTATGGCTGCTCGGTGATCACCGGCTTTACTGCGGCGATGCCACAGCGCCCGAGACCATGGCCGCCTTGTTGCAAGGCGATGCGGTGCGCGTGGTGGTCACCGATCCCCCCTATAATGTCGAGGTCGCAGGCCACATCACCGGCTCTGGCAAGCACGAAGAGTTCGTCATGGCCTCTGGCGAGATGAGCGATGACGAGTTCACCCAGTTCCTGACCAAGGTCCTTCTTCGCTCCAGCGAAGCGCTGATAGAAGGCGGTCTTTGCTATTTCTGCATGGACTGGCGTCACATGGCCCACACCCTGGCTGCAGCCAACCATGCAAAGATGGAACTGCTGAACCTGATCGTCTGGGACAAGACGTCTGGTGGTATGGGCAGCTTTTATCGCTCACGCCATGAGCTGATCTTCCTGTTCCGCAAGTCTGGGGCGTCGCACCTCAACCGCGTCGAACTGGGCAAGCACGGGCGTAACCGCGCCAATGTCTGGGCCTATGAAGGCGTCAACGGCTTTGGAGCCAAGAAGGCCAAGGCCCGCGAGATGCACCCGACGGTCAAACCCATGGCCCTGATCCGTGATGCCATCCTCGATAGCTCCAGCCCCGGCGATGTAGTGCTGGACCTGTTTAGCGGTAGCGGCACCACCATCATCGCCTCCGAAGCCAGCCGTCGTCACGGCCGCGCCAGTGAACTGGATCCGCGCTATGTCGATGTCGGGATCATGCGCTGGCAGGACTATACGGGCCGTGCTGCCATCCTGGCCTCCACCGGCCAGACCTTCCAACAGGTACGCCATGAGCGTGAAGAGCAAGCCCAACCGCAGTTGAGCGTGGTGCCGACCGAGCCAAGGGCAGACGCGTCTTCTCCTGTCCTTCCCCAACCTCGTGTGCGTGTTCGCACCCGGGCCCTAGCCGCGTGATGGGAGTGATGTGTCATGTCCCACACCCTCACAGACTATGCGGTCGGATTTGCAAGGCCGCCCAAGGCCCATCAATATACCAAGGGTCAAAGCGGTAACCCCAAAGGCCGGCCCAAGGGCTCACGCAATATGGCCACCCTTCTGAGTGAAGAATTGGATCGCAAGGTTGCCGTCACCGTCGATGGCTTGACCAAGAAGATGTCCAAGCGCCAGATCGCGGTACGCCAACAGGTCGACAAGGCCGTCAAAGGCTGCCCCAAAGCATTCCAGACCCTGCTCAAAATCGAGGCGGAAAGCCCCTCTTCGCTGCTGGAAGAGAACAAGGCGCATCGCCCCAGTGAGATCCAGCCTGCGGGCTATGACGAGATCATCGACGCCTATATGGCCGATCTCGTCTCTTCATCGGGTGAAGGGGGCGCATCATGAGTGCGCTGCCCCTGCCCGCGGAGATTATGGTTCACAGCCTGGCCAGGCGCGAGTTCGAGGTTTTCCTTGAACTCGTGTTTCGTCATCTGAACCCGGACACTCCGCTATCGCGGGGCTGGTATCTGTCGGCCATGTGCCAAGCCTTGCACGAGGTGGCGCAAGGTTATGAGCGCCGCCTGCAGATCACTGTTCCGCCGCGTCACCTGAAGTCGATCATGACCACGGTGGCGTTTCCGGCCTGGCTGCTGGGCCAGCGGCCAGAGACCCGCATCATTTGCGCCAGCTATGGTCAGGAGCTGTCAGCCGCCCTGTCGCGCAGTTTTCGTAAGGTGATCCAGTCGCGCTGGTATAGCGAAGTCTTTCCACAAACTGCCGCCTCCATCATCCGCGATACAGAAGCGGACCTTGGCACGCGCCAAGGCGGTTATCGCTTTGCCACCGCCGTCGGCGGCACAGTCACAGGCATCGGGGCCGACCTGATTATCATTGATGACCTGATGAAGGCACAGGACGCGTCCTATCCGGAAGCGCGGGCCAAGGCACAGCGGTTTGTCGACGAGACCCTGCTGAGCCGTCTCGATAACAAACAGACCGGTGCCGTCATCGCCATCCAGCAGCGACTGCATGAAGATGATGTCTCGGCTCACCTGAGTTCCAAAGGTGGCTATCGCCATCTCGACCTGCCCGCCATTGCCATGCGCGACGAGATCATTCCCTTGTCACGGGGCCGAACCCATAGCCGGCGGATTGGCGATGTGCTCAATCCACAGCGTGAACCACGCGAAGTCCTCGACCAGCTCAAGGCCGAGATGGGCCCGCGTGCCTTTGAAGCCCAGTACCAGCAGAACCCGACACCTTTGGAAGGGGACTATCTGCAATGGGACAAGGTCCAGTTCTACGATGAGGCCCCACCACGCACCCGTCTCAACAAGGTGGTGCACAGTTGGGATGTGGCCTCCTCCAGTGATCCCAAGGCCGACTATTCGGTCGGCACCATCTGGGGACATGACGGCACAAGCTGGCTCTTGCTCGATGTGATACGCCAGCGCCTGCTCTATCCGGACCTGCTGGCCCGTGTGCGGCATGAGCGCAAACTCTGGAAGGCCGATGCCATATTGGTCGAAAAGTCTTCTGTGGGACCGGCCCTGCTGGAAGACCTCGCACGAGACATGCGCGGGATCAGTGATCCCCAACACCATGCCCGTGCCTGTATGCGGGTTGGCATCAACGCCACCCTGCCCAAGGCCGAGCGGTATTTTGCCTCGGTGGAGCGGCTCTATTCCGGCTTTGCCAAACTACCGCGCTCAGCGCCCTGGCGTGATGATCTCCATCGCGAGATGCAGACCTTTCCTGCCGCCCGCTATGACGATCAGGTCGACAGTCTCAGCCAGTTCCTCAACTGGGCTCCCAGTCGTCAGGGTCGCAATATCCTCAAGGATCCCGACATACGTCGCGACGGGCCTCGGCCGCGTTGAAACGAAAACAGCGGCGTCAAACGACGCCGCTGTTGCGTGTCGTGAAGCGGTTTGACGCTTCAGGTCTCATGCGAAGTCCAATTGAAGACAGGCAAACTTCACGGACACCCCAGTGCCAGAATGACATCCGGTAAGGTTCCTACGGGTCGGAGTCTTCAAGGGAAGTGGTGTGGTTATCTGGCGCAACCACTTCTGAACGACTTTGAACACCTGCGACATCATCCGAGGGAGACGCAGGCAGATTAGAGATTCCAAGGAACCACACGAAGAACCACAAAAGCCCCAAAAATCGTGATCGGGCCGAATAACCACAACGAAACAGCAACCAGACAAAGATAAATGGCAGGACCGCTATACCGATAAAAAGGCTCAGACTGACCACACGAGGCTTTTCTCCTTGCAACCGTACCTTCTTGGGAGGCTTTAGTTTTGCAGGGCGCGTTTCCACCTGTTTCTTGATGTCTAGGTAGCTCCCTTTGGTCGCTATCCCCTTAAGCGTCTCGCCTTCCAGCGTGTGAAGCTCAAACGCGACTTTCATGCCGCCACCGACCATGGAACCTACAGCCAGGCCGATAGGCCCCGCTAGGATCATCCCCCATGCCGCGCCCTTCAAGGTGCCGGAGGTGGTACTGTCCACCGAGATCGGCGTAACCCCGATTGCTCCGTACTTTCGGAACTTCCCCTTAGTGTCCGAGAAGGTGATGTTCGAGTAATAGCAAGATGCTGATGCCGTCTCGATCCCAAGATCATCCAGTATGACTTTGAAGCCAGCCACTGCCCCTCCATTGCGTTGAATGACTCATCCTATGAGTCTCTTTGGTGAGGGACTGGTCGCTCAGATGTCGCTGACAAGTCAACCAAAATGAGACTCATCGTCTGTCGCCCGATCAGATGCATTGCTCGCATCTGCCCCTATGGACGTTTGCCAAAAACTCGGACTGCGCGTGCAGCAGCTGCGCCAAGCCAAGGGCTGGTCGCAAGACGAGTTTGCGCATCGCGCAAACCTGCACCGTACCTATGTCTCGGGTGTTGAGCGCGGTATCCGAAACCCCACAATTTCCGTCTTGGAAAAGCTCGCTGCAGGCCTTGAGATCACGCTGAGCGAGTTGGTGGCCCTGGAAGAATAGGTCGCGAGCGGCGATCCAGCACTTCCATGGCTTGCGCCAAGGTTTTGGCATCTTCCAGATAGCTTTGCAGGCAACCCGCCGCGCCGGATAATTCTAGCATATCCAAATCGGACGAAAGCCTCACGGCATACTCGGCCAAATGTCCGGCAAACACGCCCAGCCGAAACTTCGCCTCCAACGCATCAGCGCGGTCGAACATGCCTTGGTACAAATCATCTGAGGTCATGAACGGACTACCGCTCTGGTCGCGGGCGAAGTCCACTCCAAAGTGACGGAACTTCGCATATGCGCCATGAGCTGCCGTCTGCGCCCTTCCAAGAAGGCGAAATTCGCAATAGGAGCGCACGGTGCGTTCGCAGCCCTTGACCGCGCGCCGCACGCCCTCGGCATTGCCCCTCGGATTGAACTTAGCGGTCTGGCGCAGGGGAGCATGATGCTAAACAAGCTCTACAAATATCTCGCTTTCGGCATCCGAGCGCTACGGAACTTGACCGAGGCCGAGGTCCACTAAGCTACGATGTAGCGCGCCGCGAACGGTCCCACTACGAACGCCGCAAGCTTGACTTGTACAGCGCGTGCGGCCCAATTACCGATGGGGGGCGGTAGCATGGCTGATTCACGGTTCGAATATATTGGCAGTCGTCCGAAGCCTTCGGCCAACGCCTTGTTCGACATTGTATTCGTTCACGGCATTACCGGCGACTGTTTTGGAACCTGGACCCATTCAAATGGGGAGTACTGGCCAAAATGGGTCGCGGGCGACTTCGAAAATGTGAACGTCTATTCGGCGGGATACGATTCCTCCCTGGTCGGCAGCCTCAAAAAGGGCGCCGGCGCTAGTCTGTCAGACCGCGCCACCATACTCCTCGACCGCCTCGCCAATCGGGTTGCGCCCCATAGGCCGCTCGTCTTCATCACCCACAGTTTGGGCGGCCTCATCGTCAAACAGATGCTGCGCAAAGCCCAGGACGCATCGAGCGACCGCCGCAAGCGGGTCGGCGGGCTTACACGCGCCACGGTCTTCATCGCGACCCCACACTCGGGATCGCAACTCCCCAAGGCTGTAAATACGCTTCTTCGCATAGCTACATCCAAGTCTATCCGAGAGCTGGAATATAAAGCAGACGCGCTGATTGATCTCGCGCAGTGGTTCAGCACTTACGCGACGAACAATCAGATCAAGGTCGAGTCGTATTATGAGGTCGAAAAGTACCTCGGCAACCTGATCGTCGACCAGGTCACAGCAAACCCGAACGTCTTCGGCTGCGGTCCGGTCGCCATACAGGCCGACCACGTCACCATCACCAAGCTCGAAAATCGCGACGCCCAGCTTTACCAGTCCGTCTGCGGCTTTCTGCAGGCCCTGTTGGAAGAAATCCAAGCCTCGGGCGGGGGGGCTGGCAGCAGTGGCGACGACGAGATTGCCGGAGATTTCGCTGCCTACACGACCCAAGCTCCCGCCGACCGGCGCAGCCTAGCTCAAAAGCTCACAGATGCGGAGCGCGCTCACCTAATCACACGAGCCGAAGCCCAGAAGGAGCGTTTTGCGATGACACTCCAGCGCAACATTGCCCAACCAGCAGCTGTCCGGCGCTATACGCGCCTGATGTCAAACGTCGAAACGCGCTTCCACCGGCACATCGCGCCGCTGATTGCGAATGGCGCGGATAATCAGACCGTAGATGCAGCGCTCCAGGATCAGGTGCTGGACGCAGCGCTGAAAGCCGATGATGCCGACGGAGCCGACGGTACGTCCGCCCTTGTCGACCGGGCTTTCTACTACTTGGCGGGCAACTGCCACGTGAGTTGGGACAATGGCTAGCTTCCGGCTCTGGCACCCCTCGAGGGACGCGTACCATTGCGCCTTCCGTTTTATGCGCCTTCTAGTCGCGAAGAACGGGACGCTGGAGATCGAACGCCTCCGCATCCTCGATATGTATCTGCTCTACCCTTCGCTGCTCCATAAGGCTTCGATGCCGCAGGACACGAAGAAACTCTTTCGCGAGCTCGCTATCGCCGCGCCCGACAAAATCTTTGTACGCCTTCCTAGCTCGGCTGCGGTCTTTCAGGACCTTCGCCTCTATCAGAACTCGGCGATCACACAGCTCATGGCTCGCGGGCTGTTCTCGACAGACGACCTTAAGAGGCGAATTGCATCCCCGCCCAACGCGGGCTGGCCCGATCAGCTGGTACAGCGAGCACAAAACAAGAATGCCGAAGACGGAGGGCTAACTTCGTTCCTCGTCGGCACCTTCTCTGAGATCCCCCTTACGGGCCGCGACAGCATCTATCGCAAAGCCGGCCTCCCGACCCGATCAATCGCGACATGACCGCCAGACTCAAAATCAACCGGCTTAGCGTACACCGAGGCAAGCACGTCCTTTACGATCAGGCGTTTCATGCTGGCGTGAACATAATCCACGGCGACAACGGCTCGGGTAAGAGCACGATCGCCGACTTCATATATTTCGGGCTCGGCGGCGACGTCCGCGAGTGGCGCGACGAAGCGGGCCTCGCAGACTATGTGTTGTTGGAGGTTGGCGCGGGCGACTCCGTTCTTACCCTACGGCGCGACGTTTCCACTGTTGGCCTGCGCCCAATGGCGATCTACTTCGGCGGATACGATAGTGCCGTAAAGGGTGACATGCGTGAATGGGACACGTTCCCATATCAACGCTCCGAGGACGGCTACAGCTTCAGCCAAGTGCTATTCACCGCCATCGGCATACCTGAGGCGATTAGTGATGGCGTAAGCAACATCACCATGCATCAGCTGCTACGGGTGCTCTACTCGGATCAGTTGACCCCGATCCAACGCATCTTCCGAGTTGAGCCGTTCGACACATGGCAAACTCGCCAGGCGGTCGGCGATTTACTTTGCGGGCTCGGCGGCTACGACCTCTACGCTATGCAGCTGATCCTGCGAGATCTGTCGAAAGATCATGCCGATATTTCGACGCGTTTGCGGAGCTTGATCAGCGTCGCGAGTAGCTATGGCGATAAAGTCCTAGTCGAGTTCGTTGAAGCGACGCTGAGCAACACCGTCAAGGAACGCGATGATCTGCATACCCAGTTGATGGCGCTGCTCGGCGACGCCGACGAGGCGATGTCCAGCACGGAAGCCGACAAGCTGGTTCGTACCCAGCGCAAAGAACTTTCCAAGGCCAAGGCCGCAGTTGCAACATTGAACGACCAGATCGAGACCTTGGAGTTCGAACTGGCCGACGCCGACCAGTTCATTGACCACCTGCGTATCGCGGTGAACGATTTCGACGACGCTTCCTCGGCCTTTTTCGCTCTGGGCGCGGTGCGGTTCGAATTCTGCCCGTCCTGCTTTGCGCCAGTCAAAGGCCACGATCATGGTGAGACCGCTTGCCACCTTTGCGGCGTGCAACACGACAAGGCCGAGGACGAAACAAGAGCTCTCGCGGTCAAACTGGACCTTGAGATGCAGATCAATGAATCCCTATCGCTGCAGACCGAGCGGCAAGAACGCCTCGTCGAGCTCCGATCGCAGCTTCGCAGCGCGAACGCTCGATTGAAGGCGGCCACCGCAGCCAGTGAGCTTGGACGAAGAGGCGCGGCTTCGAAACACGACAACCTCATCGCCGACATCAGCCGGAAGATTGGCTTCCTTGACAGCCAGATTTACCAGCTCAATCACCGCGTCGCGCTGGCAGAGGAAATCGCCACCCTCACCGCGGAGAAAGAGCAACTCAACGAGCGCATCAGCCGGTTGAAGGCTCAGATCGAAACGACGAGCGACGCCCAGACGCGACGCAAGCATATCGCCTACACCGCTGTCTCAGAAAACGTCAAAAGACTCATCGCCAAGGACCTGCCCGAACACAACGACTATGGGGATGTTCGGTCGTTTTCGTTCGATTTCGCGGGCGATTGGATGGCGATCAATGGCGACAAGAACCGGGTCGGCAGCGCCAGCGGCATGGTGGTCTTGAAGAACAGCTTCCTTTTGAGCCTTTTCATATCCTCGCTGAACGACGCGCAATTCAATCTTCCACGCTTCATGCTGATGGATAACATCGAAGACAAGGGAATGGTCCAGGAGCGCTCTTGGAATTTCCAGCGCCTGATCGTGAAGGCCAGCGAAGCCTCCAAGGCCGATCACCAGATCATCTTCTCGACCTCGAAGATTGCCCCGGAACTCGAAGGAAGCGCCCACGTCATCGGCGGAAAATACACCAAACAGCGACGCACCCTCCGCATCGGAAATTAGTTGGCCACGGCGAGACACCATGACCATCCAAGCTGCCATAGAGCCGACCTTACCAAGGTCGCCTTAGAGCCCTTCTCGGAATCTTTGAAGGTCCGCTTTTGGGTAAACGCCCCTGCCCTTTTGCGCCTAAGGACCATTCCAAGAAATCCTACAGTCAGTTCGAATACGGTTCGCTCCGCCTGAGCGGCTGCCTCGACAGTTTCGTCTGTAAAGTTTTCAAAACTGCCACCACGTCTGAAGTAGCACGCAGCCAAGCCAACGCGCCAAATCTCGGTTCAAAAAATATAGCTTAGCCTTATCGTCTCTCAGAGTGCTTATAAAGACGTAGAAAGGTCGAAAATTCATCAACACCGGAAAATCAGAGTGCCAAACAAGCACTCTGACCAAGTCATTTCAGCAATCAGGGGCGCAAAAGAACCTTGCCGGTCTTGCCCGGGGTCAAGGACGCCTTAACAGCCTCGGAAATCTGGGCGAGATCAAACACAGCCTCGACCGACAGCTTTAATTCTCCTGATACAACCAGTTGAAGAAGCTCGCCGATCAAAGCGGCCCGTTTGGGTGCGGGCATGGCAGCGCTGACTTTCGAGCCCCAGAACCCCTTAACCACGGCCTGTTTGAAGATAACGTCGCCGGAAGGGATCTGCATGGGCTCACCGCCCATGGTTCCGAACGAAACAAGCAGCCCGTTCTCGCCCAGCAAGCCTATCAGGTCGCTGCTGGCCTTGCCGCCAATAGAGTCAACGGCAGCTTTAATAGAGGCATCTCCCACAAGGCTGCGAACCGTGTCCTTCCACGATCCGGATGCTGTGGAAACAGCATTACCGATACCGACGAGGGCCAACTCCTCGATTCCTGCATCACGGCGAACCAGGTTCACGACATTAATCCCGCGTGCCTTCGCCAACATGGCAAGCGTTTTGCCGACCGCCCCATTGGCAGTGTTCTGGATCACCCAGTCACCGCTTTCTACGCCAAGGAAATCAAGCAGGGTGATCGCGCTGAAAGGCATGGCAATCAGTTGGGCGGCCGCTTCATCGGGGATAGCATCGGGCAGCGGCACCAAACCGCCCGCAGATGCCAGAAAATACTCTGCCCAGCTTCCGTGAACACCGGCAACAGCCACACGCTGCCCCACAGAAATGCCCGTCACATCGGGCCCCAGCGCATCCACCACACCTACGGCCTCGCTGCCACCGATGGCAGGCAGATCCGGTTTGTAACCATACTGCCCGCGCACCGTCCAAAGGTCGTGGTTATGAATAGGAGACAGTATAGTCTTGATCCTCACCTGCCTTGGGCCAGGCTCCGGAACGGCACTCTTCGCCAGCGCGAGAACCTCGGCGGGTTCGCCGAATGTCTGGTGGACAGCACTACGCATGTCGCTCTCCGGTCTTTTAAAGTGCAGTCACGTGCAGGCGCACATCGACATTGTTGCGTGTCGCATTCGAATACGGACACGCATGATGCGCAGCCTCGACAAGCTTCTCAGACTGTTCGGTGTCGATGCCGGTGGTCTCGACGTAGATATCAATATCGAGTGCGTAGCCCCCATCACTGCGCTGACCGATGCCGACCTCGACCGAGGTCTTGCTGGTGACTTCCAGCTTCATCTGCCCTGCGATCATCGACAGGGCGCTGTCAAAGCAGGCCGCATAGCCAAGGGCAAACAACTGCTCGGGGTTGGCACCGACTTCGCCCGTTCCGGGGCGCGCCAGATCAAACGACAGACCACCATCATCAAGCGCGGTGTGTCCTGAACGTCCACCGGTCGCAGTGGCACGGGTTTTGTAGAAAATCTTCATCGTTCAATCCTCGGAGCTGAACTGGAATGAAACCTGTTTAGCCCCCGGACAACGAGAGACCAGTCACATAAGCTTGAGGCTCGTAAGACACGGGTCCGCACTTAACGTGCAGACACCCTTTCACCGTGCCAGATATGGGTCTCTAGCAGAGAAGCAGCCATGTTGTAATCGCCGCTTTCCAGACACTCATAGATACGCTGGTGATCATTGCTGTACCCCGGCTTCCAGCCTTCAGGACTGCCGTGGCGCAGAGCATTGCGCGAGAAAGCAATGTTGAGATCCCTGACCGCATCCACCAGCCGCGGCATCAGCGACAACTCGGCCAGCGCCACATGAAAAGCCCGGTTGGAAGCCTCCCACGCCACCAGATCGGTTGCCTGATCCCCGGCAACCAGAGCTTCCTTGACCTTGGCCAGTTGTTTGGGCGCCAGTCTGCCCGACAACGTTCGCAGCCCCATAACTTCTAGCGCGCTTCTCATGCGCGCGATTTCGCGTGTATCCCCGCTTCCCAACGGGGCCACCCTCATGCCGCGGCGCGGTTCGCTAAAAGCAAGCTTGCGGATTTCAAGGCGCAGAAAAGCTTCGCGAATTGGCACATGACTGGTGTTGAACTCATGCGCAAACACCTCCTGCCGCAGGCGCTCTCCCGGCTTCAAATCGCCAATGATGATGCGCTGGGCCAGCTCGTCCGCGATACGTTCAGCCAAAGTCGGTTCACGCATTATCGATAATCTATGGCGTTTTTGAATGACATAATGGCTGCCATGCTCCAGCTAGACGCAACTTGTCAAAGTTCTTCTGGATTTTATCGATAATGATCAAGCTTGATCGCCAATCCCTTCTCTGCGCCGGAGCGGCAATCCCGATCCTCGTTTCGTCGGCCAGCGCATCGGCGAACAATGATCCCGTGCGTTCGGTTCAAGTAGAAGACATCGTCGTCACAGGGTCGCGTTTATCTGGCGCAGAACGACTGACAAACGTAGAGATCCTTGGCCAGAAAGAACTTCAGGCAGCCGGCATTACAGACCTGTCCCAGATCACGCGCCTGATCGGAGCCAACTCAGGATCGGAAAATCTCGTCGATCAACTCAATAATCCGCAAAGCTCGGGCACGGCACAGATCAACCTGCGCAACCTCGGTCTGGGCTCTACACTCGTGCTTGTTGACGGCCAGCGGTGGACCAACAGCGCCGTTGTGGCGACGGACGGATCGGCTTTTGTAGATATTAATTCCCTGATCCCGACCATCGCCCTTCAGCGTGTCGAGGTCGTGAAAGACGGCGCTTCTGCGATTTATGGCTCGGATGCCGTCGCGGGCGTCGTCAACTTCATCAGCCGCAAGACTGTCGACCGTCCAGAACTACGCGCAAAATATGCCACGAATGACGGATCGGACGAGAGCGTTATCGAAGGCATCGGCGGCTTCGATCTTTTTGACGGGCACCTGATCCTGGCCGCATCCCATTTCCATCGCTCGGCACTTGGGTCCGACGAACGTGACTTCACACAAGCCGAGCGATACGGGCGGGCCAGCTGGAGCGCGGTCAGCAGCTATGGACAGCCGGGATCCTATTACCGCCCCTCTAGCGGTGCCTATGTTGCCGATGCCGACTGCGATAACCCTGCCTTTGTCGGCAGCTATCGCAACACTCCAGAAGACCCCTTCTGTCGTCTGGATTATTCCGACTTCTTTGATCTGACGCCTGAAGAAACCCGCACCCAGATTTTTGCGGATTATCGCAAGGATGCGGGCGAGGTTTCCTATTGGGGGCAAGCCGCATGGGCCTCGACGCATACGCGCGCAAGACAGACCCCTTCCCTGCCGATCCTGTCGCGTACGCTCACAATACCGGAACTCCATCCCGATAATCCTTATGGCGAAGACGTGCTGTTCCGCGGTCGTCTGATAGGGGGAATTGCAGGCGCCTCTACGGCCAGGTTTGACTATCAGACATGGCGCATAGCCGCAGGAGCCTCTGGCCATCTCAATGACGCATGGAACTGGTCTTTCGAAACCACAGCCAGTCGTCAGGATGTCCGCTACAGCAAGCCCGATGTTATTGGCAGCGCCCTACAGGACGCTCTTGAAGGATTTGGCGGCGCAGACTGCTCGCGCCTTACCGGATCAGCGGGTGTCGGCAACTGCCAGTTCTATAATCCGTTTGGTAGCGCCCTTCTGGGAACCGGGACACCAAACAGCACTGCACTGCTTGAAACTCTGGCCGGAGAAACCCGACTGGACGGCAGCGCAGACCTCGTAACAGCCGAAGCCCGTATGGACGGCCGCGTCGGGGAATGGAACGCGGCAACGCTGGACCTTGCACTGGGCCTGCAATATCGAACCAGTGGTTTTCGTCACAACTGGAACGATCAGGTCAATTCAGGCGACCTGCTCACCGCAGGATATGCCCCTGATTTTGACGGCACTCAGGACACGTTTGCGGCTTTTGCCGAAACCCGGCTGAAGGTTTCCGATAATATCGAAGCGCTGCTGGCCGCCCGTTACGAAACCTATGACGGGTCTTCAGGCAAACTCAGCCCGAAACTGGCCCTGCGCTGGGATGCTATGGAATCTCTGGCTCTGCGCGGATCATGGGGACGCGGGTATCGCGCGCCATCGGTTTACACCACACAAGGGGCGCAAGCCGCACAGCCGTCCATCTTCGACAGAGGCAGCTATATTTTTGCGAACACCCTCACATCCGGCAATCCGGACCTCGAGCCAGAAACCTCCGAGCATCTGACTTTAGGTGCAGTATGGAGACCTGTACGCGGTCTGGAACTCTTGCTTGATGGCTGGAAGTTCGACTACAGCAACCTTGTCATCAAGGAAGCCCCCCAACCGATCATCGATCAGGCCGCCGCAGATGATGCAGCCGGTTTAACGGGCACCGCCGCTCAACAGCGTGTGAAACGCAGCGCCAATGGCGCGATTAGCATGGTGCAGCTCTATTTCATCAATGCCTCGTCAATAGAGACATCAGGCCTTGATGTATCCGCCCGTTACAGCCGCCCGATTGGCAATGGTCATTTCAGTGCTGGCGCGACCTGGACGATGGTGGACACCTACGACATCCGTATCAGCGGATCAGGCGCGTCAATCTCAGGTGTTGGCTCGACAAACCTGAACACACTGGGACGCTCCCTGCCTAAGAACCGCGGAGAGTTCATGGCTTCGTGGCAAAACCAGACCCACGCCATTACGGCCTTGTTGCACTACACCAGTGGCTACAAAAACGATCGGGCCGGCATTACCGACACCTCGATCGCCAGCCAGACAACCGCCGATATACATTACACCTACAGCGTCAGTGACGATCTTGAACTGGGCCTGGGCATCATAAACATTGCCGACAAAGCCCCGCCTCTGAGCCAGCACTTCCTGGGCTATGATCCGGTAACGGCTGACCCGCGCGGACGCATTACCAGCATCAGTCTGACAAAGCGTTTCTAGAACATCTGGGCGTTTCTAGAACATCTGGCGGGGTTGCGCGCAATGGCCGCGCAGCCCTTCGCCATTTCGACAATCACGTTAAACCGACACCACTGCGAGACTGGTCCGACCACTAGCGAACAGGTCGACCGTCGCGTGTGCAAATCCCTTCAGCAATAAGCCGCTCGCTGAACAGGCGTCCTTGTTCGGTGACATAGGCCGTCGCAGCTGCCCGACCCTGCGTGCGATCGATTTGCGCAAAACGTGCTTCCATCGCTCGTCTTTCAGCCGCAGGAAAAGCATCGGGAGAACATGGATTATCGCTTGCCGGTGCAGAGCGCGTTGTCTCGCCGTTGCGTGATTGTCTGTTCCGCTCCTCGCGCTCGCGCTGATAACGATCATTCGGAAACAGATAGCCCGGACTGGCGGTCGTAACGGGAGGAACCGGAGTCTGCGCTGTGGCCACTGATGCCATCGCGGTGGATAGAAGACAGGCCCCGACAGCAACTGACATCATTTTAACAATCATGCCCAAAATACTCCTTTTCAAAATCAGGGAATAAACGGTGCTGTCAGGATAACTAAGCGAAGTCGAAAGATCCCTA
>NZ_DJFS01000006.1 GCF_002432125.1 Brevundimonas sp. UBA5866
CGCTCCGGTCAAGGTCGAGGCTCCGAAGGCCGCTCCGGCGCCTAAGTCTGCACCGAAAGCCGATGCCAAGCCCGTTCCGGCCCTGACGGGTCGCAAGCCGGGCGAGCGTCCGCTGGCGTCTCCGGCCGTGCGCCAGCGCGCGCGTGATCTGGGTATCGACCTGGTGTTCGTGCCGGGCTCGGGCCCTGCTGGCCGTATCGAGCATGCCGACCTTGATGCCTTCGTGGCTCGCGGTGGTGCTGTCGCTCCGGTCGTCGGTGGTACGGTTTCGCAGTTCGCCAAGGCCGAGGGCACGACCGAGGTAAAGATCATCGGCCTGCGCCGCAAGATCGCAGAAAAGATGGCCGAGAGCGTCCGTCGCATCCCCCACATCACCTATGTGGAAGAGATCGACATGACGGCTCTGGAAGAGCTGCGTGCCCACCTGAACGCCCAGAACAAGGGCACCGGTAAGCCGAAGCTCAACGTCCTGCCCTTCATCGCCCGCGCCATTGTCGTGGCCCTGAAGGACCAGCCGCAGATCAACGCCCACTATGACGACGAGGCGGGTATCCTGACCCAGCACGCCGCCGTGCATCTGGGCATTGCCGCCCAGACGCCGAATGGCTTGATGGTGCCGGTGGTCCGCCACGCCGAGGCGCGCGATGCCTATGACACCGCCCTTGAAATCGCCCGCGTCTCGGGAGCCGCCAAGGACGGTTCGGCCAAGCGCGAGGAGCTTTCGGGTTCGACCATCACCATCACCTCGCTGGGTACGCTGGGCGGTGTGGTGCACACCCCTATCATCAACCATCCGGAAGTCGCCATCATCGGTCCGAACAAGATCGCCGAGCGTGTGGTGGTCAAGGACGGCCAGATGGTCGTGCGCAAGATGATGAACCTGTCCTCCAGCTTCGATCACCGTATCGTCGACGGCCACGACGCGGCTGTCTTCGTACAGAAGATCAAAAACCTGCTGGAAAATCCGGCGACGCTTTGGATGTGATGCGATGCACTCGAGCATTCGGAACATTCGGACTGTGCACAAGTTTGGTGCTTTCGGTGATCCGAATACGATGGGTGTGTGGATCTATGGCAGGAGACCAGATGGCAGAACGGTCGCCTGCAAAAATAGACGTCTCGATGATGGTGGCATTCGTATTTGGTCTACCTACTCGCTTAATGGCGCAGCCTTTGATGCAGTTACGGAATTTTCTGAGGATGAATGGCGAGCCATTTTCTTCTCTGGCGAGCTGGATCAACAACGGATTGCAAACGAAATATTAGACGCGCGTCGAAAGAAACCTGACTGATGACCCAGAACCTGAAAACCAAAGTCCTGATCATTGGCGCGGGCACGGGCGGCTATGTGGCCGGTATCCGTTGCGGGCAGCTGGGTCTGGAGACCGTGCTGGTGGATGCGTCCGCTGGTCTCGGCGGCACCTGCCTGAACGTGGGCTGTATCCCGTCCAAGGCCATCATCCATGCGGCGGGCAAGTATGAGACCGTGGCCAAGGCCGCGTCTGACGCTAGCACGCTGGGCATCACCGCGTCTGCGCCTGCCATCGACCTGAAGAAGACGGTCGAGTGGAAGGACGGCATCGTCAAGAAGCTGAACGGTGGGGTTTCGGCCCTGCTGAAGAAGGCCAAGGTCAAGGTCATCAAGGGCTGGGCCACCTTCTCGGATGCCAAGACCTGCATTGTGGCGACCGAGGATGGCGACATTCGCATCACCGCCGAGCACGTCATTTTGGCCACCGGTTCGGAGCCTGTCGAACTGCCGTTCCTGCCGTTCGGCGGCGACGTGATTTCCTCGACCGAGGCGCTGAGCCTGCCGGAAGTGCCGAAAAAGCTGGTCGTCGTCGGCGGCGGCTATATCGGTCTGGAACTGGGTATCGCCTACCGCAAGCTGGGGGCCGAGGTCGCCATTGTTGAAATGGCAGACCGCATCCTGCCGCTCTATGACAAGGCTCTGACCGATCCGGTCGCCAAATGGCTGGAGCGTCACGGCGTCGAGCTTTACCTCGGTGCCCGCGCCGGAGGTTTCGGTGACGGCAAGCTGAACGTCACGGACAAGGACGGCAATCCGCTGCAACTGGCCGCCGACAAGGTGCTGGTGACCGTGGGCCGCCGTGCCCGCACCACGGGCTGGGGTCTGGAGAATATGGGCGTGGCCATGGACGGCCCGTTCGTGAAGATCGACGACCGCTGCGCCACCTCGATGAAGAATGTCTGGGCCATCGGTGACCTGACGGGCGAGCCGATGCTGGCGCACAAGGGCTCGGCACAGGGCGAGGTCGTGGCCGAGATCATCGCGGGTCACAACAAGCGCTTTGACCCGACGACCATCGCCGCCGTCTGCTTCACCGAGCCGGAAATCGTCTCGGCGGGTCTGGGCGTCTCGGACGTTGAAGGCCGTGACGATGTCATTCAGGCCGTCTTCCCGTTTGCCGCCATCGGCCGCGCCCTTGCCATTGAGGCAGGCGAGGACGGCGGCTTCGTGCGCGTGATCGCCGACAAGACCGATCACCGCCTGCTGGGCATTCAGGCCGTCGGCCAGCACGTCAGCGAACTGTCCAACAGCTTCGCCCAGATGCTGGAAATGGGCGCCGTGCTGGAAGACGTCGCCGGCACCATCCACGTCCACCCGACGCTCGGCGAAGCCTTCCACGAGGCATCCCTGCGCGCTCTGGGCCACGCCATTCATATCTAGGTTGGCCGCGGTCAGAAGGCTTCCGCCTTCTCGACCCGACGCGGCCTGTGCTCGCCTCGCGTAGGCTCGCGACTTGAGGGGCAGTGCAGCCTCTGGCGGCAGGTGGCGTATTCAATGTGACGGACACAGAAAAAGCCGCCGGGGTTTCCCTCGGCGGCTTTTGTGTTTCTGATGGGTTTAGCCCTTGGGCTTCATGGCGTCGGCGTTGACGGCCGCATCGGCGATGACTGTCAGGTCATCGTCCGTCTTGGACTCTTCCTGCAAGGTCTCGTCCAGCAGCTGGGCTGCGTCCTTGAGCCCCAGCACATTGGCCCAGCGCTTCAGCGTGCCGTAGCGGGTAATCTCGTAATGCTCGACGGCCTGTGCGGCGGCCAGAAGGCCCGCATCCAAGGCTGGGTTGTCTTTGTATTCCTCGGCGATCTCGTCACCCTCGGCCAGGATGCCCTCGATGGCGTCGCAGGTCTTGCCACGAGGGTTCTTGCCGATGATTTCGAAGACCTTTTCGAGACGCTCGATCTGGCCTTCGGTTTCTTCCTTATGCTTTTCGAAAGCCGCTTTCAGCTTGGGATGCTGAGCCGCACGAGCCATCTTGGGTAAGGATTTCAGGATCTTGCGTTCGGCGTAATAGATGTCGCGCAGGGTGTCGTGAAATAGGTTCTCAAGGGTCTTCTCGGCCATGGGGCTTCCTTTCGATGCTCCCCCGAACTGAGCATTCACAACCGGCGCGCTGCTTCCCAGTTCCGAAAATCGGAAGAAGGTCCAGCAATGGACAGAGAAAAAGCCGCCGGGGTTTCCCTCGGCGGCTTTTCTGTATTCGGGCTTTAGCGGGCCTTAGACGTTGTGTTCGACACCGTCGCGGGCGCGCTTCAGGTCCGGTGCCAGCGCTTCGTCGGTCAGCATGGCGATGGCTTCTTCGATCGTGACGATCGTTTGGGCCTGAGAGCCGAGGCGGCGGATGGCGACCTTGCCTTCTTCGGCTTCCTTGCGGCCGACGACGGCGATGACCGGCACCTTGTTCACCGAGTGCTCGCGGATCTTGTAGTTGATCTTCTCGTTGCGCAGGTCGATCTCGGTGCGCAGGCCAGCGGCCTTGAACTTGGCGAGAACTTCCTCGGCATAGCCGTCGGCATCCGAGGTGATGGTGGTCACCACGGCCTGCGTCGGGGCCAGCCACAGCGGGAAGGCACCGGCGTAGTTTTCGATCATGATGCCGATGAAGCGCTCGAACGACCCGAGGATCGCGCGGTGCAGCATGACCGGACGGTGCTTCTGGCCGTCTTCGGCAATGTAGGTCGCATCCAGACGTTCCGGCAGGACATAGTCCAGCTGGATCGTGCCGCAGGTCCATTCACGGCCGATGGCGTCCTTGACGATGAAGTCCAGCTTCGGCGCGTAGAAGGCACCGTCGCCCTCGGTGATGACCGGCTCGGTGCCCGCGGCGCGGGCGGCTTCGGCCATCTGGGCCTCGGCCTTGTCCCAGAACTCCTCGGTACCGGCACGCAGTTCCGGACGGGTGCCCAGCGAGATGTATTTGGTTTCCATGCCGAGGTCGGCGTGGACCGAGCGGGCCAGCTTGATGAAGTTGGCGGTTTCTTCGACGATCTGGTCTTCGCGGCAGAAGATGTGGGCGTCGTCTTGCGTAAAGCCGCGCACGCGCATCAGGCCGTGCAGCGAGCCCGACGGCTCATAGCGGTGGCAGGCACCGAACTCGGCCATACGCAGCGGCAGTTCGCGATACGAACGCTGGCCTTGGTCGAAGATCTGGACGTGGCCCGGGCAGTTCATCGGCTTCAGGCTGAGGGTTTCACCCTCGACCGTCTCGCAGACGAACATGTTGGCGCGGTACTTGTCCCAGTGGCCCGAGGCTTCCCAGAACTTACGATCCAGAACCTGCGGGGTCTTCACCTCGACATAGCCTGCGGCGTCCAGACGGCGGCGCATATAGGCTTCCAGCACGCGCCACAGGACCCAGCCCTTGGGGTGCCAGAAGACCATGCCGCGGCCCTCTTCCTGCATGTGGAAGAGCTCCATCGAGCGGCCCAGCTTGCGGTGGTCGCGCTTTTCGGCTTCCTCGATGCGTTGCAGATAGGCGTCCAGGTCTTCCTTGGTGGCCCATGCGGTGCCGTAGATGCGCTGAAGCTGCGCCTTGTTGCTGTCACCGCGCCAATAGGCACCGGCCAGCTTGGTCAGCTTGAAGGCCTTGCCCACGAATTTGGTCGAGGGGAAGTGCGGACCACGGCACAGGTCGGCCCATTCGCCTTGCTTGTAGACGGTGATGGTTTCCGTTTCCGGCAGGTCGCGGATCAGCTCGGCCTTATAGCTTTCGCCGATCTTTTCGAAGTGGGCAATGGCCTCGTCACGGTTCCAGACCTGACGTTCCAGCTTGGCACCGCGATCGATGATCTCGGCCATCTTCTTCTCGATCTTCGGGAAGTCGTCGGTCGAGAAGGGCTCGTCACGGGCGAAGTCGTAATAGAAGCCGTCTTCGATCGACGGGCCGATGGTGACCTGCGTGCCCGGGAACAGCTCCTGCACGGCCTGCGCCAGCACGTGGGCGGCGTCGTGACGGATGGTTTCCAGCGCCTCGGGGTCATCGCGCATCAGCAGGCGGAATTCGCCGTCGCCCTCGATCTCGCGGTGCAGGTCGCGCTGCTCGCCGTTCCACACGACAAGGGCGGCCTTCTTGGCCAGCGACGGAGAAATGGAGCTGGCGACATCAAAGCCCGTCGAACCGGCGGGGTATTGGCGGACGGCGCCGTCTGGGAAGGTAAGGTTGATCATCGTTTGGTCTTAACTGGAGGGACGGGGTCGTAACCCGACCCGCCGAATGGATGGCATTTACAGAGACGGCGTACAGTCAGCCACCCCCCGCGAACCGGACCGTGCTGGATCAGGGCGTCGCGTCCATAGTCCGAACAAGTCGGAAGGAAGCGGCACTGCTGGCCGATCAGGGGTGACAGCGTGACCTTATAGCCCCGATGGGCCAATCGGACGCCGCGTTCGTAGAGAGACATTTGTCCCTTCGCCGGGGGCTGCTGAGAATGGTTGCTGGGCTTATCCCCCTTAACCGGAGGGGTTTCAACCCGCGCACGTCTCACGCCGCACCGGCGATGTTAGTTCGTGTATCGGTGTGGTGTTTCAGCGCCTGCCGGACAGCCTCCAGCAGGGCCTCTATGGCAACCATCGAAGAGGCGTGGCGGGCCGGATAGTCGGCCACCTGTTTCAGGATACGAAGACCTTCGAAACGGCCCGTCGGGCCTTCGCCGCCGGACTTCAGCATGGCCAGCATGGCATCGCGGGCGGCCTCGATCTCGGGCTCGGTGGCCCCGATGGCGGCCTCGCCGACGACACCGGCACCGGCTTGGCCAAGGGCGCAGGCTTTGACTTCTTGGGCAAAGTCGGTGACGCGGCCCTGATCGTCGATGACGACATCAACGATGGCTTTTGATCCGCACAGCTTGGCGACCTTCTCTCCCGTGCCCTCGGGCGCAGGCAGCCGTCCTGCGTGCGGCAGGTTGGCCGCAAGCGACAGGATACGGGCGCTGTAAAGGTCGTCGATCACGGAAACAGAGATAGGCCTTCACGCCTCAAAAATGAAGCCGCAGCCATTCGCCTTTCGGCCAATCAGCGGTTCAGGGAATCCCAGCTTCGCGCAGTGGGCGAAGATTGTGCCGGCTGGGCGGGTTGAACGGTGCTGCGCATTTCCTCGGTTCGACGCGCCAGCCACGCCAGATTGTGGTCCACCGTCTCTGGCGGCAGATCACGTCTCAGTATGGTTTCGGCCTCGGCGGTCTTGCCCTGTAGCCCCAGTGCCAATGCCAGATTCTGCCGTACCTGAAGCGATGCCCCCGGCTGGGCTGCGGCGCGGCGCAGATAGTTTTCGGCTTCCACCAGATTGCCCGCGCCCATGCGGGCAATGGCCATATTGGTCAGGATTTCAGGCTGATCGGGCGAAATGGACAGACCGGCATGCCATGCTGCATTGGCATCATCGGCCCTTCGAACCTGTTGATAGGCGACGCCCAGCAAGGACAGGGGGCGCCAGTCCCGCGGCGCGATCTCGCGCGCACGCTCCAATGCATTGATGCCGTAAAAAGCCTGACCGCGGGCGATGTGGGCGCGACCGATCTCCAGCATGGCTTCGAGATTGTTGGGCTGGGCGGTCACCACGGCCTCGGCGGTCTCGGCGGCGCGGTCGAACTGGCCCAGTTCGCGCAAGGCCTGCGCCATCTTTACGCCCGCAACCGGGTCCATCGGATTGATGGCGTGTTCGTTGCCCCAGAAAACCGAACGGCTGAGGGCGTCGGTGCGATCATAGGCAGCCCGGGTTGCGGCATCTGCCGGCAGGCGGGGCGCGACAGCTTCGGGCACGGTCTGGGCCAGGGCGCCGCTGGCGAGCGGCAGGCCCATGATCAGGCTTATGGTTGCAGCAAGGCAGCGTGTGCGCGACATGAAGATAGGTTCCGAAGGTTCGTCGATTGATGTTGCGACGTTCGGCGCTAAGGTCTGGTTAATGCCCGTTAAGGGCGAAAGAGAAGTTCTATGACTGCCAAACCCCGCGACTTTTTGAAACTGCCGTCCGATCAGGCGCGCCCCGTGCGTTTGGTCGACACCCAGACCGTACTGGAAGGCAGGGAGGAGGCGTGGGCCAGGGTCAATGGCTTCAAGGGCAAGCCCGGGCAGTTGCTTCTGGTGCCGGGGGCGGATGGCGATGTCGCCGGTGCCTTGTTCGGCGTGGCGAAGGATTTTGACCCGGCGGCCATCCGCAGCCTTGCGGGGCGCCTGCCTGACGGTGACTGGAAGATCGAGAACCTTCCCGCCGACAAGGCAGAAGTGGCCGCGATCGCCTTTGGTCTCGGCAGCTATGTCTTCGACCGCTACAAATCGTCCGAGGGTCGCCAGCGCCCGCGTCTGGTCGCGCCCGAAGGGATCGATGCAGAGGCGGTGGAGCGCATTGTGTCGGCCTGCCAGCTGACACGTGAAATGGTCGATACGCCCGCACAGGATATGGGCCCGTTGCAGCTGGAAACCTTGGCCCGCGAAATCGCCGAGGAAGGCGGAGCGACGCTGAAGGTCACCATCGGGGACCAACTTCTGGAAGACAATTATCCGGCTGTGCATGCCGTGGGCCGCGCGGCGGCACCGCACCGCGCACCGCGGGTGATCGAGATCGGCTGGAACCTCGACAAGACCGACTGGCCGCTGGTGGCCTTGGTGGGCAAGGGTGTGGTGTTCGATACCGGCGGGCTGGACCTGAAGGGTGCGGCCGGTATGCGCAATATGAAGAAGGATATGGGCGGGGCTGCCCATGCGCTGTCGCTGGGGCGACTGGTGATGCAGTCGGGCCTGAAGGTGCGCCTCGTTGTGCTGGTGGCCGCGGTCGAGAACGCGGTCTCTGGCGATGCCTTCCGTCCGGGCGATATCCTGAACAGCCGCAAGGGCCTGACCATCGAGATCGGCAATACCGATGCCGAAGGCCGACTGATCCTCGCCGACGTGCTGGCCCGGGCGGGCGAGCATGAGCCGGAACTGACGGTAGACTTTGCCACCCTGACGGGCGCGGCCCGCATCGCGCTGGGGCCCGAGCTGCCGCCGCTCTATACTGCCGATGATGCTCTGGCCGAGGGCGTGGTGGCATCCAGTCAGGCGGTCAGCGATCCGCTGTGGCGTATGCCGCTGTGGTCGGGCTATCGCGCGGCGCTGGACAGCGAGATCGCCGACCTTCGCAACGACAGTGCTGCATGGGCCCAGGCCGGTTCGGTGACGGCGGCTCTCTTCCTTCAGAACTTCGCGCCACAGACAGGATCGTGGGCACATATGGATGTGTTTGCGTGGAACCCGCGCAACCGCCCCGGCTATCCCGAAGGGGGCGAGGCACAGACCCTGCGGGCGTGGTTCCACTATCTGTCGGGCCGCTTCGGCGAATGATGACGGACGCGGCGGGTCCGAATGGCCCGCCGCGTTAACATCCCCTTCGCAAAAGCGGGTGTAGGGTTGCGGTTCGTTATTCCTCTAGCGTCCGTCGCGAGTGCGCGTTTGACCCTGATCCCAGAACTGATCCCTCCCGGCGAACGGCTGATGGGTGCAGACCTTGCTGAACAGGCACTCGAAGGTCTTGCGCGGGCCCCTCGCTATGCGTCGCTGGAGATGTCCCACGCAGTCGATCCGGTGGCGGATATACTGGCCGAGGATGGCCGTCTGGCGTCCCAGATCCTGCATGGCGAAATCTTCGAGGTTCTGTTCCGCCGTGGTGGCCGTGCCTATGGCCGCAGCCGTAGAGACGGCACTGTGGGATGGGTTTCCGAAACGGCTCTGAAATTCAGCAAGCCTGATCCGTCCTATCGTGTGCGCTCGCACGGCGGCGCTTATCCGTTCAACGCCCTGGTGACCGGCACCGAGGCAGGGCTGGATACGGCAGAACTGGTTTCAATCGTCGCATTCGAAACGGATGCCGTGGCTGTGGCGCGTGGCCTCATCGATGCGCCGGTAAAGGCCGGTACCCGCGCGTCCAGCGTGGACGGTATCGGTCTGGTCCAGCAGGTCTTGTTCGCCTGCGGGCGTGCCGCGCCCCGTCGCGCGGTCGATCTGGCCGCTGTCGGGCGCGCCGTTGATCCTGCGGCGCTGGAAGCCGGTGACATCATCGTTTGGATTTCCGGTGAGGATGCCGCCGTTGGCCATGCCGCCCTTGTGGTGGATGCCGGTCGGGTCATCCATGCCTGCGCCAATGCGGCCAAGGTGGTCGAAGCGGATCTGTCTGATGTGATGTCACAGGCCCGTCAGGCCGGACTGATGTCACCGCATTATCGCCGACCGACCTTCTAGTCAGGCTTTTCCCGACATTGCGGACATGAAAAAGGGCGGCTCCTGATCGGGAGCCGCCCTTGTTCTATTGTGCAGGGAGCCGGTCTCAGGCTGCGGGTGCAGCCGGAGCGGTCTGGGTGGCGGCTGCATCGGCAGCAGCGGCGTCACCCGTAGCTTCGGTGGCAGCAGCCCCTTCAGCCGTCTCGGCAGCGGCTTCGCCTTCGGCCGGAGCCTCGGCACCCGGCTGGCGGGCTGGGTCCGGAGCCGGAATGGCGAAACCGGTCGAGCCCTGCGAGCGCAGATAGGCGATCAGATTGATACGGGTGGCTTCGTCACGGATACCGGCGAAGGACATCTTGGTGCCCGGTACATAGCGGCCCGGAGCGGTCAGGAACTTGTCCATCTCGTCGTAGCCCCAGGTCGGAGCCTCGGCCTTGTGCTTGGCCATAGCGTCCGAATAGGCAAAGCCCGAGGCGTGCATCACCGGACCGCCCACGACGCCATAGAGATTCGGACCAATGCCCGCAGCGCCACCGGCGTTGACGGTATGGCAGGCCTGGCAGCGCGCAAAGGCGGCTTCACCGGCGGCCAGATCGGCGGCCGGGAGAACCGTACCCCAATCGATGGGCAGGGCCGGAGCCTCGCCGCCTGCGGATTCTTCCGGAGCGTCCACGAAATAGCCCATCTTTTCCGGAGCCTTGGTGTGATACACCGCGCCCGAAACCTGTTGGACCACCAGGATCGCAAAGGCGGTGCCCAGGCACGCGCCCATAATCTTGTTGAACTTCAGATCGCCGCTCATGCGCGTCGTCGCATCCCGTATCTAGATGAGCCCCCCGCCCGCATTGCGGCGTTCAGGCGTATTCCTTACGTTGGCGTCTCTTACACGCTAGCGCGACCTTATCAACCTGTCCGACGACATTGTCGGGCGAAACTGGACTTCTTTCTGGCCATGACACCTCTGATTTTGATCCCCGCACGTTTGGCAGCGACCCGTTTGCCGAACAAACCGCTGGCGGACATTGGGGGCAAGCCGATGATCGTCAGGGCCTGGGAAGCGGCCATGAAATCGGGCTTTCGCGTGGCCGTGGCGGCGGGTGATCCGGAAATTGTCGAGGCGATAAGGGCTGTTGGCGGCGAAGCTGTGCTGACCGACCCGTCTCTCCCCAGCGGATCGGATCGTATCCGCGTGGCGGCTGATTTGCTCGACCCTGAAGGTCGCCACGATGTTGTGATCAATGTGCAGGGCGACATGCCGTTTGCCTCGCCCGACCTGTCAAAAATCTGTGCAGAGCTTTTGACCCGTCAGCCCGAGGCCGACATTGTCACGCTTGTGGCCGCCGAAACCGGACCGGACGAGCGCAGCAATCCGGATGTGGTGAAGGCTGTGGTGGCCGTGGATGCCGATGGCAAATCGGGTCGCGCCCTCTATTTCACCCGCTCGGTTCTGTATGGCGATGCGCCGATCTGGCACCACATCGGGATCTATGGCTATCGCCGCGACGCGCTCAAGCGTTTCTGCGCCGCCCCGCCGTCGCCGCTGGAACAGCGTGAGAAGCTGGAACAGCTGCGGGCGCTGGAAATGGGCATGACGATCTGGACGGGCATCATCGAAGAGGCACCCGTCTCGGTCGATAACGCCGAGGATCTGGAGGCCGCGCGCGCCGTGGCCCTCAGCATTCGGGCCTAGGGCTCAATCCTCGCCGTAGGCCCAGCTGCTGATCAGCTGGTGGGCAATGGCAAAGGGCGGCGGCGCGATCAGATCGGGATGGCTGCCATCCACGAGGGCGCGGGCTTCGGCCCGCGTCAGCCATATGACAGCCTCCAGTTCCGAGTGATCGGGTACCGCCTCATTGCTGTCGACCTCGGCGATCAGGCCGACCATGAGTTGGGAAGGGAAAGGCCACGGTTGGCTGGAGTGATATTTCACGCTGGTGACCGTCAGGCCCGCTTCTTCCTTGACCTCGCGGGCGCAGGCTTCCTCGATGGACTCTGCGGGTTCGAGGAAACCGGCCAGGGCCGACATGCGGCCTTTTGGCCATTGGGGCTGTCGGCCCAGCAAGGCCACAGGCTCGTCACCGCCCTTATAGACCGGCAGCATGATCACAACGGGATCGACGCGCGGGAAGTGTTCCGTTCCACAGGCCCGGCACACACGGCGCCAGCCTCCGGAGGCCTGTTCCGTGGCCTTGCCGCAGGCCGAGCAAAAGCCGTGACGCCGCCGCCAGTCGAACAATACCTTGGCTTCTCCGGCCATCGCGGCTTCCTGTGCGGACAGGATGGCCGCGGCCTCGCGTAGCTCCACAAACCGGCCCATATGCTCGCACGGGCCGCTGGTCGGGTCGATCGAGCCTTCGAACTCGATGGCAAAGGCTGGAATGTCTTTCCATAGACCGAGAAACAGGTCGCGGTCCTTCACCAGATCCAGCGCATGTTCGAACGACAGCCAGACCAGGCGTTCGCCGTCCTCGAACGGCTCAACGAGTACGCGCCCTTCCCACAGGACCAGACAGGTGGCACGGGGGTGGCGGCGCTGGCTGGCGATCCACTCGGCGTCGTTGCGAAGGTCGCCCGAACGGTCGAGCGGATTTCCGGAGAAGGTGTTTTGCAGAACCATGTGCAGCTACATAGGGTGACATTGCGCCAACAGGAATGGCTGATCGGCTCTTGATTTCGTGTGCGTCACAGGTCATATCCCGCGACGGAGATCGTGCGGGCGAAGGCTTCGCCAACCTGGTCAGGGCCGGAAGGCAGCAGCCACAACGAATTCACCTTCGGGTCGTGCGGTCTCCACCCTTCTACAAATGACTGATTTTGCCAGCGTCCGTGCCAACGGGCGTTTTTTTGTGCCCGATAATACGCTCTTTGACGGAACCGTCGGGCGCGCGGTTCGCTTCGAGAGTCCATTCAGACACTGAAAAGGACCGCGATATGAGCGTTCTTGGTAAGATCTTCGGCAACATCTTCAAAAAGAAGGATCAAGCTGCGGGCGCGGCCCCGGCTTCGGGCACTGCGGCTCCGGCACCGGCTCCGGCACCGACCGCTCCGGCGGTTGCCCCGCAACCGGCCTCGATCCAGGACGTGGACGTCGCGGGCCTCCTCGACTTCATGAACGAGCAGCGCAGCCAGAAGCTGAACTGGCGTACCTCCATCGTTGACCTGATGAAGCTGGTCGGCATGGAAAGCTCGCTGGCCGAGCGCAAGGAACTGGCCGACGAGCTGGGCTATACCGGCGACAAGTCCGATACCGCGACCATGAACATCTGGCTGCACAAACAGGTCATCCAGAAGATCCGCGACAACGGCGGCCAGCTGCCGAGCGATCTGTAAGATTCCTCATCCGGTCATGCGCGAAGGGGGTGCGAAAACCGCCGCCTTCGCGCTATGACTTGAGGCATGAGCGATACCGATCACAATCTTGATGGCCCCCCGTGGGACGTGGACGCCCCTGAAGAGGAGGCGCATGAGCGTGATCCCAATACATCCGACATGTTCGGCGCACCGGCCGAGCCGGCCCCAGCACCCGCTGCGGAAGCCAGTCCCGAGCCTGTAAAAGCGGCCCCCGCCGCCGAGGTCGCGCCTGCGGAAGAGGGCGAAGCCTATACGGTGCTGGCGCGCAAATACCGCCCGCGCACCTTCGAGGACCTGATCGGCCAGGAGGCCATGGTCCGCACCCTGACCAATGCCTTCGCCACCGGCCGTATCGCCCACGCCTTCATGCTGACGGGCGTGCGCGGGGTGGGCAAGACCACGACCGCCCGACTTCTGGCCCGCGCACTCAACAACGAAACCGACACCATCGACCGTCCCTCGCTGGAACTGTCCGCCCACGGTCGCCACGACAAGGCGATCATGTCCGGCCAGCACATGGACGTGATCGAGATGGACGCCGCCTCCAATACGGGCGTCGGCGACATCCGCGAGTTGATCGAGAGCGTGCGCTATGCGCCGGTCGAGGCCCGCTACAAGGTCTATGTGCTCGACGAAGTGCACATGCTGTNNAAGACGCTGGAAGAGCCGCCGCCCCACGCCAAATTCATCTTCGCCACGACCGAGATCCGCAAGGTTCCGGTGACCATCCTGTCCCGCTGCCAGCGTTTCGACCTGCGCCGCGTGGAGCCGGACGTTCTGTCGGGCCATCTTGGCCGCGTGGCCGAGCGCGAGGGCATGAAGATCGAGCAGGAGGCGCTGGCCCTGATCGCCCGCGCCGCCGAAGGTTCGGTCCGTGACGGCCTGTCTCTGCTGGATCAGGCGCTGGTCCAGGGCGAGAAGGGCGAGGTGGTCGCCGCCGAGACGGTGCGCGACATGCTGGGCCTTGCCGACCGCACCCAGACCATCGCCCTGTTTGAATCCATCATGGCGGGCCGCACTGCCGAGGCACTCCAGAATTTCCGCACCCTGTACGGCTATGGCGCCGATCCGGTGCAGATCACCAATGACCTGCTGGAGCATTGCCACGCGGCCTCGGTCGCCAAGATGCTGGGCCCGAACGCCACGCGCCTGCCCAATGACCAGGCGCAGAAGCTGACGGCGCTGGGCGCGGCCATCTCGGCGGCCACCCTGTCGCGCAGCTGGTCCATGCTGCTGAAGGCGCTGGACGAGGTGCGGCGCGCGCCCAACCCTGCCGATGCGGTGGAAATGGCCATTGTGCGTCTGGCCTATGCGGCGGACCTGCCGTCGCCGGAAGATGCGCTGAAGTCGATCCGCGACGGACAACTGCCTGGCGGTGGTGCCGGTCCCCGTGGCGGTGGAAGTGGTGGTGGTGGAGGCGGGGCCTCGGCCATGCTGCAACCCCAGCCGGTTCAGGCCCCCAAACTGCCCAATCCGCAGACCTTCGAACAGGTGGTCGCCCTGATCGGTCAAAAGCGCGAAATCACCCTGCAACTGGATGTAGAGCGTTTCGTGCGTCCGGTCAGCTTCAAGCCCGGCGCCATCACCTACGAGCCGGTCGAGGGCGCGCCCTTCGATCTGGCACGCCGTCTGTCGTCGCGTCTGAAGGAATGGACGGGTCGTACATGGCTTATCGCCGCCAACGGTCAGGGCGGCGGCGAGACCATGATCGAGAAGCACAACAAGGCCAAGGCGGCCCAGCGTCAGGCGGTCGAGACGGACCCGTTCATCGTCTCCCTTCTGGCGGCTTTCCCCGGTGCCGAGATCAAGGACATCCGCACTATGGCCCCTGCCGTGGAGACACCCTCCATCCCCGATGATCCCGAAGCGCATAGCGACGACGATGGCTGACGAAAAAGGCCGCCTCCCTAGGGAAGCGGCCTTTCTCTTTTCGGGCGGTTCTGCGCGTCAGACGATCTGGGCGGCGCGCTCGAACGGCAGGCGCGGAGAGCGCGGGAACAGGTTCTCGTCGGTGCCGTAGCCGAGGTTGATGACCATGTTCACCTCGACGTCGCCTTCGGGGAAGAACTCCTTCTTCACGGCGTCGAAGTCGAAGCCGGTCATCGGGCCGACATCCAGCCCCAGTGCACGGGCAGCCGCGATCAGATAGCCGGCCTGCAGCGAGGCGTTCTTGTGCGCGACCTCGCGGCGGCCCTCGCGGGTCGGGAACCAGTCCCTGGCACCCGGCGCGTGCGGGAACAGCTCCGGCAGGGTTTCGTGGAAGTTCACGTCATAGCCGACGATGACCGCGACCGGAGCCTGACGGGTCTTGGATTGGTTGCCGCCATCCATCAGCGGGACCAGTCGGTCCTTGCCCGCTTCCGAAGTCACGAAAACAAAGCGTGCAGGCGTCGAGTTGGCAGCGGTGGGTCCGAACTTCACCAGATCGTAGAGTTGCTTCAGCGTGTCCTCGCCGACCGGACGATCACTCCATGCATTGCGGGTGCGCGCGTCGGTGAAGAGTTGCGCCAGAACCTGGTCGGCAACCGGCTGGCTACGATCGTACGAATTATCATAGGCCAAGGTGGCCTCCATCAATTAACTAGAACAACTGCTGTTGCAGATAGCGGGTTTGGCAAAAGATGCAAGAGGAAGAGCGCAAGTTTTTTACCGGTTCCCTCTTCGCGGTTAGGGACTGGAGACGCGCCGCGGAACACCTTATCTAGGGGGGTATGAAAGACCTTAGCGCACTTATGAAACAGGCTCAGGCCATGCAGGAGAAACTGCAGGAGGCCCAGGCCAAGATGGCTGAATCCACCGCCGAGGGCACTTCGGGTGGCGGTCTGGTGACTGTGACCCTCAAAGGGCCGGGCGAAGTGACCGGCGTCAAAATCGACGACAGCCTGATGGCTCCGGGCGAGGGCGAGATCCTGTCCGATCTGATCGTCGCCGCCCATGCCGATGCCAAACGCAAGCTGGACGAGATCAACAATGCCCTGATGCGCGACGCGACGGGTCCGATGGCCGGAATGAATATTCCGGGCATGCCGAAGCTGTTCTGATGGCGGCAACCGCAGGGCCGGAAATCGAGCGCCTCATTTCCCTGCTGGCAAAACTGCCGGGCATGGGGCCACGTTCGGCGCGTCGTGCAGCGCTGGCCCTGCTCAAACGGCGCGAGCAGTTGCTTGTGCCGTTGGCGGCCTCTCTGGCGGAAACGGCGGAAAAGGTCGTCAATTGTTCGGTCTGTTCTGCGCCGGATACGCGCAACCCCTGTGCGATCTGTTCGGACCAGAGCCGCGACAATGCCCTCATCTGCGTGGTCGAGGAGGCCGGGGCACTGTGGGCGATGGAACGCTCGGGTGCCTTCCGTGGCAAATACCATGTGCTGGGCGGGCTTCTGTCGGCACTCGATGGTGTCGGGCCTGACCAGATTCGCGTCGGTGAGTTGATCGGTCGTGCCAAGGCCGGTGATGTCCGCGAGGTGGTACTGGCCTTGCCCGCCACGGTCGACGGTCAGACCACAGCGCACTATCTGTCGGAAAAACTTGCGGCAGCCGGTGTCGAGGTGACCAGTCTCGCGCGCGGCGTTCCGGTCGGCGGCGAGCTGGATTGGCTGGACGATGGCACGATCGTGCAGGCCCTGCGGGCACGCCGTCCGGCCTGAAGCCTGCCATTGCGTCCGTTGTTGACGTATTAAGCGCCCTATACAGACCGGACGGGATTAGAGGTCGGTCTATAATGGTTCAAATTCTTCTTGTTGTTGCTGTGGTTCTGTCTGCGGTTTCGGCTGTGCTGGGTTTTCTCGGCTTTACAGCGGCCAAGCGGGCAGAGGCGGCGGCTATGTCCGATGATCTGGCCGATATGGTCGAGGCGGCCCTGCGCCGCGAACTGGGCCAGATGCGCCTGGAGTTCGACTCCAAATCCGCCACCCAGCGTCAGGAGCTGGCGCAGGCTTTGTCCGCCAATGCCGGCCAGCTGGGCCAGCAGCTGTCGGCCCTGACGGCCAGCTTCGACACCCGCCTGACAGCCTTTGCCGAAATCCAGCAGAAGACCGGCAGCGATCTGGCCGAAACCCAGAGCAAGCGCCTGAGCGAAACCAATCAGGCCGTGGCCAAGCTGTCAGAGGCCCTTCAGGTCCAGCAGAAGGAAGGCCGCGAGGCCATGACGCTTGAGCTGGAAAAGGTCCGCGCCACGGTCGGCAAGAACCTCGAAACCCTGCGCAAGGACAACGAGGAAAAGCTGGAGAAAATGCGCGCCACCGTCGAGGAGAAGCTGCAGGGCACCTTGGAGCAGCGCCTGGGCGAAAGCTTCAAACAGGTGTCGGACCGTCTGGAAGCGGTACACAAGGGCCTTGGCGAGATGCAGTCTCTGGCCAGCGGCGTGGGCGATCTCAAACGCGTACTGACCAATGTCAAAACGCGCGGCGGCTGGGGCGAGATGCAGCTGGGGGCCATCCTCGAAGAGATGCTGGCACCGGAGCAATATGTCTCCAACACCCAGATCGACCCGTCGTCCGCCCAGCGCGTCGAGTTTGCCGTCCGCATGCCGGGGCAGGGCGATGGCGAGCCGATCCTGCTGCCGATCGACGCCAAATTCCCGCACGAGGATTACGACCGTTTGCTGACCGCGCAGGACCTCGGCGACATGGTCCAGATCGACGCGGCTGCCAAACAGCTGGAACGCGCCGTGCGCCTTCAGGCCAAGACGATCTCGGACAGCTATATCAAGCCGCCCTATTCGACCGACTTCGCCGTCATGTACCTGCCGACCGAGGGCCTCTATGCCGAGGTCGCGCGCCGACCCGGCCTGATCCGCGAAATCCAGACCCAGCACCGCGTCATGGTGGCGGGCCCATCGAACCTCGCGGCCTTCCTCAATTCGCTGCAGATGGGTTTCCGCACCCTCGCCATCCAGAAACGCTCCAGCGAGGTCTGGCAGGTTCTGGGCGCGGCCAAGGCCGAGTTCCAGAAATACGGCGACGTCTGGGACAAGCTGGGCAAGCAGCTGGATACCGCCCGCAAGACCGTGGACGAGGCCGGCAAACGCACCCGCGCCGTCGAGCGCCGCCTGCGCGGTGTCGAGGTGCTGGATGCTCCGGTCGCCTCAACCCTTCTGGAAGCGCCGGATGCCGAGGACATGGCCGATCTATAAACGCTAGCCAGGTCTCCGATAAAAATGACAAGCGTGCTTGACAGGACGGATATGGCGTCTGTAAAGTGTCCTTGTCATTTATAGAGAGGCCCCATGCTCAGTCGCCTGTTTTCCACTCCCAAAGGCCGCATCCTCAGTGCGATCGTTTTCTTTTTGATCGCGCTGATCGGCGGCGGCGTTCTGGGATTCGTCCAAGGCCACGCCAACGCGACAGGGCAGTTCACTGCTGTCGAGAGCCCGAGCTTCATCTGGATCATCGGGGTGGTTGCGGTCGTCCTGTCTTTGGGCAGTTTCGTCTATGGTGCCTACTGGATGAAATCCATCGACGAGGCTGCACAAGAAGCCCACAAATGGTCGTGGTACTGGGGCGGTTCCGCCGCCTTGACCGTGGGCATGGTGATGTTTGTCCTCTCTTTCGCCCCGGCAACCGAAAAGTGGGATGTTCCGACCCTTCACCATCGCACCGACCCTGTCGCCTATGCGGCTTCGGGTGCCTTCGGACTGATGCTGTTGCTGATCATTGGCTACAGCATTGCGTGGGCGTGGTGGTGGTTCAGCCGTCGATGAGGAGAGCCACCTATGAATAACCGCCTCAAGGTTCTCCGCGCCGAGCGTGACTGGTCACAGGCCCATCTGGCTGAACTGCTCAACGTCTCGCGCCAGACCATCAATGCCCTTGAAACCGGCAAATACGATCCGTCACTGCCGCTGGCCTTCAAGATCGCCCGCCTGTTCGAACTGCAGATCGAAGACATTTTCATCGACGAAGCGGCCTGATCCCGACTTCGGAAAATCATAAGGAAACGCCCCATGTTCAAAACTGCTCGACGCCTGCTGGTTTCGGCGGCTGCCGTTGGTACACTCTTCCTCGCGCCTTCGGTCGCCTTTGCCGAACAGGCACCGGCGACGGTGTCGGCCATCCCGCAGGCCCAGGGTCAAGGCCCGGCCATGTGGGTCATCCGCGACGAGGACTCGACCCTTTATCTGTTAGGCAGTTTCCACCTGCTGCGTCCGTCTACGGGCTGGAGCACGCCGCAGATGGAGCAGGCTTTCGCATCGGCGGATGAAATCTGGCTGGAACTGACCGATGCCGATGACGTGGCCCAGGCCCAGCAGTTGATGGTGCAACACGGTCTTTCGCCGGACCGTCCGCTCTCCAGCCTGCTGTCGGCCGAGGACATGGCCATGCTGGATGCCGCTGCGGTGAAGATGGGCGCAAACGCTGCCGCTTTCGATCCGATGCGCCCTTGGCTGGTCTCGATGCAGCTGGTGCTGGTCCAGATGGTCGCCAACGGCTATGATCCGAACGCAGGCGTTGAAAAGGTGCTGACGGCGCGTGCCGCTGCTCTGGGCAAGCCGCTGAAAGGCTTCGAGAGCTTGAAGGAGCAGATCGAACTGATGGCCGGCATGTCCGAAGAGGGGCAGGTCGAAATGCTCCGCGCCGGATTGAAAGACCTGAACGAAACTCCCGAAGAAATCGATAAACTGGTTCAGGCCTGGTCCACGGGCAATATCGACTACATCGATCAGGACATGGTCCAGAAGATGAAGGTCCAATCCCCAGAGGCCTATGACATCATGCTGACCCGCCGCAACGCCAACTGGACCCGTCAGATCAAGACCCTGCTGGAAGGCTCGGGTACGGCCTTCATCGCCGTGGGTGCCGCCCACCTTGCCGGTCCGGACAGTGTTCAGGCCATGCTGGCCGCCGAGGGTATCCAGGCGGAACGCCTGCCGAACTAAGTCCCTGTCGGATAGAATAGTTTTTAAGGCCCGGCCATTGCGCCGGGCCTTTTCATTTGCACCGCCGCTGCTATGTTCGCCCCATCATCCGGCGAAAGTTTCCTGGACCGGGCGGGTATAGTTCAGAGGTAGAACGTCAGCTTCCCAAGCTGAATGTCAGGGGTTCGATTCCCCTTACCCGCTCCAAAAATCATCCTGAAACACGATGTTGCGGGCTTTGACATTCAGATGTCTCGCCTTTGTCACGGTTTTCCGTTAGAGGAAGCCATGACAGATAAGATGACCCCCAAGGCGGTAATCGACCGCCTCGAAACCCTCTACAATCAATCGGTGACCAACCTTCGCGATGCGGTGAAGGTGTTTCTGGAAACCGGCGAACGTGCCGATGCCGAAGCGCGTGCCAACGGCCTGTTTTCCTATCCCCGCCTGACCGTCAGCTGGTATGGCGACAAGCCCCAGAACCTGGAAACACGTGCCTTTGGCCGTCTTTCGCGTCCGGGCACCTATACGACCACGATCACGCGTCCCGACCTGTTCCGTAACTATCTGCTGGAACAGCTGACCCTGCTTTCGGACGAATATGACGCCACCTTCGAGGTTGGTCCGTCGGATCAGGAAATCCCGTTCCCCTATGTTCTCGACGGTTCGGGCGTGGTGCTGGACAGCTCCATGACCGCTGCCATCGCCCGCTGGTTCCCGACCACGGATCTGGCCCATATCGGCGACGAGATTTCCGACGGTCTGTTCGATCCGGATATGGATTTCCCGCTGGCCCAGTTCGATGGTCTGCGTACGGACTTTTCGCTGGCCCGTCTGCGCCACTACACCGGCACGCCGGTCGAGGCGGTGCAGTCGTACATCCTGTTCACCAACTACAACCGCTATGTGGACGAGTTCGTCCGCTGGGCGGCAGCCGAGCTGCAGAAGCCGGACAGCCCCTATGAAAGCCTGACCTGCTCGGGCGGCGTGGTCGTGACCAAGGACACCCCGAACCCCGAAGCGGCGGTGATGGACTCGGCCTGGCGCAAGCACCAGATGCCGGCCTATCACCTGACCCGCGCCGACGGTCAGGGCATCACCCTGGTGAACATCGGCGTCGGCCCGTCCAACGCCAAGACCATCTGTGACCACCTGGCCGTCATGCGTCCGCACGTCTGGATGATGATCGGTCACTGCGGCGGCCTGCGCGGCAGCCAGACCATCGGCGACTATGTGCTGGCCCACGCCTATCTGCGCGACGACCATGTGCTGGATGCCGTGCTTCCGGCGGACATCCCCGTGCCGTCGATCGCAGAGGTGCAACGCGCCCTGTACGACGCGACCAAGCAGGTCTCGGGCGCGCCGGGCGAAGAGGTGAAGAAGCGTCTTCGCACCGGCACGGTCGTGACGACCGACGACCGTAACTGGGAGCTGCGCTATTCCAAGTCGGCGCTGCGCTTCAACCAGAGCCGCGCCGTAGCGATCGACATGGAAAGCGCCACCATCGCGGCCCAGGGCTATCGCTTCCGCGTGCCCTACGGCACGCTGCTGTGCGTTTCGGACAAGCCGCTGCACGGCGAGATCAAGCTGCCGGGTCAGGCCAACCGCTTTTATGAGGGTGCGATTTCCGAGCACCTGCAGATCGGTATCCAGGCCGTGGACCTGCTGCGGGCCGAGGGCGCTGCCCTTCACTCGCGCAAGCTTCGCGCCTTCGATGAGCCGCCGTTCCGCTGATTGCGGGCTTTGGCTTCAAGGCATCCGGGCCGCTCCGTAAGGGGCGGCCTTTTTGCTATGTGTTTGCTTTGATATCAGCGTTACAAAAAGTACTTTACAATATAAAGTACATGAGAGATAAGAGGATCAACAGGAAGGAAACCGAAACATGTCCCAGGACCCCGTCGCCGATATCCAGGGTGATATCGCCTATATGAAATCACTGGCTGCAGAAGGGCGTGACGCGCCTGTGCTTGTCGGCCCGATCCTCGTCGCTGCGGGCCTGTGGTTCGGAGCCGCAACTGTTGGCCAGTGGCTGATTGCACTGGGCATGATCCCGCTCACCGGCTGGGGTGTGATGTGGATGTGGGTAGGCGCAGGTATCGGCTTTGCGGCCCTGCTTTATGTTCTTATCCGCCGCATCGACGCCGCGGCAGGAAGCAGGACCAAGGACAACACGGCCATCGGCGCGGCGTGGTCCGCCTGCGGATACACCATCTTCGGAATGTGGCTGGTTCTGATGGCGTTCTGTTTTTCGACGGGCAACTGGTCGCCGATGGCCCTGATGCCCTCCATCGTCATGATCGCCTATGGCGCGGCGTGGTTCATCGCGGGGCAGGTGGCAGGGCGCGGTTGGATGCTGTTGACCGGTCTGGTGAGTTTCTTGGGCGCGGCGGCATTGGCGTGGTTTGCCTTTACCCACTGGACCTATGCCATCTATCTGGTTCTGATGGTGTTGGTGGCGCTGGCACCGGGTCTGCATCTGATGAAGCTGGCCGCCCGCACGAGGCACTGAGATGTCTGAAACCCAGAACAGTGCCTTTGACATCAACCGTATTGACGAGGTCATCCACGGTCGTATCCGATTGGGCATCATGGCCTATCTGTCGGGTGCCGAAACGGCCGAGTTCGGTGAGTTGAAGGCCCGCCTTGGTACGACGGACGGCAATCTCTCGGTCCATCTGCGCAAGCTGGAGGAGGCCGGTTTCGTCGAGGTCGAAAAGACTTTCCAGGGGCGCAAGCCCCTGACCCGCGCCAAGCTCAGCGCGCAGGGGCGAGAGGCTTTTATCGTCTACCTGGACCAGATTTCCGCCTTGGTGGCCCAACGCTAGGTGGAAAGGCCGCATAATCAGGATATGGAAGGCGGTCATGAGCGACCGCCTTCTTTCATTTGAAGCTATCGAGAACTTCCGCGACTTCGGCGGCTATGCCAGCCCGCACGGGGTTGTGCGACGCGGGCTGCTGTTCCGTTCGGGGCAACTGTCGCGCTCGACCCATTCGGATCTGGAGCGGTTGGACAAGTTGGGCTTGGGGCATGTGGTTGACCTGCGACGCTCCAGCGAGCGGATCAAACAGCCCGACCGCCTGCCTGCCGGATGGACGGGACAAACCCTGTCCACCGATCTGGGCGGCGACGGAGAGGCACCGCACATACAGTTCCTGCGGACACAGGAACTGACCGAGGATTCCGGTCGGCGCTATATGGGCCAGACCTATGAGCGTATGCCCTTTGATCCGGCGCATGTGGCCCTGTTCAGCGACTATTTCAAAGCCTTGGTCCGGGGGGATGCCGCCGTGCTGATCCATTGCGCGGCGGGCAAGGATCGCACCGGCCTGCTGGCGGCGCTGACGCACGGACTGCTGGGCGTATCGGCAGACGACATCATGGAAGACTATCTGGCGACCAACCGTGCCGTTGATCTGGCCGGTCGCGCAGGCGAGTTTGCCGCCGCGCTGGAACGCTGGACCGGCAAGCCGGTGGCGCATGGGGCGGTGGTCGCCTTTTTGGGCGTAGAGGCGGATTATCTCCACCGTGCCCGACAGGCAATCATCGACCGTTGCGGCAGTCTGGAGTCCTATATGCAGGCGGTGCTGGGCATTTCACCTGCGCAGCGTGCGGCCATCATCGAGCGGCTGGTTGACTGATCATGGCAGTGGTCAAGCGGTCTGTGGCGTGGGTTGATCCCCTGTCGGTGGCAAACGGGCTGAGGTCGCGCCCGCATGCCCTGGCGTTGATCGCGGGGGCCAATGCGCCCCTGCGGCATGGCGGGCGTTGGTCATTCGTGGCCGCCGAGGCCGATCTGGAACACGTCACGGATCAGTCCCCCGCCCAGGGGCTGTTCGATGTGCTGCGGCATGGAGACTGGGATCAGGCCCCCTGTGTCGGGCTGGTGTCCTATGATGCGGGGGCGCGGGTGGCGACGGGGCCGCGCGCGCATGTATGGCCCGACCTGATGCTGGCCCGCTATCCGGCGTGGCTGGCTTTCGACCATCTGGAACAAAGGCTGTGGGCGTGCGGATGGGGGGGGGGCGACGATGCCGCCCGCGGTCACAGCCTGCGGGCGGAGGCGTGGCTGGCATGTGCAGACGCGCCCGAAATGCCTGCACCGCCCTCGGACGATTTCAATGCCGAGGCTGCACAAGAAGACTACTGCCGCGCGGTGGCCGATGTGGTGCGCCGGATCGGCGAGGGCGAACTGTTTCAGGCCAATGTCGCCCGCGCATGGTCCGGGCGGCTAAGGCCGGAAGCGGATCCGTTCGCTGTCTTTTTGCGCCTGTCGTCACGCGGGGCGGCCTATGGGGCGTGGTGGCGCATGGGCGGGCGGGCCTTGGTGTCGAACTCGCCCGAGCTGTTCCTGATGTTCGATGCGACGACCCGCAGGCTCGAGGCACGCCCGATCAAGGGCACCCGTCCGCGCCATAGCGACCCTGTGGCTGACCGTCAGGCGGCACAGGAACTGCTGGCCAGCGAGAAGGACCGCGCCGAGAACCTGATGATCGTCGATCTGATGCGAAACGATCTGGCGCGCGTGGCCCAGATCGGATCGGTGGCCGTGGACGAGCTGTGGGGGTTGGAACAGCACGCCACGGTGCATCACCTCACATCGGTCGTCAGCGCCACGGCCCGTCAGGGTACGGGCTGGGCCGATGTGCTGGATGCCACCTTCCCGCCGGGCTCGATCACAGGGGCACCGAAAAATCAGGCGATGAAGGTGATTGCCGCGCTGGAACCGCCAAGGGGCGCGTGGTGCGGCACGCTGTTCGCGCGCGGTTTTGCCGATGGGGCGCTGACGATGGCCTCGGTCCTGATCCGCACGGCCTTTTTCGAGCGTTCGGAACAGGGCTGGCGGTGGCGCGCATTGGCGGGGGCGGGGATCACCGCCGGCAGCGATCCCCATGCCGAGCTGGAAGAAACCGGAGCCAAGATATCGGCCCTGGCCGAAGCCCTAGCGGGTCGGACAGTCCGTACAGGTGACTGAGGCCACCTCACGCGGGCGCAGGTAAAAGACCCGGTGGAAGGTGGTGACGCCCGACAGGAAGTCCTTGAAACCCGGCACCACGATGTCGAACGGCGAGTCATAGCGATAGACGGTCTCGGCATAGATCACGCTATCGGTCGGCTTTTCCAGCAGGCCATCGGGAACAGTCATCTGGGTGCCGGGGGTGTGCGGGGCCAGGGTGCTGCCATAGCTCCACATCACGATGTCGCGGTTGCGGGAGTCGCGCTGGATGCTGGTCACGCGGCCTTCCAGCGGGGTGCTGGAATAGGGTGCCATTATCAGACCGCCGACCGCGAAATAATCGGCCAGCTGTGCCCGGCTTACACTGCCGGACTGCGAGACGATGTCGGCCATCATCGATGCCGAGTGGTGGGCGCGGCGCTGGACCATAAAGGCCTGGGTGAACTCGATCACGCACAGGTAGATGACCAGAAACAGCGGCAGCAGCAGGGCGAATTCCACGGCGGCGGCCCCATTCCGGTCGGTCCGGAAACGGCGCGCGAAATGGCGGATCGTGGCGAGAGGATTGCGCATCAGAAGGGCTCGTTCCGGAAGGCCGTGGCGGCATGCAGCAGGGTGTCGCCATTGTTCAGCCGCGTCATGGCATGGCCGAGGAAGGGCGTCACAACGGGCTGGCGGTACCAGACCCGCATCAGCATGAAGCTGCGCGCCTCGCCGATGTTGAACTTCAGCTTGTTGGGGTCGAAATCACCCTGGTCGATCGGATTGGTGATGCCGGGATTCGAAAACGAGGCCACGGGTTGCAGATCGATCTGGATGCGGTTCAGACAGGCCTTTTCAAACACCGTCATGCGCTCGCAGATCTCTTCTTTGAATTCGTCTGCGGTCGCATTGCGCGATACCTGGCCGGTGCGGACCAGACGGCCGCTCTGGGAGACGGCGTTTTCCAGAAGGGCGCTGACCGTCAAAATCAGGGCGACTTCGAAAATTCCAAGCAGAAGTGCAAAAAAGGGTAAAGCAACCAGCGCGAATTCTACGGCGGTTGCACCTTTGCGTTGTGCGCGCCGTGCTTTCGCTGCCTTGATGATGCGAGAGAATAGCACCTATTTTTCCCCGTTATTTCAATTCCTTAGGCGCAAACAAACTGTCCGGAGTTTTGTTCTGAAAGCTCAAGCTAGAATATAAACGTAAAGCAATCGCTGAAGGTATAAATCACCATTCTACGGGCAATGTCCGAAATTTATCACTTGGTAACTATCATTTTCGCGCTCGTGGTGTCAGAACTTTACTCACGTTTAAGGGATCACAGTCACATTTGCGTGGCAAACGGCCATTTTTGAACATATGGCCAGCGACTACGGGAGAGCTCGATGTGGTTCCTCCCGAAACAAACCGAGAGAGGACTACACATGCGTAACCTGCTGAACCGCTTTGCCAAAGACGAGTCGGGCGCAACCGCTATCGAATACGGCCTGATCGCTGCCCTGATCGCCGTTGTGATCATCGCTGCCCTGGCTGCCGTCGGTGGCCAACTGAAGACCAAGTTTGAAGCCGTCGAAACCGGCCTCAAAGAAGGCAAGTAAGGCCTGACGGCTAACCGCCTCTAAAGCGGAAGGGCCGGAGCACAAAGCTCCGGCCCTTTTTAGTTTAAGGTTGACTGCAACCTTGGCTTAACCAAATTATGGCACTTGCTGGGCCATGTTCTATGCAATGAGCGCCCTGCTTTTCGTTTTCCCGGCCTTGGCAATTCTGGGTGGGGTTTACGACCTGACTACGATGAAGATTCCGAATTGGATCTCCATCGTTCTCGCAGTCGCATTCGTACCCGTGGCTTTGGTTCTACAACTGCCTTGGCAGGACGTAGCGATTTCGCTGGGGTTGGGCTTTGCGGCCCTGGTCATCGGAATAGCGCTGTTTGCATTCCGCGTTTTGGGTGGGGGTGACGCCAAACTTCTGTCGGCGTCCATTCTTTGGGTGGGGATGTCCGGCCTGTTGCCGTTCATCCTGACTACGGCATTGGCGGGGGGGGCTCTGTCCATATTCTTGCTTGTTGCCCGTAAGTGGGCCCCGGCCTTGCCGTGGGTACTGCCTGCATGGGCGCAACGTCTGATGGAACCCAAGGGGGATATTCCGTACGGTATCGCGATCGCGGCCGGTGCGGTCCTGTCCTTCCCTTATTCCCAGCTGTTGTTGAAGTTATCGTAACGAGTTTTGCAGTAACATCGTTTTGGTGTGCTGTTTGGTAAATAATATCTAAAAGCCTTTGGGTAGGGTTGGCGTGGATCTTTACTGCGTAATGCCTGCCGGAGAACGTCGATGAAGCCTGCAAAAATTGCTGTAATCTGCGTTGCTGCACTGGCCGCCGTCGGTCTTGCGCTCGTAGTACGATCCATGGGGTCGTCAGACGGCGAAAAACCGAGTGCGGCGGTGACCGCGCCGGCTGCTGCCACGACCAAGGTGCTCGTGGCGGCTGTGGATCTGGCCCCCGGTCGCCAGCTGACTGCCGCAGACATGGTGTGGAAGGACTGGCCCGTGGCCAACGTCAACCCCGCCTTCGTCACCGATGGATCGGTTCCGATCCCGGCCGCGGACACGCCGACTGCGGCCGCTGTCGAAAATGAAAAAGCCCAGGACAAAAAGGAAGAAGGGGCGGCTGAAAAGATTGTCGACGCCGTCGTCTCCCTGAACAGCCCCACCGCAATGGATGCCTTTGTCGGCGCCATCGTGCGCGAAGGAATGGTCGCCGGTGAGCCGATCCAGGCCCGCAAGGTGGTCCGTGCCGGTGAAAGCGGCTTCCTCGCCGCCTTCCTCGATCCGGGCATGCGCGCCATGAGCGTTCCGGTATCGGCCGATACCGCAGCGGGCGGCTTCATCCTGCCGGGTGACCGCGTGGATGTGCTGCTGACCCGCGAAGTCGATGCCCAGGTCGGCCCCGACACCGTCAAACGTACCGTCAGCGCCACCGTACTGCAGAACCTGCGCGTTCTGGCCATCGACCAGGCCACCCAGGCCCCGACCGAGGAAAAATCGGTCGTCGGCACGACGGCCACACTGGAAGTGAACAACCGTGACGCCGAGACCCTGGCACTGGCCCGCGCACAGGGCGATCTGACGATCGTGCTGCGCTCCTACGCCGACGCCAGCGGCCCGCGCGGCCTGATCCCCGGTGCCGTACGCCGTGGCGAAAGCATGGGCGGCCGCGTGACCAGCGCTTCGGACCCCGCCGCTCCGACTGGCCCTAGCGTTCGCATTTTCCGCGGCGATGCCGCCCCTGAAGTGGTGGTCCTGCAATGAGAGCTCATGTGATGATTTCCACCCACAGCCGCCTCGGTCTGGGCTTTGCGGCACTGGCTGCCGGCAGCCTTCTGGCCACAGCCATCCCTGCGCAGGCTCAATCCCTCAGCCATACCGCAGCGGGGACTTCGACGGTCGTGTCCGGTTCGACGCCGCGCCGTATCAATCTGCCCAAGGGTTCGTCTTTCGCGGTCGATCTGCCGGCAGATGTGCGTGACATCGTCGTGACCAATCCGGCGGTCGCCAATGCCATGCTGCACACCCAGCGCCGCATCACCCTGGTGGGTCTGGCCCCGGGTGAAACCGACGCCGTGTTCGTCGGCAGCAACGGTCGTGTGATCCTGACGCTCAAGGTGCGCGTGGATGCCGGTGTGCAGGTGTTGCAGGATGCCCTGACCCGCACCTTCCCCGGTTCTGACCTGCGCGTCGAAGCCGTGAACGACAGCTTTGTCCTCAGCGGCACCGCCTCCAACATGGGTGACGTTGAACGCGCCGCCCAGCTGGCCCGCGCCCACGCCGGCGATCCGGCCAAGGTCGTCAACATGATCTCCATCTCCGGATCGGATCAGGTGACGCTGAAGGTCCGCGTTGTCGAGGTGCAGCGCAGCGCCATCAAACAGCTGGGCTTCAACTCTCAGGCGCTGATCAACGGCACGGGCCGTAACAGCCTGGAGTTCGCGACCGGCATGAATTTCTCGGTCAACTCGGGCATTCAGGGCGGCCTTGTCGGCAACTGGCAACGCGCGACCGATCCGGGCAGCGATCTGACCGCGGGCCGTCTGGGCATTTCGGCCTTCGAGCGTGTGGGTCTGGCCCGCACCCTGGCAGAGCCGAACCTGACCTCGGTCAACGGCGAAGCCGCCAGCTTCCTCGCCGGTGGCGAATTCCCGATCCCCAAGAGCCGCGACCGCGACGGTCAGGTGACCGTGGAATACAAGCCCTATGGTGTGGGTCTGTCGTTCCGTCCGGTGGTCCTGTCCGAGGGCCGCATCAACCTGCAGGTCAAGGTCGAGGTGTCGGAGCTGAATCCGTCCGGCGGTCTGACCATTGGCGCGGGTACGCCCTCGTCGATCACCCTGCCGGGCCTGACGGTCCGCCGCAGCGATACGACGGTTGAAATCCCGTCCGGTGGCGCAATGATGATCGCGGGCCTGCTTCAGGAAACCACCCGTCAGGCCGTCGATGCCCTGCCGGGCCTGACGAATGTGCCGGTGCTGGGAACCCTGTTCCGCTCGCGTGACTATCTGATGGGCGAGACGGAACTGGTCGTTATCGTCGAGCCGTACATCGTCAATCCGACTGCGCCCTCGCGTATGCAATCGCCCGCTGACGGCCTGCGCATGGCGACGGACGCTCAAACCATCTTCTTTGGCCAGCTGAACCAGGTTTATGGCTCGCCTGCACCGGGAGGCTCGACCTCCGGTTGGCAGGGCCCGGTCGGCTATGTGATCGAGTGACGCAGATGATGAAACGCTCCTTCTATGCCTGCCTGCTCGGCGGTGCTGCCCTGGCTCTCACGGCCTGCGTGGGTCCGGATGCCAACCTTGATCGCGGTATCGCCCCGATGGCGCTGTCGCGCTATGTTCTTCAGGTCGAGCCGGATCAGGACCGTATCGCCCTGGCCGTGCACCAGAGCGGACTGTCGCAGAACCAGCGTCAGGCCCTGACCTCGCTGGCCCAGCGCTATCGCAGCTCGGCCCGCTCGGGTCTGGTGATCGAGGTGCCGACCAACGCCGATCAGATGGCCAGCCAAACCGTGTCCCAGATCGCCAGCACGCTGGAAAATCTGGGTGTGCCGCGTGACCAGATCTCGGTGGCCTCGTATAACGGTCCGGGTGAGCGTGCTCCGGTTCTGGCCGGCTTCACCACCATCCGTGCCTCCGTGCCGCGCTGTGGCACCCAATGGGGCAATCTGAGCCGTACCGGCAACAATGACGGTGCCTCGAACTTCGGGTGTGCGGTTAACGCCAATCTGGCCGCGCAGATCGCCGATCCGAATGATATCGTGGCACCGCGCACCATGACGCCGCCAAGCGCCCAGCGTCGCACGGTCGTCTTTGATGCCTATCGTCAAGGACAAACCACATCTGCCCAACGCGAGCAGTTGCTGAGTGAATCTCGCGTATCTGACGTAGTAGAGTAAACCATGACCAAGCGTCCCCCTGCTGTCGATCCCCTCGAGGATTTCGAGATCGACGACGATTTTCTGGAGACGATCTCCAGCCTGGCTGCTGAAGACAGCTCGGGAGACACTGTGTCCAAAGAGGTTGAGGGTGCCGAGGCGGATGTTCCGACCTCGGCGACCCCGAACTTTATGCAGAGTGCATTGAGCCGGACCGAGGCCGCTTTCAATGACCCCGATCGCAACAACCGGCCAGCGCATTCTGACGAGACAGACCCTGTAGAGGCTTCTGACATGTCCGCTTTGAAGTTCGCCAACCAGGCCAGTTCTACCGACGCCCCGAACGGAGAACCGGTGACCATTGAACTGGATGACATCGAGGTCGTCGATGCCAACCAGGCCGAGGTCATCGAGCTTTCCGCCACGGCATCGGTCGATCCGCTCGATGCGCCGCTGGATGCTCCGGTAGACAGCGCCCCGCAACCGGCGGCTGAAGAACTGCCGCTGGCGGCCAGCACCTCGACCATGCCGGTACTGGCAGGTTCGGCGGGCCTGGATTTCGATCCCCAGTCTGTCGATGTCTCCATCCCGCGCATCGCCGTGCACATTTTCGCCGAGCGTCAGGACACCCTTGCCGCCGCCGAACGCGCCGCGCAGGACCGTCGCATGTCGCGCGCCACCACCCAGGTGCGCGTCGGCGGTATCGCAGCGGCGATCGAAACCTATCAGACCGAGCCGACGCCGCCGCTGATCCTTGTGGAATGCATGAAGGATGCGCGCTCGCTGCTGGTTGAAATCGACCAGCTGGCCGAAGTCTGCGACGCAGGCACCAAGGTTCTGGTCGTCGGTGCCGCAAACGATATCCTGCTTTACCGCGAACTGATGCGTCGTGGCGTCAGCGAGTATCTGGTGGCCCCGATCCAGCCGCTTCAACTTATCGCGGCTATCGGTTCGCTGTTCACCGATCCGGACCAGCCCTTCATCGGTCGCACCATCGCTTTCGTGGGTGCACGCGGGGGCGCTGGCTCCTCGTCGGTGGCCCACAACACAGCCTTTGCGATGAGCGAGCGTATTGGCGTCAATACGGTCATCGTCGATTACGATCTGCCGTTCGGGACCTCGGGCCTGAACTTCAACCAGGACCCCTTGGGCGGCGTTGCAGACGCACTCAGCCAGCCTCAGCGTCTGGATGCGACCCTGCTGGACCGTATGATGGTGCGTTGCACGGACCGTCTGAGCCTGTTCGCCGCACCGGCGACGCTGGATACCGATTGGGAAATCGATACCGAGGCGTTCGACGAGGTCACCAACCGTATTCGCAGCACGGCGCCCTTTGTCGTGCTGGACCTTCCGCACCTGTGGTCGGGTTGGATGCGTTCGCAACTGGTCGCCGCCGACGAGGTGGTGCTGGTAGCCACGCCGGATCTGGCGTCGCTGCGCAATGCCAAGAACCTGGTGGACCTGATCAAACAGGCCCGTCCCAACGATGCGCCGCCGCGCGTCGTGCTGAACCAGGTTGGCATTCCGGGTCGTCCGGAAATCCCGGCCAAGGAATTCGGTCAGGCGCTGGGCATCCATCCGGCCCTCAGCATTCCGTTCGATGCCAAGGTGTTTGGCTCGGCAGCCAATAACGGCCAGATGATCCTCGACAGCGCGGCCAAGACCAAGTCCGCCGAGGCATTCGAAACCCTGGCTCAAATCGTTTCGCAGCGTCAGCTTCCGGCGACGCCTGTAACTCCGCGTAAGACTTCCTCAGGCCTGGCGGGTCTGTTCAAGAGGCGTTGATAGATGTTCGGCAAACGGCAATCCACGGTTAAACCTTCGGCGGCACCTGTTGAGCCGGTAGACTCTCTGTCGCCGCTGGACGAACCGATTGCCGAAGAGCCCAAACCGGCGCGCCCGGCCAAATCCGTCTCCGGCAACATCGACGGCTTCGGTCTGGAAGATCTCGAGACGGCCGCACCGGCACCTGAAAAGCGTACAGGTCCCCGCAAGACGGCCGGTCTCGAGCAGATCAAAAAGGCGCAGGCCGTCACCGAGATCGTCCGCGAGCAGAGTGACTATTATCACGCCACGAAGACCACCATCTTCAACGCGCTGATGAACACCATCGACCTGTCGCAACTGGCCCAGCTGGACCAGAAGACCGCGCAGGAAGAGATCCGCGACATCGTCGCCGAACTGGTGGCGATCAAGAACGTCTCCATGTCGGTGGCCGAGCAGGAGCATCTGGTTCAGGACATCGTCAACGATGTGCTGGGCTATGGCCCTCTGGAGCCGCTGCTGGCGCGCGACGACATCGCCGACATCATGGTGAACGGTTCAAACCGCGTCTTCATCGAAGTGGGCGGCAAGGTCCAGCTGACGAATGTCCGTTTCCGCGACAATGCCCAGCTGATGAACATCTGCCAGCGCATCGTGTCGCAGGTCGGCCGTCGCGTGGACGAGAGCTCGCCCATCTGTGACGCCCGTCTGCCGGACGGTTCGCGTGTGAACGTTATCGCCCCGCCGCTGGCGATCGATGGTCCGACCCTGACCATCCGTAAGTTCAAGAAAGACAAGCTGACCATGCGCGACCTGGTGGAGTTCGGCTCCATCAGCGCCGATGGTGCGCGGGTGCTGGGCGTGATCGGTGCCTCGCGCTGTAACGTGCTGATCTCGGGCGGTACGGGTTCGGGTAAGACCACCTTGCTGAACACGATGACGGCCTTCATCGATCCGACCGAGCGCGTCATCACCTGTGAGGACGCCGCGGAACTGCAACTGCAACAGCCGCACGTGGTCCGTCTGGAAACCCGCCCGCCGAACCTCGAGGGCCAGGGCCAGATCACCATGCGCGATCTGGTGAAGAACTGTCTGCGTATGCGCCCCGAACGCATCATCGTCGGCGAAGTCCGTGGCCCGGAGGCGTTCGACCTCCTGCAGGCCATGAACACCGGCCACGATGGCTCGATGGGTACGCTGCACGCCAACAGTCCGCGTGAAGCCATCAGCCGTATGGAGTCCATGATCACGATGGGGGGCTATGGCCTGCCGTCCAAGACGATCCGCGAGATGATCGTCGGCTCGATCGACATCATCATCCAGGCCGCGCGTCTGCGCGACGGTTCGCGCCGCATCACCCATGTGACCGAAGTCGTGGGCCTCGAAGGCGATGTGATCGTGACGCAGGACCTGTTCGTTTACGACATCACCGGTGAAGACGCCGCGGGTCGTGTGAACGGTCGCCACCGTTCAACCGGTATTGCCCGTCCGCGCTTCTGGGATCGCGCCCGCTATTACGGCTTGGAGCGTGAACTGGCCGATGCCCTGGATGCAGCGGAGTAACGACAATGCTGATGGTTCTGGCAGGTATACTGGCATTCATCACCATTGCGGGGATCGGTTGGGTCTTCGTCGGTGGTGATGATAGCGCGACCGATGGTGTCAAACGCGCCAAGGCGCTTTCGGCCTCTCGTCCTGTCCAGAACACACAGGGACGGCGCGCCAACCAGCCGCCCGTGTCTGCGGAGGCGCGTCGCAAGCAGATCCTGACCCAGCTTCAGGATGCCGAGCGCCGTGAACGCAAGGCGCGGCTGAGCATCGGCGCCCGCATCCGTCAGGCGGGTCTGAACATCTCGATCCGAACCTATCTGATTATCAGCCTGGTGCTGGCGGTGGTCGGCTTCCTGATCCCGCTGGTGCTCGGTGCGCACGTGCTGCTGTGCATTGGCCTTGCCATTGTTTTCGGTATCGGCGTGCCGCGCTTCTATCTGGGTTTCCTGGCCAAGGGACGGATCAAGAAGTTTTCCGGGGCCTTTGCCGATGCCGTCGACATTCTTGTGCGCGGTATCAAGACGGGTCTGCCGGTCAATGACTGTTTCAAGATCATGGCCCGCGAAAGCCCGCAGCCTCTGGGCGGTGAGTTCCAGCGCCTGCTGGAGGGCCTGAGCGTCGGCATGTCCCTGCCCGAAGCTCTGGACCGCATGTACGAGCGCATGCCGACACCGGAACTGAAATTCTTCTGCATCGTGATCTCCATCCAGCAGAAGACGGGTGGTAACCTGGCCGAGGCCCTGACCAACCTCACGACCGTGCTGCGTGCGCGTCGTCTGATGCGTGAGAAGATCAAGGCCATGTCGTCCGAAGCCGTGGCCTCGGCGCTGATCATCGGCTCTCTGCCGCCACTGGTCATGGCCATCGTCATGGTCACCAGCCCCAGCTATATGATCACCATGTTCACCGACATCCGCGGCCAGTTCATGCTGCTGGTGGCGGGGTGCTGGATGGGTCTCGGCATCTTCTTCATGAAGAAGATGATCAACTTCAAGTTCTGATCGGGGACGAGACGTGGAATCCTTTATCCGTTTCATCACCACACCGGAGAACCTGCTCACAGTGGGCGTGGGTGTGGCTGTCTTCTTCTCCCTGTTCACCCTGCTGACCAGCTTTAGCGGCGGGCAGGACCTTGAAAAGCGTATCAAGCACGTTGCGGATCGGCGTGAGGATCTGCGCCGCCGTTCGCGCTCGGCCATGCAGGGCGGCAGCACGCCGTCGCTGCGCCAGTCGGACGAAGGTTTCAAAAAGCGCGTCGTTGACCGTCTGAATGTTTCGCAACTGCTCGAAGACCCCAAGGTCAACGAGAAGATCATGCAGGCGGGCTTCCGTGGTCAGAGCCCGATCACGACCTTCTATTTCTTCCGCCTGCTGATGCCGTTCGTGCTGGCGCTGGTTGCGGCCGTATACATCTTTGTCCTGACGCACTTCGAACTGCCGTTCATGACCAAGGTGGCCGTTGTGGTGGTGGCGTTCGCGATCGGCTTCTATGCCCCGAACATCTACCTGTCGAACCGCATCCAGAAGCGTCGCCAGAAGATCGTCGAGGCATTCCCTGATGCGCTCGACCTGCTGCTGATCTGCGTGGAATCGGGCATGTCGATCGAAGCGGCGATCCAGAAGGTCAGCCAGGAAATCGGCACCCAGTCGCTGGAACTGGCCGAAGAACTGAGCCTGATGTCGGCGGAGCTGTCCTATCTGCCGGACCGTCGCATGGCCTATGAGAATCTGGCCAAGCGGACCAACCATCCGGGCATCAAGTCGGTGGCCACGGCCATGACCCAGGCCGAAACCTATGGCACGCCGCTCAGCACCGCGCTGCGCACTATGGCCAAGGAAAACCGCGAGCTGCGTCTGGCCGCAGCGGAGAAGAAAGCGGCTGCACTGCCGGCACAGTTGACCGTGCCGATGATCATCTTCTTCCTGCCGGTGCTGTTCGTTGTGATCATGGGACCGGCGGTCATCAGTATCATGGATATGATGGCCAGCGGAAACTGAGGTCGCAGACGCGACCTCGGATCATCCTCAGGCGCTTTCGGCTGCGGCCTTCAGGTTTTCGTTGAGCGTTTCCATCGCTTGGCGCAGGCGCGAGCGATGCTTGTCGTGGAACAGCTCTCCACGCAGGCCCGAGAACATGATGCCCATCGTGACAATGGTGGCACCCTTCTCGACTTCTTCCAGGATGATGAAGCGCGAAGAGTTCGACAGAAAGCCGCGCTTGCCGCTGAGCACCAGCTTGCCGACCGGCACCCAGTCCGAAACAACGACACTGGCCGCCCGTTCGGGAATATCGGGATAGGCTTCGGTATAGGTCACAGTGGCATCCTGCCAGACGCGGCCCTGGATATGCTGTTCAAAGCTGTTCCACTGCTTCCAGGCCTCAAGGTCGCCGACCAGTTCCCAGATGCGCTCTGCCGAGGCGCGAATGCCGATACGGGTTTCGATACGCGTGCTGTCCATGCACTGCCTCTGACATGACGTGGCTACGGTTGAAAGGGGCAAAACTCCCGCGAGGATGAAATCCGCAACCGTCACAGGGATCAACCCGCTTCATCGGGCGTTCTACGGGTGTCCTACCAACGCCCGAGAGGCAAATGAAGTGAGCAAGATACCTATCGACCTTCCGCCTGACACCTATCCGGTGAACCAGCGTCGTGCTGCGCGACGCGGTGGCAATGCGGTACTTTTTGTGGGTGTGTTTGCCGCCGTTTTCGCTCTGATCTGGATGGTGCTGGAAATTTTCTAGGCCGCGCGACCTTGGCCCGCTATGGGGCAGGCCAAACGAAAGGTCTTTACATGATCAAACGCATTCAGCCCGACGCCCGGATGAGTCAGGCCGTCGTACACAATGGTGTTGTCTATCTGGCCGGTCAGGTCGGTGAGCCGCACGAGGACATCGCCGATCAGACCCGCACAGCCCTTCGCGAGATCGAAGCCTTGCTTGCCGAGGCCGGATCGGACAAGTCGAAAATCCTTATGGCAACGATCTGGTTGGCCGAGATGGCCGATTTCGAGGCCATGAACACTGTCTGGGACGCCTGGGTTGATCCAGCCAATCCACCGGCACGTGCGACCGGCGAATCCAGACTGGCGACACCGGATTATCGCGTCGAAATCATCGTCCAGGCGGCTGTCTGATGGACGACAAAGCCGAACTGGAACGTTTCCGCGCCGCCCGGGTGACTGCGCTTTACCGTCTCGACCTGATCGAGAAGGGGGCTCAAATCCACTACGAGGACGGTACCCCGGTAGATATGAAGTCCGAAGCCCAGCGTTTGAAGGATCAGGTTGCGGACATGGACCGCCGTATCCGCAACATCGAAGACAAGCTCAAGCGTCAGGCGATGAACTGAACCCGCGGTTCAGCGCGCGGGCGTGACCGCTGGTCCTCCTGTGGGGCTGGCGGTCGTCGCGCCGTTTGCGGGCAGGGCCAAGGCCGCAGGGGGCGTCCCTTCAACCGCAGCGGCCTGCTGGGCATTGGCCAGGGCGTGGTTGCGGTCCATCAACAATGGAGCCAGTGCGAACACGGCCACCAATGCGCCTATGATCAAGGCCGTCACGGCCACGACGACCATGAGGATGGCGCTGCGTCGGCGGCGACGGCTGATACCGCCGCGAACCTTGCGGACAATAATGTAACGGCGGCCATCAAAGGCCTCGGAGCCGATAATATTATGCTGGGACAAACTGCACGCTCCCGAACCAGACAGTAAGGCTCCAACACTGCTTATGGGTGAGGCCAAAAAAAGTCCTTCGGATGATCGTGATATGTCCGTGTACGGCCGGACCGCCAAAAGCGGCCCGAACCGTATGCGTCCTTGATGCCGGTCAGAGGGTCAGGTTGACGGTTCTGCCGTTACGGATCTGGACCTGTTGCATCATCACGATGACCGGTCCGTCACCGGCCTTGACCGGTGCGATCACATACCAGCGGCCATCCGGAAGGCCTTCGAATTTGAAGCTGTTATTGGCGCAGGTGGTCGAACGCACGAACTCGCGGTAATCCTCGTTCGGGTCCGAGACAGTGCGGGCGCGGACCACATCGGCCGGAAGCTGGGCGCGCGAGGTCGAGCCATAAAGGGTCTGCATACGGGCATCGGTAAAGCGCGTGGCGGGGGTCAGGCCGACCGAGCCGACGCAGGCAAAGGCATTGCCGCCCTGGGCCGAACCGATGCGGCCTTCGATACCGCCCTGACCAGACGAAGCCGACCAAGCGAAATCAGCCTTGCTGAAAGCTGCCGAAGCCGCAGGGGCCGACACGCCACCCGTGGGCAGGGTCGAACAGGCGGCGAGCGCGCCGGTGCCCGCAAGGATGGTCAGAGCCACTAGGGAGCGGTGGGCGGAGAAGAGCTTGATCATCGTGCGAACCTCGTTTGATGGGGGCTATCAGGGATGGCCCCTAGGATGACGCAGTGTCAAGCTTGTCCACGGCAGGCGTGTGGTCCACAACTGCGGGTTCACGCCGGGGCGGGCAGTCAAAACGGCTGCATCCCGATCCCGTACCCGGCGACCGAAGAGAGGAAGCCCCCAAGTTGTCATGACAGTTCGTTTCGAAGATATCCGCTCCGCCCAGCAGCGTATTGCCGGTCAGGTTGACCGCACTCCCGTGCGCCATTCGCGTCGCCTGTCACAGCTGACGGGCGCTGACATCTGGATCAAATACGACAACCTGCATTTCACCGGCTCGTTCAAGGAACGCGGCGCATTGAACAGGCTGCTGCAACTGACACCCGAAGAGCGCAAGCGCGGTGTCGTGGCGGCTTCTGCGGGAAACCATGCGCAGGCTCTGGCCTATCACGGTGGGCGGTTGGGTGTTCCCGTTACGATTGTCATGCCAGAGGGTACGCCCTTCGTGAAGGTGGACGGCACGCGTGCGCACGGGGCCAATGTCGTCATCCACGGGCTCGATTTTTCCGGCTCGACCGAGGAGGCCAAACGTCTTCAGTCAGAGCATGGCTATGTCTTCGTCTCGGCGTTTGACGATGAGGGGATCGTCGCGGGGCAGGGCGTGTGCGGGCTGGAGTTTCTAGAAGACGCGCCTGACCTCGACGCCCTGCTGATCCCGATCGGTGGTGGAGGTCTGATCGCCGGCAGCGCCATTGCGGCAAAAGGCCTCAAGCCCGACATCAAGATTTTCGGCGTGGAGGCCGCCCGCTATCCGTCCTTCACAGCCCGTCGCAGGGGCGAGCCCCCGGTCTGCACCGGCCAGACCATTGCCGAGGGCATAGCCATCAAGGCCGTGGGCGAAATCCCGTTTGGCCTTTGTGACCATCTGATCGACGAGGTTTTTGTCTGCGAGGAGGCCGACTTCGAAAAAAGCGTGGCCCTGTTGGCGACGCTGGAGAAGACGGTGGCAGAGGGCGCGGGCGCGGGCGGACTGGCGGCCATCCTGGCCAATCCAGAGCGTTTCAAGGGCATGAAGGTCGGCATCGAACTGACGGGCGGCAATATCGACGCCCGCATGCTGGCCGTGGTGCTCAACCGTGAAATGGTGCGCGAAAAGCGCCTGATCGTTTACAGGATCCTCGGTGATGACCGGCCGGGCATGCTGTCGGCGATGGCAGCGGTCATCGGGGGGCTTGGCGGCAACATCATTGATGTGGTTCACAACCGTCTCGCACTGGATGTACCGGCCAAGGGGGCAGAGTTCGACATCATGGTCGAGACCCGCGACGCCAGACACGCCGAGGACATCGGACAAGCCTTGAAGGACAAGGGTTATGAACTTCGCATGGGCTAAGCCCGCCAATCTCGCCCTCGCGGCGACGCTCGCCCTCGCTTTGGGCGTGTCGGCCTGTGGCCGCAAAGACGAAACGTCCGGCGTCGATAACGACGCCGCGATCAAGGCCGCGCAGGAATTCCTGATCGAGAACGGCACCAAGGACGGCGTGCAGACCCTGCCGTCGGGCCTTCAGTACAAGATCATCGCCTCGGGTGATGCGAACGGCATCCAGCCGGACAGCAATGATCTGGTGCGGGTCCACTATGAGGGCACTCTGACCGACGGCACGGTCTTCGATTCTTCATTCGAGCGTGGCACTCCCGTGGTCTTTTCGCCCGATCAGGTCGTGCCGGGCTGGACCGAGGCCCTGCAACTGATGCGGCCGGGCGATGAATGGTTCCTCTATGTCCCGCCTGCGCTGGGCTATGGCGAGAACCAGGCCGGACCGATCCCGCCCAATTCGGTGCTTGTGTTCCGCCTCAAGGTACTGGACGTGGCCCCCGTGCCGGGTGGCCATAAGGGCGGCAAGGCCGAGAACGTCTAGGACGGCCTCAGCCCATCCATTCGCTCCTGACCGAGGCTTCGCTCTCGGTCGGGAGCTTTTCTTTTCTGAGCGCCTCGAACCGTGAGGGAGCCAGCTGTTTCAGCGCCCAGACGGCTGTGGCGCGGACCACTTCGGCTTCGTCCTCCAGCAGGTTTTCAACGGGCGCGACCAGACCGGCATCGCCCGAGTTGCCCGCGGCGTGCAGCACATTGCGGATGAAGCGGTTACGCCCGATCCGCTTGACCGGCGACTTGGTGAACAGGGCGCGGAAGGCGGCATCGTCCAACGCTAGCAGATCGGCCAGCTTGGGGGAGACAAGAGCCTCTCGTGCCTGCAGCCGTGTCTCGTGGGCTTCCTTGGCGAACTTGTTCCACGGGCAGGCGGCCAGACAGTCATCGCAGCCATAGATGCGGTTGCCTGTCAGTGTCCGGAACTCGCTTGGCCAGATGCCGCCGTACTCGATGGTCAGATAGGACAGGCACCGTCGCGCATCCAACTGGAACGGCGCAGGGAAGGCCTTGGTCGGACAGGCGTCCAGACAGGCGCGGCATGATCCGCAATGCTCGACCTCGGGCGCATCGGCCTCGATCCTGGCGGCGGTCAGTATGGTGCCGATGAAGAACCAGCTGCCCAGTTCGCGGCTGAGCAGATTGGTGTGCTTGCCCTGCCATCCCATGCCCGCGCGCATGGCCAGCGGCTTTTCCATGAGGGGCGCGGTATCGACAAAGACCTTCACTTCCTGACCCAGACGCGATGCGATCTGTCCGGCCAGTATCTTCAGGCGGCCCTTGATGACCTCGTGATAGTCGTCACCGCGCGCATAGACCGAAATATAGCCGTTGGACGCTTCGTCCAGTTCGGGGCGCGGATCCTGTTCGGGGCCATAGTTCATTCCCAGAACGATGGCGGTTTCGGCCCCGTCCCACATGCCGTTGGGGTGGCTGCGGCGGTCCAGCGTGGTTTCCATCCACGCCATGTCCCCGTGATAGTCGGCGGCGACAAAGTCTTTCAGTCGATCCCCCGCGGTCCACGGATCGCGTGCGCTCGCAAAGCGGCACACACTGAACCCCAGTTCAGCGGCCCGTTTGCGGATAAAGTCTCGTGGATCGGCGGCCATACCCGCCCTCTACGCCGTCTGGGCCTTAGAAGTCGAGATCGGTATACCAGCTGGCCGGAGACACGCCCGGCAGACGGTCCGACAAAAGCGTGCGGAAACACGGGCGCGACTTGATCTTGGAATACCAGACCTTGAGAGACGGCACGACGCCCCACGGCATCTCGCCGAAATAGTCCAGCACCGAGATATGGCCGGCGGCGACCAGATCGGCCTGACTGAGGAGGCGACCGGCCAGCCATTCGCGACTGGCAGCCAGCTCTTCCAGCATGACGAGGTGGTGTTTCAACGCCTCGCGGCCTTCGCGCAGTTGGCGGGCGTCGGGCGAGCCCAGACGCAGCAGCGGCTTTTCAACCCGCTCGTGCAGCAGGATGGAGTCCACGTCGTCGGAGAAGCGGCGGCTGAACCACGTCACGAGGCGGCGAGCCTCGGCGCGCTCTGCGACATCGTTCGACAGCAGGACATCGCCTTTGCTCCGGTCCTCGATCCAGCCGAGGATGGCATCCAGTTCGCAAAGGTCGATCGCGCGACCGCGATCCGAAATCTGCAGTACAGGCGGCATGCCCGAAGGGTTCAGTGCGAAAAGGGGGCAGTTCTCGTCCCACGGACGGACCGGTTCCTCGCTCCACTCAACCTTGGCTTCGCCCAGCGCCAGACGCGCCGCGCGTGAGGCGGGATGAAAGGCGAAATGGTACAGGACGGCAGGGGATGACATGTCGCCCTACCCAAAGCATGCCGCACGTTAAGAGTGCGTTTACCGCAAATCCCCGGCGATGAATTTCTTCATCCCCACGGTCCGCCTTCGCGGGGGGAGGGGATGTCCAGATGATCGTCGCGCATGTGACCGTGCGGAACCGGATGTGGATCGGCATGGATGATGATGTCGGCGTTGGGGAAACGGGCCAGCACCCGTTTCTCGGCAGCGACGACAATGTCGTGTGCATCAACAAGACTGAGTTTGGCATCCAGATCGACATGCATCTGTACCATCAGGGTTGAGCCTGCGATGCGTGTGCGCAGCTGGTGGACATTGCTGATGCGCGGATCTTCCAGAACGGCGGCCACAACGGCGTTGCGGTCTTCATCCGGCGCGGCGGCATCCAGCAGATGACTGGCGGCAGTCCTGGCAATCCCGACCGCACCCCAGCCGAGCCAGACCGCCACGACCAGACCCGCCGCGGCATCAAGACCCGGAGCCCGCAGAAAGCTGCCCGATACAACGCCGATCAGAACCACGGCATTGGCGGCCAGATCGGCGGCATAGTGGGCGCGGTCCCCCTCGATGGCGACAGAGCCCGATGCTTTCAGGGCGCGTCCCTGTTGCCAGATCAGCCATCCGGTCAATGCCATTGAAAAGACCATCACTCCGACAGCCCATTGGCCACCCGACACGGCGACCGGATTGAAGATACGGCGCACGGCTTCCAGGCCGATAAAGACGGCCGACGCGGCGACCAGACCCGATTGCACCAGCGCCGCCAGGCTTTCGGCCTTGCCGTGGCCATAGCGGTGCTCGGCATCGGGGGCCGCTGCGGCCCAGCGAACCGCAAAGAAGGTCGCCAGCGAGGCGACCAGATCCAGTGCCGAGTCTGTCAGGCTGGCCAGTATCGAGACCGAGCCCGAGGCACCGTAGGCAAAGGCCTTGGCGGTCACCAATATGACGGCGACGCTGACGCTGAGGGTGGTGATGCGGCGATTGACTGCTGCGGGATCTGAAGCGGCTTGGGTCATATCCACCTTGTCGCGCAAAAGGTGTGTTTCGCCAATGGCGGCGAAGGCCGCAGGGGGCTAAGAGTATTGCATTAATCTGGTTCGTCTGCCCTTGTGCCGGACCTGACAGAGTGAGGAACAATGGCGGATTGGCTGATTGCGATCCTGATGGGGATCGTCGAGGGCTTGACGGAATTCATACCGGTGTCGTCAACCGGACACCTGCTGCTTCTGGGACATTTCCTGGGCTTCGAGAGCACGGGCAAGACGTTTGAGATCGTCATCCAGCTGGGCGCATTGCTGGCGATTATCAGCATCTATTTCCGCCGGTTGATCACCCTGGCGACTCGCTGGCCGTTCGACCCTGAGGCGCGCCGCTTTCTGATCGGTCTGCTGGTGGCCTTTATTCCGGCGGTGGTGATCGGCTTTACGGCCTATGACTTTATCAAACAGGTGCTGTTCGAGACGCCCTTGGTGATCTGTATCGCCCTGATCGTCGGCGGTGTCCTGCTGCTGTTGCTGGACCGGATGAAGAAGGTGCCCGTCTATCTGGACGCCGACAAATATCCGCTGCGGGTCTATTTTCTGATCGGCCTGTTCCAGTGCATGGCTATGGTGCCGGGGGTGTCGCGTTCGGGTGCGACGATTGCGGGCGGTCTGCTGCTGGGCACGGACAAGCGTTCGGCGGCTGAGTTCAGCTTCTTTCTGGCGTTGCCGACGATGGGTTCGGCTGTGTTCTGGGACCTGTTCCAGAGCCGTGACAATCTGAACTTCGACGATATCGGCCTGATCGCTATCGGCTTTGTGTCGGCCTTTATCGCGGGTCTGGCTGTCGTGAAGTTCCTGCTGGATTTCGTATCCAAACGCGGTTTCGCCCCGTTTGCCTGGTGGCGTATCGCCGTAGGCCTGGCGGGTCTGATCGGTCTGGCCGTTACAGGCGGTCTGTAAGGCGCACAAGAAAAGGGGCTCCGGATCGGAGCCCCTTTTTTGTATTCAAGGCCTGCGGGTTATTCAGGCGGTGACGGCAGCGTATTGGCCGCCATTGCGGTAGCGCCACAGATAGCCCTCGGCGATAGCCTTCATGCCGGTCGGCTCGATACCCAGATCGGCAAAGCCCTTGGCACCGTCGCTGACGACATTGTCGGATGCCAGCATCTTGACCTGATCGACGGTCAGGGCCGGGGTAAGGCCGATAGCGGCCGGAATCTGTACCAGCGATGCAATGGCCTTGGAGGCGAAGGTCGGCAGGGCGACGGTGAAACGGTCGCGGCCGGTTTCAGCCAGAACGTAGTCGATGATTTCCTTCATCGTCCACACGGCCGGACCACCGAGTTCGAAAGTCTCACCCGCGTGGCGGGTGTCGATGGTCAGCCGGGCGATGGCCTCGGCCACATCCAGAACGTGGACGGGTTGCAGGCGGCTCTGGCCTTCGACTACCGGCATGACCGGCATGCGCGCCGCCATATTGCCGAAGCGGTTGAGGAACTGGTCTTCCGTACCGAAGATCACCGACGGGCGCACGATGACAGCCGACGGATAGGCGGCGCGCACAGCCTGTTCGGCCTCGCCCTTGGTGCGGGCATAGGCGGCGTCGCTGTTGGCATCGGCACCCAGAGCCGACATCTGTACCAGTTGCTTTACACCGGCCGCAGCGGCGGCTTCGGCGACATTGCGCGAGCCTTCGACGTGCACGGTATCGAATTTGCGCGCGCCGGTTTCGCACAGGATGCCGACCAGATTGATGGCCGCGTCCGCACCCTGAAGGGCGGCGGCGACATCTTCCTTATTGGTGATGTCGCAAAGGGTCAGTTGCACCTGGCCGACATCGCCGGCCATACGAAGTTCGTGGGCCAGTGCAGGCTTGCGCACGGCAATACGGATGCGCCAGCCGCGACGGGCCAGGGCACGAGCGACCTGAGCGCCAACAAAGCCCGAGCCTCCGAAGATGGTCACCAGACCGGGGGCAAGTTCAGCCATTCTGTGCGTGCTCCAAACACCATACCGCATGCGCCCCTTGGCCCATGCGATGAAATCTACGTCGGGGGCTTAACCGATGACGGCGGCACTCGCAAGAAACGGCGGCAAGGGCGGGGCTGGGCAGGCCTGTAAAGGGTATTTGTAAGGGGGTTCGCAACTGTTGCGTGTCATAACGGCCACGTTAGCCCTGATTGTGTAGCCAGCGGGAACGAAACCGCTGTCAGACGACTAATCGATCGACACCAAATGTGGCATGAATCGGGTCGCTCAGGTTCTGTTCATCGTCTCTGTACTTGGTTGTCACCCTGCCCCCCCACATGGGATGAAAGGTTTTAGAGATGATCGTGGCGCTGGCCCTGCTGGTTATGGCAGGGGCAAATCCTGCTTCCCAACCGGTTGTTCGCCCGTCTGCGGAACGTCCTGTCACCGCAACGGCCGTGCGTGTCCGACGCCCGATTGTTCCGGCCAATCTCGTGCAGGAAATTTCTGCGCCGTTGCAGCAGGCCGCGGTATGCGCCGCGCATATGGAATTGCTCATGGAGAAGCTGTCGGCGCGTGACGAAGCGCCCGATGCATCCTTCCTGATGGTTCAGGAATATTGGCAGGAGCGGTTGCCCGATCCGGAGGCCAAGGACGCCATCTCGGACGAGACCTTCACCGATATCAAACAAAGCCTGTACGACGCCGCGGACAAAGACCCCCAGCAATACCTGCAGGGTCTTCAGGAATGCGTCGTTGCGGCCGCCCGTGGCGGGGCGATGGACTGAGATCCTTCAGTTTTGAAACATATGGAAAGGGCCGCTCTTTGGATTGAAGAGCGGCCCTTTTGATTTTCAAGCCTTAGGGGCGACCCACCACCGCATCGACGGAGTTGGCCGTGACGGGGTGATACAGGGGCCGCGACTTCGCATAGATGCGGCGGGCAATGGGCTGACCCCATTCCCCTTGACCCCACAGGGTCTGGAACAGCGGCAGCACGAATTTGCGGCGTCCGACACTGGTCAGGAAGTGATCGGCCGTGGCCACTGACGGCTCATAGCGATGCGCCAGCGCCACCTGCAGCCATGCGAACAGCACTTCGGAGTTGCCGACGTCATTCAGGGCCAGAGTGCTGTTGAGATCGGCAAGCTGCGCCTGCGTCAGCCAGGTCTTGGCCCCGTCGCTAGGACGCCATGCAAGGAAGTGCTGGCGCTGCTGGGTGTTCCAGTTGGCCCACGGAATGGCCGAGGCCGGACCCTTGGCGACATAGAAGGCCTCGGCGGCCTGATCGACCACGGTGAAGGCGTTCGAGACCGGAGCCACGGCGTTCGACGGCAGGCCCGGCTGATGGATCCACTGTTCCATCATCAGGGCGCGTTCCAGCTGGGCATCGCCCTTGATCAGGTGGGTGCGGATGTCCTCGAGGAAGCGGTCGGTGGTCATCGGGCGCCATGCGTTGCGCTCGAAATAGCCGCGCATCCATGCATCGAACTTCTCGCGGCCAGCGATGCGTTCGATGGTGCGCAGGAAGGCCGCGCCCTTGTCATAGGCGATGGTGTTCATGCCCTCGTCGGGATCGCGACCCTGCAGGTCCAGCTTCAGGCGGGTGTCCGCCGGATCGAGCGTCGCCAGCTCTTCCTGCAGGCCGGTCCATGCCAGCACCTGTTCCTGCACCGCGGCATCGTGGCCGTAGATGGCCTCCATGATGCGGTTCTCGAAATAGGAGGTGAAGCCTTCGTTGAGCCAGAAGTCGTCCCACGTGGCGTTGGTGACGAGGTTGCCCGACCAGCTGTGGGCCAGCTCGTGCGCCACCAGCGACACCAGCGAGCGGTCGCCCGCGATGATGGTCGGCGTGGCGAAGGTCATCATCGGATTTTCCATCCCGCCGAACGGGAAGCTGGGCGGCAGGACCAGCAGGTCATAACGGCCCCATTGATACGGACCATAGAGGGCCTCGGCGGCGTCGATCATCGGCGCGGTCGGCACCAGTTCGTGGTGCGTGCGCTCCAGCTCGCCCGGTTCGGTCCACACGCCCGAGCGGTGGTCAAAGGCCTTGAAGTCGATGTCGCCGACGCCCAGTGCGATCAGATAGGGCGGGATCGGCTTGTCGAGGTTGAAGCTATAGGCCTTCTGGCCGTTGGCGACGGCTTCGCCGTTTTCCGACAGGCTCTGCGCGGACATCACGGCGCGCAGATTCTCGGGCACGGTGATGCGGGCCGTATATGTCTGGCGGATGCCGGGGCTGTCCTGGGTCGGGATCCAGGTGCGGGTCAGGATGGCTTGCCCCTGGCTGAACAGATAGGGCTGTTTGCCGCCCGCCGTCTGTTGCGGGCTCAGCCATTGCAGGGCCGAGGCATCGGGGCGGGTGGAATAGTGGATGGTGATTTCCACGACCTGCTGTTGCGCCGAGGCCGGAACGGAGATGGTCAGCGGCTGGCCCTTGATCGGGTCCGATGCGCCCAGCGCAAAGGGAAGGGCGGCACCGCGGGCGTCGGTCACCGATTTGATGTCGAGGCCCTTGGCATCCAGCACCACCTCGCCGACGCCCGCTTTCAGGCCGACAACCAGCTGTGCCGTGCCGCTCAGGGTCTTGGCGGCAAAGTCGGCAGTCAGGTCCAGCGCGACGTGGGTGACGGCGGCATCATTGGGACGCGCATAGGAATGCACGTCATTGATGTAATAGCCACGGACCGTCTTGGCGTCGCCTGCGGCCTGTGCGGCTTCGAGAGCGGCAGCCGCAGCGGATGTTGCGGCCGAGGTTTGGGCCTGCGGGACACTGGCGCGGGCCTCGGGCGCGGNNTGGCACAGGCTCCGAGGCTGGTGGCCAAGGCGGTTGCGAGGGCAAGGGCGGATACCTTGCCAGCCAGACGGAGGTTCATCGGCAGCTCCTGAATTCAGATGCTGCCGAAGTGGCCCCGTTCTGGCGGAAAGATCAAGTTACAGGCTTGTGTGATGAATGACGGGATTTGAACAGTTTGCCCTGTTCGGCCCACAGCACCAGCAACAGCGCGATGATCGACAGCACCGAGAAGCCGACCGTCAGCGGCACCGTGGTCCCGTCAAAGCTCTGGCCGATGATAAAGCCCAGAACCGCCCCGCCGATGGTCGAGATAAAGCCCTGAAGCGAGGAGGCCGTGCCCGCGATCCTGCCCATAGGCTCCATCGCCATAGAGCCGAAATTACCCATCGTCAGGCCGAAGCAGAACATTTTCAGTCCCTGGAGGATCGAGAACATCCAGAGCGAGTCATGGCCGGTGACGGCAATCACAGCATGAAGGGTGCTGAAGCCTATGAAGCCGATAAGGGCCGAGTGGGAAATCAGCCGTGAGCCCAGTTTCTCGACCAGGGCCGAGTTCAGCAGCGATGCGACGGCGATCCCTGCGGCGATCCCTGCAAAGATCAGGGCAAACATCTGCGGCTCGCCGAAGACGTCGAAAAAGACCTGTTGCGAGGAGTTGATAAAGGCGAACAGTGCACCCGCAATGGCCGTGATTGCCAGCGTATATCCCATGCTCTGACGGTTGGTCAGCGCCTCGCCGAAGGCTTGCAGGATCGGTGAAAGCTGGATCGGGCGACGGTATTCGGGATGTAGCGTTTCGGGCAGTCGCAGACCCGCCCAGATCAGGAAGGCGCTGCCCGACAGGGCGAACACCCAGAAAATCCACTGCCAGGGACCGACAAGAAGCACCAGTTGTCCCACGGTCGGCGCAATGATCGGCACGCCGAGGAAGACGAGAAAGCTGAGCGACATGACGCGCGCCATAGTGCGCCCTTCATAGCGGTCACGCACAATGGACACCGCCAGAACGCGGGTCACGGCAATCCCCATGCCCATGCCGATCCGTGACAGGATCAGCAGCTCGAAACTGTGCGAAAAGGCGGCAAGAACCGAAAAGGCCACATAGATGCTGACACCCGTCAACAGCACAGGCTTGCGCCCGAAACGATCCGAGAGCGGGCCGTAGGCCAGCTGGGTTACGCCAAAACCCAGAAGATAGGCCGTGATGATCCACTGGCGGCTGTTTTCGTTGGCCACGCCCAGATCGGCGCCGATGGCGGGCAGGGCCGGCAGCATGGCGTCGATGGCGAGCGCGTTCAGCGCCATCATGATGGCGATCAAACAGACGAACTCGGCAAAGCCGGGGCCCTTGGGCGCATGGGTGGAGGCGTGTGTCATCCCCTGCTGATGGCTATTGCCGAGGGTTCACGCAAGGGGCGATGGCGCTCTAGACCGTATTTATGTGACCGCCGGTATCAACACTCACGCCTTGCAATATCTATTGATGTGGATGTTAATATATTTATGGCGATCTGCTTCGCGCGCAAAGGCATCATTGGTTGGGCGGCGGCCCTCGGGGGCACAGTGATATTGGCGCTGGCTCTATCGGCGGCCATCACACTGCGTCCCTCAATCCATTCATATGATCGGGCTTCAACAGGCAAAGGCGCGCAGCCTCTGTCGATCCATTACTTCGGCACATCGACGCTGGCCCTGGTGCGCGATGGTGAGGCTCTCGTCATAGACGGCTTCTTCAGCCGTCCGTCACTGGTCAAGCTTGCGCAACCGCTGCGCCCCGACACAGGCCGGATAGAGGGCGCATTGGACGGGGCGGGCATCCAAAAGGTTTCCGCCGTTCTGGTGGGGCACAGCCACTATGACCACGCACTTGATGCCGCCTCTGTGGCGCGGACCTATGGAGGCGAGGTGTGGGGAACCTATGCGACCGCGCGCATCGCGGCAGCAGAGGGATTCCAGCACAGCCGTGTCCTGATGCCGAGCGTGCCGGAGATTGCGGGCGGCGCTGTGGTCACGCCCTTCTCCTTACGGCACTCGCCGGGCGGGCGGGCGATGGGTGATGTCGCGCGCGCCTTTACCGTACCGGCGAGGGTGGGCGACTACCGCTTTGGCAGGGGGCTGGGATTTCACATCCATTCCGGTGACTGCCGTATCATGGTTGTTCCCAGCGCTGGCCTGCCCGAGCAGGACCTGAGTGGACTGCGGTCCGACGTGGTGTTTCTGGCGATCGGGCAGTTGGGTCTGCAGGATACGGATTACATCCGGCGTTACTGGGACAGTGTGGTGGTCGCGTCCGGTGCAAAATGGGTTCTTCCTACCCATTGGGATGATTTCACCCGTTCCCTGGATCGGTCACTGGTGCCTCTGCCCTATGCAGTGGACCGGATCGACAAGGCGATAGCGGCTCTTTCGATGCTCGCAGGCGACGGGATCGAGATCGTCATGCCTGTATCAGGCGCTGCGATGGACCTGCCTCCCTTGCGTCAGTGTTCGGGCTGATCCAGCAGGGCCAAAGCTTCTTCCAAGGTTTCGACCCAGCCCTGTTCGTGGCGCATGCCCGCCTTGAGGATCATGTGGCGTAGTTGGCTGGCGCGGCTGTCCAAGCCTTTGGCCACATCGCGTTTCTCGAACTGTCGAAATTGCTCCAGCTTGGCGCGGTGCTGGTCCAGGCGGGTCTGCATGCGGGCGCGAAGGGCGCGGGCCCCGTCGCCGCTGTTCAGGACCGCCTCGGCTCTCAGCTTCACCATCAGCGTATCGCGCAGGGGCGGCACCGGCTCTTCCTCGCCCAGCCAGCTTTCCAACAGGGCGCGGCCCTTGGGCAGGACGTGATAGTTGCGCTTGCGGCCCCGCGCCTCGGCTTCGGCCTCCGAGGCGATCAGTCCCTCGGCCTCAAGCTTGGCCAGTTCACGGTAGATCTGCTGGTGGGTGGCCTGCCAGAAATGGCCGATGGATTTGTCGAACCGCTTGGCCAATTCCAGCCCGGAGCCGGGGGATTCGATCAGGGCGGTCAGCAGGGCGTGTGGCAGGGACATGGGATGACTAAACCGTGTTTCAGGATAAATCACAAATGTTTTGCAACCCGTTGCAAAAACATTTGGTCGGTGTTCTAGATAGGGTTGAAAGTCCGTACTGGAGGCATGGAAATGACCCATTATCCGCATCTGAACAGCCCGCTCGATCTGGGCTTCACCACGCTGAAAAACCGCGTGCTGATGGGGTCCATGCACGTCGGGCTGGAGGAAGCGCCCAACGGCTTCAACCGCATGGCGGCCTTCTATGCCGAGCGGGCGCGCGGGGGCGTCGCCCTGATTGTCACGGGCGGCATCGCGCCCAATGCCCGCGCCGCGCCGTGGCCGGGGGCCTCCAAGATGACGACTGAGGAAGAGTCCGACCACCATAAGGTGGTGACCCAGGCCGTGCACGATGCGGGCGGCAAGATCGCCATGCAGATCCTGCACTTTGGCCGCTATGCCTATTCGTCGGAACTGGTCGGCCCTTCGCCGATCAAGGCCCCGATCAACCCCTTCGTGCCGCACCCGCTGTCGGGCGAAGAGATCGAGGAAACCATCGCCGATTTCGCCAATGCCGCGCGTCTGGCCCAGCGTGCGGGCTATGACGGCGTCGAAATCATGGGCTCCGAAGGTTACCTCATCAACGAGTTCATCGCCGAGCGCACCAACCAGCGCGACGACGAATGGGGCGGCTCCTACAAGAACCGCATCCGCTTCCCCGTCGAGATCGTGCGCCGCGTCCGCGAGACGGTGGGGCCCAACTTCATCATCATCTATCGCCTGTCGATGCTGGATCTGGTCGAGGGCGGCTCGACGCTGGACGAGGTGATCCAGCTGGCCCAGGCCATCGAAAAGGCCGGCGCCACCATCATCAATACCGGCATCGGCTGGCACGAGGCCCGCATCCCCACCATCGCCACCAAGGTGCCGCGCGCGGCCTTTGCGTGGGTGACCAAGAATGTGATGGGCAAGGTCGGCATTCCGCTGATCGCCACCAACCGCATCAATACGCCGGAAATCGCCGAACAGGTTCTGGCCGAAGGCAATGCGGACATGGTGTCGATGGCCCGCCCGTTCCTGGCCGACGCCGAGTTCGTCAAGAAGGCCGCCGAAGGGCGTGCCGACGACATCAATACCTGCATCGGCTGCAATCAGGCGTGTCTGGATCACACCTTCAGCATGCAGATCACCTCATGTCTGGTGAACCCGCGCGCCTGCCACGAGACGGAAATCATCATCGAGCCGACCGAGGCCAAAAAGACCATCGCGGTGGTCGGTGCCGGACCTGCGGGCCTCGCCTTCGCCACCACGGCGGCCGAGCGCGGTCACGCCGTCACCCTGTTCGACGCTGACGACAAGATCGGCGGCCAGTTCAACATCGCCAAACAGGTGCCGGGCAAGGAAGAGTTCTACGAGACCCTGCGCTATTTCGACCGCCGTCTGGAGCAGACGGGCGTGAGCGTGAAACTGAACACCCGCGTCAGCGCCGATGATCTGACAGGCTTTGACGAAGTGGTACTGGCCACGGGCATCGCGCCGCGCCGCCCCGACATCGAAGGCGTCAACGGTCCGAACGTGCTCGGCTATCTGGATGTACTGCGCGACAAGAAGCCGGTGGGCGAAAAGGTCGCCATTATCGGTGCGGGCGGCATCGGTTTCGACGTGGCCGAATATCTGGTCCACGAAGGCACCAGCCCGTCGCAGGATATCGAACTGTTCACCCGCGAATGGGGCGTGGACCGTACCTATACGAACGCGGGCGGTCTGAAGGCACCGCAACCGCACCCCGCCGCGCGTCAGGTGACCCTGCTTCAACGCAAGACCACCAAGGTCGGCGCGAACCTTGGCAAGACCACCGGCTGGATCCACCGCGCGGGCCTGGTGGCCAAGGGCGTGCAGATGATTCCGGGCTGCACCTATGAGCGCATCGACGATCAGGGTGTGCACATCAGCATCGACGGACAGCCGCAACTGATCGAAGCCGACACGGTCATCATCTGTGCGGGGCAGGAATCCGAGCGTTCGCTGCACGCGGCCCTGAAGGACAAGGGCGCATCGGTCCATCTGATCGGCGGGGCCGACGTTGCCGCCGAACTGGATGCCAAGCGCGCCATCAAGCAGGGCACGGTTCTGGCCGCAGCAATCTAAGGGGAGAAGACCATGCTGAGCACCGAGACAAAACTGGATCCCAGGGTGATTGAGACGCTGGAGCGCTGGCACCGCGTCGTGGCCAACAAGGACATGGGGACGTTGGCCGAGATTGTGCATCCGGACGCCGTTTTCCGCTCGCCGATGGCCTTCAAGGGCTATGAGAGTGCGGCGGCAGTTGTTCTGGTGCTCAGCAATGTCATCGAAGTGTTCGAGGACTTTACCTATCACCGCAGCTTCGCGGGGGCCGATGGCTTGAGCGTCGTTCTGGAGTTCTCGGCCAAGGTCGGTGACAGGTCGCTCAAAGGCATCGACATGATCCAGTTCGACGAGAACGGCCTGATCACCGACTTCGAGGTGATGGTGCGTCCGTTCAACGGTCTACAGGCGCTTGGTGCCGCAATGGGAGCACGCCTTGGGCACCTGCTTCCAGCCTATAAAGGCAGCTGACTTTTACAGCTGTGGCGGGAATGTGTTAACGCGATATATACCATAAATCTAAGTTTAATCAGGGTATTGCGGGTATCTACTAAGTAATCCTACGCAGAAACATATCGACGTTATGTAACGTTTTTGGGGGCAACCGTTCGCTTGTTTGCGTCGCAATCCGGAGCACCCCCATGCCCAACGCTACCACAACCCACTACGCCCTTCTCGCGAAGCTTGTCCCGCCTGGCCTGTCGGCATCGGCGAGCCCAGCCATCAATGCCAATGGCCTGATCGATGCCGCGGGAGCAGAAAGAATTTTTCTGCGTGAATACGCGGGCAATGTGTCGGGGATGCTTCGGCAGGGTGCCGATCTGTTGGTTTTTGGACCTAACGGAGAAGTCCTGACCATCCAGAATTTCTATGAGGGTGCCGCACCCAAGAAACTTCTGCTGCTGGATGGCAATGGTGGCATGGTCGTCATGGAAACGACCGCGACCAGCGACGGGCCGATGGCGCTGTACTCGACCCCGTCAAATGAACCGATTCCCTTTGATACCCTGACGGACGGCGAGGGTGCAGATGCCTTCGTCGCGGGCAGTGGCGCAGCCATGCTGTTTGGCGCTGCAATGGTCGGGGGCCTGGCTGCGGCCTTCTCCTCGTCAGGCGGTTCGCCTAGCTTCCCCGATGAACCGCCTCCGCCGAACATCCCCATCGACACGACGCTGCTGGCCCCGCCTATAGGGCTGCAATTTTCGGCTGATGGTTCCATCCTGACGGGTCGGGCCGCAGCCGGTTCGACCATAAATGTGCGCAATACGCAGGGTGTCGTGATCGGTACCGCTGTCACAGGTGCCGATGGCACGTTTAGCGTCACGCTCAGCCCGCCGCTTCAGAACGGCGAACGTGTGAGTGTTACCGCGACGGATGCGGCCAACAATACCTCGTCCCCTTCCGTGGCCTTTGCGCCAGACATTACCCCGCCAGCAGCGGCCACCGATGTGTCCGTCAGCGCGGACGGTACGACCGTAACAGGCAAGGGTGAGCCCGATGCCAGGGTCACGATCAAGGATGCTGACGGCAATACCATCGGTGAGGGCGTTGTCGGAGAAGACGGTAATTTCTCCGTCACCCTCAATCCCGCACAGACGAACGGCCAGACGATTTCGGTCGTGCTGAGCGACGCGGCGAACAATAGCTCTCCACCGACACCGGCGACCGCTCCGGATATTACTGCGCCCGACGCGCCGACCGATCTGGCCGTCAATGCTGACGGTACCGTTCTGACAGGCCGCGGCGAAGCGGGTGCCACCGTTACGGTCCGTGATGCCGATGGCAATGCGGTGGGACAGGGCACAGTCGCTGCGGACGGCACCTTTAGCGTGCCACTGTCACCCGCACAGACCGACGGGCGTGTTCTCAGTGCCACCCAGACGGACGCGGCCAACAACACCTCGGCCCCGGCCAGTGTGCGTGCGCCCGATCCGAATGACACCACCCATCCAGGCGACAATGGCGAAGTGCCCGTCCTGGCCATCCCCGAGGCCGAGGGTGGCGTAACCGATCAGGAAGCGGCCGACGGTATCCAGGTCCGGGTGACACTAACATCGGGCACTCAGGCCGGTGATACGGTGATCCTTACCATCGCCGGTGGTGCGGTAACCCGCTATACCCTGACAGCTGCCGATATCGCCGCAGGTACGGTCGAGATCACCATTCCGGCCGGTTCCAGCGGCAGCTATTCTGTCACGGCGATCATCAGCGATGGCCGCGGCAACGACACCAACCCCTCTGCACCGGTCAGCTACTCGATCCTTCCGCCCGGTGTGACGACAGCCGTGTCTGTAGATGCCATTGCCACCGATGATGTGGTGAACATCGTCGAATCCCAATCCAACGTCACCATCACGGGTCAGGTCGCAGGACAGTTCGCGGCCGGTGATGTGGTCCAGATCACCATCGGTGCAGCCGTCATCAGCGGTACTGTCGGCGCGGATGGACGTTTTGCCGTGTCGGTGCCCGGATCGCTTCTAACCGGCGGCACGGTGTCGGTGCTGGTCAAGGCGACGACTGCGGATGGCGTTAAGGACTTCACCGCAAGCCGTGACTACACCGCCGATCTGCAAGCGCCGCAAACACCGACCCTGACGGTTCCGGCCGCAGCGGACGGTGTGGTCAGCGATACCGAACTGGCTGCGGGCCTGACCGCCGAGGTCGGCCTGCCTGCGGATTCCGTCGCGGGTGAAAAGGTTATTGTGACCCTGAGCATTGGCGGCAGCAGCACCGTGTTCGAGCATGTGATCACCGCTGCCGATATCACGGCGGGCAAGGTTGTGTTTGCGCTGGGCACCACCCTTGCCGACGGCAACTATCGTATCGAGGCAAGGATTGTCGATCCTGCGGGCAATTCCTCCGCGCCCTCGGCTCCGGTGCTGTTCGAGATCGATGCTGTCCAGCTTGATGCCGGCACCAGCAATACCGGTGTCAGCGAGGCTGATCCGGCTGTGGTGGGTACCGGTACAGTCAACCTGACGGATGTAACGGGTTCGGCAACCTTTGCCCTGTCCGGGCCGTCATCAGTATTCACTTCCAAGGGCGAGCCGATTATCTGGACGGTTGACGCCAATGGCGTGCTGGAAGGCAAGGCGGGCGGGCGACTGGTGATCACGGCCTCCATTGCTGCGGACGGTTCCTATCAGGTCCGCATCCTTGACGGTATCGACCATGCCGCAGGCAGCGATTCCCTTGTCATCCCCCTTACCGTCACAGCGACAGACCAGGCCGGCTCGGCCTCCGGTGCGATCAATGTGACCGTCACCGACGGTGCGCCCGTCATGGCGGGTGCGGCAACCCTGACGCCGGTCGCGCCGGGCGTCAGTGTCGGCACCCTGGTGACCAGCATGGGTCTGGATGGCGGCTATATGCAGTCCATCCAGGTCGATGGCATGACCTTTACCTCCAACGCGGCAGGTCAGGTCACGGCCTCGGGGACCTCATCGACCGTCCTGTCCTATTCGATCTCCGGTTCGGTTATCACCCTCACCACCATCCGTGGCGAGACGGTCGAGATCGATGCGCGTACCGGCAACTACAAGGTGGCCGTGACAGGGGTCGGTGCGACCGAGGAGGTCCAGACGCCACCCAGCGTCGGCATGGCGACCACGGGCGGTCTTCTGGGCGTGCTCGATGGCAATCTGCTGGGCATCATCCGTCTGGATACCCAGCAGTTCTTCACCGCCTCCGACATCAATAACGATATCGTCTCGGTGCAGCTTTCCAGCCGCTCTCTGCTGGGTATCGGTGGCTTCAATTACAATGCCGCGCTTGCTGCGGAACTGGGCATCAATGTTGCTGTCAGTCCGTGGCAATCGGCCGGTTTCGGTGTGCTGTTCGGCAATGTCGGCATTACGCTCACCGCGGTTGGCGGCGGCACTATCGATAACTGGAAGCTGAACGAGTTCCTGGGCAGCGTGACCTTTGGCAACGGCGTACTGGATGCCAGCGTGCTGGAGTTCATCTCCATGTCCGCAACCGATCAGGCAGGCAATACAACGCCGCTGGCGAATGTCTCCCTGGCACAGCTGGGTGTGGGCAAGGGCCTGCTCGAAGCCATGCTGCCGGATGTCACCCAGTATGGCAGCAGCGGGGACAATGTCCTCAATGGCAATGACAATGTCAGCGGGGAACGTCTGAACAACCGTCTGTACGGCTTTGACGGCGACGACATCCTGAACGGCAACCTTGGCAATGACCTGCTGCGTGGCGGGGCCGGCAACGACATCCTCAACGGCGGCGACGGCAATGATGTGCTGATCGGCGGCTCGGGCGTGGATATCATGAACGGTGGTGCGGGTTCGGACGTGTTCAGGTTCGAGCGCGGCGATGCCTTCGGTATCGCTTCGACCAGCCGTGACATCATCGAGGACTTCAGCAATGCCTCGCTGTCGCAGGGCGGCGATGTCCTTGACCTGTCCTCGCTCCTCATCGGCGAGGGCCGCATCGGCCGCAGCGCCGGTAATCTGGCTAACTATCTGCACTTCGAGGCGACCGCAGAAGGGACTGTTGTCCACATTTCTACTGTAGGTGCCTTTGCGGGCGGCTACAGCGCCAACAACCAGATCGCAACCGACCACAGGATCCTGCTGAAGGGTGTGGATCTGACGGCGGGCTTCTCCAGCGATATTGCGGTCATCAATGACCTGCTGGCCCGCAACAAGCTGGTGGTCGATACCTTCAAATCGTCCAACAGTGCCGGATTCGGCGATCTTCAGATCATCGGCAACGCCGTGGACGGTGACGGAGATGGCGGCACCTCGCAGGTGGTCATCGATGACAGCCAGCTGACCAGTGGGGCAGGCAATAGCGCGCCATTTGTCGGAGCGGATGCTAACAGCTGGATCATCTCCGGTGGTGTGATCGGTTACAGCCTCAGCGGGCAGGACCTGCTGGTGGCGGATGCCGACAACAACCTGGCCAAGGTGGCCGTGAACTACACCCCCTTGCTGGCGGCGAACCTGACGCCGCTCGGGTTTGCCTATGATCAAAGCCTGGCCACCCTGTACGGCTACAATGTCGAACTGGTCGCAAACGAGGGCTTCTTGGGTGTGATCGCTCCCAGTGCCCGCATCGTGATCACCTCGGCCAGTGGGGATCCGCTCGATAACGAGGAAATCAACGCCTTCCTCGCGACGGTCCGTCTGGTTGACCAGCAGGGCGGTGTACTGTCCAGCAGTCTGCTGTCGGGCAATCTGTTCGCCAATCTGAGCCTGTATGCAGAGGATGTGTTCGGCCAATCGTCCGAGGCCAGCCTCGGTTCGTTCCTGAACATCAATGCCCTCAACAGTATCAACAAGCCGCTGGTGGGTGGTTCGACCGGATTCGGTGGCCAGAGCTTCTATGAAGAGCTGGTAGCCCTGCCATTCGAAGATGCGATCCGTTTCGATGAGGACCAGGATCCGCTGGATCCGAAGTCCATCGATCAATGGCTTGAGGGCGATGATCTGATCATCGGCGGCATGCAGTCCGATGTGCTGGATGTGGTCGGCACAGCCTTCGACAAGGCCTTTACCCTGTCGGATGGTGTGGCGTCATTCGTCCCGCCGCTGCCGCAGGATGACCTGCACGAGCAGAGCGTCATCTGACGCCATGCTGCCACCCTGTCCGGTCCCCCGAAAGGTGACCGGACAGGGCAGTGCCGCAAGCTTGACTACTCATTTACAGATTACAGCGTTATTTAAAGGACTCACTGAGTCGTTCAATCCTGCGTGGGGGCGTAAAGGTGCAAGCATTCCGGTTGATGCAAACGGCGATGGGGCTGGCTTTGGCCCTGACGGTCCTGAACGGAAACTCTGCCGCTGTGGCACTGGAACCCGGAGGCGAGGCGGAAATGGCCGCCGCAGTACGCGAGGCCCTGAGGCGGGATCCCGAAGTCCGCGCCACTCTGGCCGAGGTCGAGGTCGCCAATGTTCAGGGCGATATAGCGCGCAACGGATATCTTCCGGCTCTGAATGCCTCTGCGGGGCCGGAGTCATCGGGCATCGGCTATGACGTCAGCCTTTCCCAAACGGTCTACGACTGGGGGCAGGTTCGATCTACGGTCCAGCGGGCCGATGCGCTTTCGGCTCTGGAGCGCGCCAACTATCAGGTCAAACGCGACGATGTGGCCCTGGAGGTGGTCGAGCTGTGGCTCGATATCGCACAGGGTCGTGCGCAACTGGATCTGACGCGTGGGCACATCGATCGTCTTTCGCGGCTACAGTCCATGGCGCAGGAGCGCGTAGAAGGCCGGTTCTCCGATCAGGCCGAACTGGGACGGGCCAATCTGGCGCTGTCCACTGCACAGGCCAACCGTGCCCGTTTGAATGGCGATCTGTCCGAAGCGGAAAGCGCTTTCGAAGTCTTGGTGGGCTATCCGGCCTCGCGGGTGCTCGTACCCGACCAGCCGGCTTTTATGGCTGCCCTTGCGACCGAGCCCCAGTTGGAAGCGGCCATTACCGCATCGCCTCTGTACAAGCGGGCCGTCCATAACGCCGAGGCGGCGGATGCAGCCTATCGCGAATCCCGCGCCGCGGCCTATCCCCGGCTGGTTGTCGAAGGTTCGGTGCACAAGCGCGAGATCGGAGGGCGGCTGATCGATGATACCTCCATCGGCCTGCGTCTGCGTCTCTCGACCCAGCAGGGCTTCTCGGCCTTCCAGCGTCCGCGTCTGGAACAGGCCCGCCGCGACGCGGCCCAGTTGGGAACCGACACGGTGGCCCGCGAGGTCAAACGCAAGGTGCTGTCGCTTCAGGTGACGGACCGTGCCCTTGAAAGCCGCATCAATGCCCTGGCCGATCAGGTGAGCCAATCCGATGGTGTGCGTGCCACCTATGCGGAACAGTTTGTCGTCGGCCGGCGCGACATTCAGGACCTCGTGCTGATGGAGAACGAATATTACGAGGCCGAACGCCAGATTATCGAGTTGACCATCGAGCGGCTGCGGACCCAGTACAGGGCGGCGGCGCAACTGGGCCTTCTGGCCGAGGCCTTCGCACCGACAAGGGAGATGGCCAGCCGATGACCCGCCCTCTTCCCCCGGAGGTTGATCCCATAAGAGAAGGCCTTGCCCTTCTGGCTGCCGAGCTGGGATGTCAGACAACGGCGGCTATGTTGGGCGATGGCCTTCCGCTGGAAGACGGTCGTTTGCCGCTGGACCAGATCCGCAGGGCCATGCGCCGCGCCGGATTGTCAGCCCGCGTTGTCCCTCTGGCGCTGGATGATGTGCCGGACGATCTGTACCCCACACTGGTGTTGCTCAAGAATGGGCGCACCCTCGTGTTTGCAGGGCGTGAAGGCGATAACGCCATTGTCCTCAGCCCCTTTACCGACGGTGGTGCGCATCTGGTCAGCATGGAGCGTCTGCGCTCCGCCTATACCGGTCAGATGGTGTTCGCCCGTCCGGTGTACCGCAGCGATGACCGTGCAGGCGCCTATGCCAAGCCCCAGAAGCGTCACTGGCTGCGGGGCACGGTGGCCGCGGCATGGCCCAGTTTCATCGAGGTCGGGACCGCGGCCATTTTTGCCAACCTGTTGGCTGTGGGCACATCCCTGTTTGCCATGCAGGTCTATGACCGCGTGGTGCCGACCTCAAACTTTCCGACATTGTGGGTGCTGGCGTCCGGGGTGGTAATCGCCATTCTGCTGGAGTTGCTGTTGCGCCAGCTGCGCTCGCATCTGCTGGAGGCGACCGGAAAATCCCTGGACCTGAAACTGTCATCGCGGCTGTTCGAACAGGTGATGGCGGTCAGGCTGGCGGCCAAGCCGGGCTCTACCGGCGCATTCGTCAGTCAGGTCAAGGAATTCGAGGGCGTCCGTGAATTCTTCACCGCATCCACCGTGGCCGCCGTCAGTGATGCGCCCTTCATCCTGCTGTTCATCGGTGTGATTGCCATTCTGGGCGGACCCGTGGCCTTTGCCCCGATAGCGGCGGTCTTGCTGATGATCATTCCGGCCTGGTTGATGCAGTCCAGAATGGCGTCCCTGTCCCGCGAGAACCTGCGCGAAGGCGCGGTGAAGCACGGGCTGTTGCTGGAAACGGTCGAAAATCTCGAAGGCCTGAAGGCGGCCCGCGGCGAAGGACGCAATCTGCGGCAGTGGGACATGATGTCGGCGACGCTGGCCGATACGGGTCTGAAGACCCGCAACCTGTCCACCGCCCTGACGGCCATCGGCTCCAGTGTCCAGCAACTCGCCTATGTCGGGGCCGTGGTGATCGGGGTGTACCAGATTTCGGCGGGCCATATGACGATGGGGGCTCTGGTGGCCTGTTCCCTGCTGGTGTCGCGAGCCATTTCGCCGACCAACCAGTTCGTCGGCATCATGTCGCGCTGGCAGTATATCAAGGTTGCCCTGGAAGGGCTGGACCACTTGATGGAGGCGCCGGTCGAACGCCCCGAAGACCGCAGCTTTACTCGCAAGACCGATCTGAAGGGCCACTTCAAACTTGAAGGCGTCGAAGTCCGCTTCGACCCCGAGGCCGCGCCCGTCCTGAATGTACAGCGTCTGGAAATCCTGCCCGGAGAGCGTGTGGCCCTGATCGGCGGGAACGGGGCGGGAAAATCGACCCTGCTGCGGGCCCTGTCAGGGCTGGGTGATATTACCTCGGGCCGTCTGCTTCTGGACGAGATCAGCCTGAGCCAGATCGATCCGGCGGACCGTCGCCATGCGATAGGCTACCTGCCCCAGGACGCGGCGCTCTTCCACGGATCCTTGCGTGATAACCTGACTCTGGATGGGGGACGTCATACGGACGAGGATCTTTTCGACGCATTGGATGCGGTGGGGCTGGGGGTCTATGTGCGGGCCCATCCGCATGGGCTGGATCTTCCGCTGGTGGGGCGAACCAGTGTCTCGGGCGGGCAGCGTCAGGCCATCGGTCTGGCCCGTCTCATTCTTCAGGACCCGCGCATTGTCCTGATGGACGAGCCGACGGCGGCGTTCGACCAGAATAATGAAAACCGTCTGATCGGGTTCATGAAAGGGTGGCTGGAAGGGCGAACCGCCGTGATCGCGACGCACCGCCGCTCGGTCCTGGCACTGACAGATCGCATGGTGGCCTTGTCCAATGGCCGGATCGTAGGGTCGGGGCCGGCAATGGGTGGCCCTGTACAGGGCGGGCAGGTCGCCAATGGCTAGTGATCGCACGACGGCCCGACAGCTGCGGCGTGCCCTTTCCGACACGCGGGAGGGCGAGGCCCATCCGCTGGCGCGGCCCATATTGTGGACATGCGCCGGTGTGGTGCTGGCCTTCATTCTCTGGGCGTCGTGGGCCACGGTTGACGAGGTGGTGCGCGGTGAGGGCAAGATTGTCCCGAACAGCCGCGTTCAGGTGATCCAAAGTCTGGAGGGTGGCATCCTGCGCGACCTGATGGTCCGTGAAGGCCAGATCGTCGAGGCAGGACAGGTTCTGGCCAAGCTGGACGATACGCGGTTCAACACCGCCGCCGGTGAGACCGAGGCCCAGGTCATGGCCCTGACCGCCGCTATCGCGCGGCTGGAAGCCGAGGTTCTGGGCAAGACGGACATCCATTTTCCGGCCTCCATTCCCGCCAATGATCCGGTCATCGCTTCCGAGCGGGCTCTGTTCCGTGCCCGCCGCGAAAACCTGAATGCGACGCTGGCGGCGCTGTCGTCGGAAACGGGCTATGCCCAGCGGCAGTTGTCTCTGGTCACACCCCTGGCCCAGCGCGGAGTGGTGTCGGAGGTCGAGTCCCTGCGTCTGGGCAAGGACATAGCGGCGCTGACAGGCCGCCAGACCGAGGTCCGCAACACCTATATGCAGGAGGCCTATTCCGAACTGGCCGCCAAGAAGGCCGAGCTGGCGGCCCAGTCACAAATCCTCAACCAGCGCCGTGACCAGTTGGAGCGCACCGAGCTGACCGCGCCGGTCAAGGCGCGGGTCAATGACATCATGATCACAACGCGCGGTGGGGTGGTACAGCCCGGCCAGGCGATCATGCAGCTGACGCCGGTCGAGGACCAACTTCTGGTCGAGGTGAAAATCCTGCCCCGGGACGTGGCCTTCCTGCGCGAGGGCATGCCTGCCCGCGTCAAGATCACGGCCTATGACTATACGATCTACGGCGACCTGCCCGGCAATGTGGAGCAGATCAGCGAGGACACGATCGAGGAGGATACACCGCGCGGCAAGGTGGCCTTTTACAGCGTGCTGATACGCACCGACCGTGCGTGGATCGAAAAGAACGGCCGTCGTCTGCCCATCCGCCCGGGTATGGTGGCGCAAGTCGATGTTGAATCGGGTGAGCGCACCGTTCTGTCCTATCTGCTCAAGCCCCTGCTGAAGGCGAGGCTGACGTGAACGCGGTGCCCTATGGCGTGGCTCTGGCCGCCTATCCGGAAGGGCAGCGGTTACTGGCGCGGGACTGGAGCCAGCATCCGCTCGGCCCTGTGGAGCAGTGGGACGAGAGTCTGCTGGCAGGCCTGTCGTTTATACTGCCCATGTCCCTGCCTGCCGTCATCCTGTGGGAAAGCTCGGCGCGGCTGTTCTTCAACGCGGCATTCGAAAAGGCCTTTCCGGATAGAAGTCTGGTTCAGGGCCAGGCTGTGGGCGATACGGCGGACCCGCTCTGGAAATCCCTGATCAGCTATCGAACCGATGCGACCGAGGTCAGTATTCTGGTGAACGGGATGCCGGAGTGGTGGCAGTTCGTTCAGTCCCCGCTGGGCACGCGCAGCGGCGATATCCGGGGGCGTATTGTGCTGCTCGTCGATATCAACGCCCGCAAACTGTCGGAGCAGGCATTGAACGCCAGCGAGGAAACCCTGCTGAGCCTCATGGACCAGCAGCCGAAATTCCTCTGGCGCTCCGATCCTTTCGGGGCACCGGTATGGATCAACAGATTGGGCCGGCAATTCCTAGGCCTGGCCGATGGCGAGATGCTGGACGGCGCGCGCTCTATACTGGCACCGGATCTGGCGGTGATGCTGGCCGAGTTACAGCAAGGCGTGAAACTCAGACAGGCTGTAGAGCTGCAGGTGCGGATACGTTCGGCGCAAAAGGGTGTGCGCTGCTGTCTGATGTATTTCGTGCCCATGATGGATGCGCGCGGACGTGTCCATGCCTGGTCCGGATCGGGGGCGGATATCCATGAGTGGCATGAGGCGGCCATGCGGGCGAGCCACAGGCTGTCACCTCTGCCCGAAGGCGATCACCAGCGGCCTGTATTCGACCGCTATGGGCGCAAACAACTGAGCTTCGTTGTCGAGGTGGAAACGGGACGGATGCGTCCGCTCAATGCCCGAAGCGGGGTGGAGTGGGGTATCAGTCCCGAGGGACCGCCAGAATTGTTTGCCGACTGGCTCATGCGGTTGCGACCCGAGCAGCGGGAGCGGGCGGATGACACGCTGGCGATGGCCGCCGAAGGCACCGTCGCCGAGGATGTCTGGACGGTGACCCTGCAGGACGGTTCTGAACGACACGCCCATGTCACGGTGTTCCCAATAACCGGTGAAGATGGCGCTGTGCGCCAGATCGGCGGCATTCTGAAACCGACCCGCCAGATGCCCGAGCAGAGGGTTTACTTCGTCGATCTGGATCCGCCGCCGAAAAAGTCGCGCTGCGAGATCCAGCGCGCACTGGTCCTATTGGGCATCAAGGTGCGACGCTTCGATTCACTCGAGACCTTTGCGGTGGTGCATAGCGATCTGAAGCAGGGGGCGCTGGTCATCCGCTCGTCCAGACCTCACGAGGATTTGCGTGGTGCCTTGGAAATGCTCCACGAAATCCGGGACCGCTTTCCGTGGGTTCTGCTGGCCAATGCGGTGATGGAAATGGGCGAGGTGGTCGAGATCATGAACCACGGGGCCCAGACCGTGCTGCCACCACAAGCTAAACGCGCCGAAGCCGTCGCGGCTGTGCGCTCGGCTATTCCGGTGGACGCGCTGTTGAGCGAGAGGGCCGTGGAGGAGTTCGACCGTCTCGACAGCCTGTCAGTGCGCGAACGGCAGGTTCTGGATGGCCTGTTGGGCGGCGGCACCAACAAGACGATCGCCGCCGCACTGGGACTCAGCCCACGCACGGTAGAGACGCACCGTGCCCATTTGATGGATCGTCTGGGGGCCAAATCCCTAGCCGATCTGATCCGCATAGTGGGGCCGCACTATATGGCGAACCACACCCGGCGCACGGGCTAGGCTTTCGACTGTCGGGAAGGTTCGACCAGATGGTGCCGGTGGTCGGACTCGAACCGACACTCCTTGCGGAACCGGATTTTGAGTCCGGCGCGTCTACCAATTCCACCACACCGGCACGGTCTGGGAAGGAGGCGCAATCTAGCGATGACTTCGCTGTGGTCAATCCGGTTTGCGAAAAGAAAAACGCCGCCCTGTCAGGGCGGCGTTTCGTGTGGACCTAGACGGGGGAGACCGTCTGCTCGATCGTGCCGAAAATCGAATGGCGCTGATCGTCCAGCATCTCGATCCGGACCACGTCGCCGTGTTTGAGGAAACCGGTTTCAGGGGCTCCCTTCTGGATGGTTTCGACCATGCGCACCTCGGCGATGCAGCTATAGCCCAGACCGCCTTCGCTCACGGGGCGGCCGGGGCCGCCGTCGGCATCCTTGTTCGAGACTGTGCCCGAGCCGATGATGGTGCCGGCGCACAGGGCGCGGGTCTTGGCCAGGTGGGCGATCAGTGTGCCGAAGTCGAAGGTCATGTCTACACCGGCGTCGGCGCGACCGAATGGCTGGCCGTTGATATCGACGCTCAGTACACCGTGCAGCTTGCCGTCCTTGAAACGGTCGCCCAGGGCGTCGGGCGTCACGAATACGGGTGACAGGGCGCTGGCAGGCTTGGACTGGACAAAGCCGAAACCCTTGGCCAGTTCGCCGGGGATCAGATTGCGAAGCGAAACATCATTGACCAGGCCGACCAGACGGATGGCCGACAGGGCTTCCTCGCGGCTGGCACCCAGAGGCACATCGCCGGTCACGACCACGATCTCGGCCTCGAGGTCGCAGCCCCAGGCTTCGTCCTTGAGCGGCACAGGATCACGCGGGGCCAGAAACCCGTCCGAGCCGCCTTGATACATCAGCGGATCGGTCCAGAAGCTGGACGGCATTTCGGCATTGCGGGCCTTACGGACCAATTCGACGTGGTTCACATAGGCGGAACCATCAGCCCATTGATAGGCGCGGGGCAGCGGCGCGGCGGCTTCGCGCTCGTGGAAGCGGCCACGGGGCACAGCCTCGTGTTCCAGGCTTTCGGCGAGGGTGCGAAGCAGAGGCTCGCAACGATCCCAATCATCCAGGGCGGCCTGAAGGGTCGGTGCGATCAGGAAGGCGTCCGTATACCAGTTAAGGTCTTCGGAAACGACGACGAGGCGGCCATCGCGGCCATGCTTGAGCGAAGCGAGTTTCATGGAACAAAGCTAGTCGGATACGCCGAATTCGCAAACTGAATCTGTCAGGCTGCCCCTGAAATCCGGCAATACTGTACCGCTTGCCTAGCGGCTGGGGGCAGAAATGACGGCCCGCGCCTCGGCTCCGGTCTGAAGCATGGGATCGCGGACCTCGACCTCGACCACAATGGCACCGCCAACAATGCCGTTGTCCCAGAGGTAGCGGCGCTCGACCTCGACCTCGCGGCCGGACGGAGCCATAGCGTCGTACACATCACCCCACGGGGTAATCTTGCGCATCTCGGCAAAGTGCAGGCTGCACGCGGCGTCCAATTCCTCGAGCGCCATTTCGGATAGTTCGTTTTCGGTAGACATGGTCTGCCTATATAGGGGCTATGGACGCGCGGCTAAGTTTTTGCGCCTAGATCCAGCGCCGGACCCTCTGGCGATAGTCGTCATAGGCTGCACCGAATACCGATGCCAGGTGCGCTTCCTCGCGCGGGATGACCAAGCGGTCGATCACGATCACGCAGACAATCGCCAGACCCAGTGCGACCGGCGAATCCATCGCCACCGCAAAGCCGCAGTAGGTCAGGGTAAAACCGAGATAGATCGGATTGCGCGTCAGGCCGAAAATGCCGTCGCTCAGCAGGGTCGAAGCGCCCTTCCACGGCTCGACAGCGGTGTTGTGGCGGCGCATCTGGCCGGCTGCCAGCCCGTCGAACCCCAGACCCACCACAATCAGGGCCACGGCAATCCCGCGACGCATCATGTCCGTCAGGCCTATCGTCAGATCGGTGGTGATCTGTTCGATCCCCCACCCCGCCAGCAGGAAACCCAGAAAGATCAGGGGCGGTGGAAATTTGATGCCGGGGGATGCGGAATGGCTCATTGGTTTTCTTCGTCAGCGTAGATGGCCACGCGCGGCTGCGCATGGCTGGACACCGCGCCGCGGTACATGCCGGAGGTGTTCATGGAAAAGGCGATGGTGCCGTCAGGGGCGACGGCAATAACACCACCATCACCTCCCAGACGTCCGACCTCCGCGATCTCCGCATCGGCGGCCTGTTTCAGGCTCATGCCTGAGGCGGTGCCGTGGCAGATGTCGCGTGCGACGGTGGCGCGGATGAAATATTCGCCCGCGCCCGTCGCCGATACGGCACACCCCTCGGCGTTCGAGGCATAGGTGCCCGCGCCGATCACCGGAACATCGCCAACCCGGCCCCAGCGTTTGCCGGTGGTGCCCCCGGTAGAGGTGGCGGCGGCGATACGTCCCTGACGGTCCAGGGCGACGGCTCCCACGGTGCCGAACTTGCGTTCGTCCAGCGGGGCTTCGTGTAGATTGAAGGCCAGGGGGGCCGCGGGGCCGCTTACGGCCGGTGCGGGGGGAGCGCCTTCGGGTCTGGGGGGAATGGCTTCGCCGCGGCCGCGCAATGCGCGTTCCAAGGCCTGCCAGCGACTTTCGGTGAAATAGTAGGCGGGCGCGACCTTCTCCAGCCCGATGGAGTCGGCAAACACCTCTGCCCCCTCGCCAATCAGCATGACGTGGGGGGATCGCTCCATTACGGCGCGGGCGGCACGGATGGGATTGCGCGTGCGGGTCAGTCCGGCCACGGCTGCGGCATTCAGATCGGTGCCGTCCATAATGGCGGCATCCAGTTCGTTGCGGCCGTCAGAGGTAAAGACCGCGCCTTTGCCCGCGTTGAAAAGCGGATTGTCCTCCAGCACACGGACAGCGGCTTCAACCGCATCCAGCGCCGATCCGTTGGCCGCCAATACAGCCTGACCCGCATCGAGGGCCTGTTGCAGGCCCTGACGGTAAAGGGCGTCCCGTTCGGGGCTGAGTTCGGAGCGGTTGATCACACCCGCGCCGCCATGAATGGCCAAGGCCCAGGGCGCTTCCCCGCCCTGCGTCTGTTGGGCCAGAACAGGCACTGGCGCTGCGCAAACAGCGATGGCTGCCAGCAGTCCGAACGTTGTCGATTTCATGGATCACCCTCCGCTAATCCCGCACCGAGATACGGCGGGGCAGAGGCTTTGTCACCCGCCGTGGCCGAGCGTGGTATCGGTCCGCCCGTAAAACCGCACCGCCAGACGATAGCCGACGGCCGGCAGAATGGCGCAGATCACAGCGATGAACAGCACCGACCAAAAGCCGCCGTTGAGCGCTTGAACGCCGATGAACCACGCCCCCACAATGGCGGCAGGCGGACTTAACCAGGGCAACCAGCGCGGACTTTGCATGGGCATTGCGAGCTTCGACAGACCAGAAAGAAGACGAAGATAACGCGGGGGCACAGATACAACCGGACAGGTAGACAGGGATGTAGAGGCCGGGCGGCAGTCCGCCCTCTCTGACAGCCAAGCTATGCCGTATACCCGGTCAGGACAAGGTGGTCGTATGGCCGCACCATTTGCATCGCGCCTATCGCTGTGGGCGGGCTGTTGCTATGGAGAAGGCAGCGCGCACATGTGCTCGCTCCTACGCCGAGAAGATGATGCTGCGTAAGCTTTATGACTGGGTCTTTTCGCTGGCCTGCCACCGTCGTGCGACACCGGCACTGGCTGCGGTCTCTTTCGCCGAAAGCTCTTTCTTCCCCATTCCGCCCGATGTCATGCTGGCCCCGATGGTGCTGGCGCGTCCGGACCGTGCCTATTTCTATGCCACGGTCTGTACGGTGGCGTCGGTTCTGGGCGGACTGCTCGGCTATCTGATCGGCATGTTTCTGGAGCCGGTCGGCATGTGGATGCTGGCCACAATGGGCAAGACCGAGGCTTTCGAAACCTCCAAAGCCATGTTCCAGCAGCACGGCGCATGGGTGATCCTGATCAAGGGTCTGACCCCCATCCCGTTCAAGCTGATCACCATCTCGGCGGGTATATTCAAGTTCAATCTGGCCCTGTTCATAGCGCTCAGCGTGCTGACGCGGGGCATGCGTTTCTTCCTCGTGGCCTTTGTGCTGAAGCGCTGGGGGGCGCCGATGCTGGCAGTGGTCGAGAAACGCCTGGCCCTGTTTACCGTGCTGTTTCTGGTGCTGCTGGTCGGTGGCCTGGTGGCGGTAAAATTCATCCACTGAACAGGGTGGGTGACGGGTGCCTGATTGGAAGCTAAGACTGCTCCCATGAAGGCTCTTTATTCCAACCTGAAGCGCTGGTGGACGGCGGTTGCGTTTGTGGTGTCGGGCACCATGCTGGGCGCGGCCCATGCGTTCGAGCGTTTCGGCGGTCTTGATCCGTGCAACCTGTGCCTGAAACAGCGCGAGGTCTATTGGGCCGCGCTGGCGGTTTCGGGTGCGGCGACCCTGTGGCACCTGATCAGCAGGTCGCGCCGGGGGACACCGCGTCTGGCGGCCTTCGTGCTGGCTCTCGTCTTCATCACCAGCGCGATCACCGCGGGCTTCCATGCGGGTGGCGAACAGGAATGGTGGGCGCTGCCAGCCACCTGTTCGGCGGGTAATCCGCTGGACGTGGACCTGTCTAATCTGGCGGGTATCCTTGACGGCTCGGTCGAGGTCGCACCGGTTACGGGCTGTGGCGATATCCCTTGGAGCTTCCTTGGCCTGTCTATGGCAGCGTGGAACTTTGTGGTTTCTCTGGCGCTGGCCATAATGAGCCTGGTGGCGGCAAAACGTCCCAAAGACGCCCGCGCGCCGCGTAAGTAGGATACTGCGTATGACCCAAGCCACTGACAATGTCGCCGAAGCCCGCCGCGTCCCCCTGCCGCGACCGGGGGCCGGTGCGCAGGACCGCCGCATGGCCGAGATGCTGCGTGTGGATCATGCGGGCGAGTTCGCGGCGGTCCAGATCTATCGCGCGCAGCGCGCCATTCTGGGTGATCGCAAGGGTATGGACGGCATCACCCGCGACCTGACCGACATGGAAGGGCACGAACAGGTCCATCTGGACCGTTTCAACGCCCTGCTGACCGAGAAACAGGTGCGGCCCACGGCCATGATTCCGGTGTGGAAGGTGGCGGCCACGGTCCTGGGGGCCGGTACGGCCCTGCTGGGTGAAAAAGCCGCGCACGCCTGCACCGAGGCGGTCGAGAGCGTCATCGAGAAACACTACGCCGACCAGATCGCCGAGATCAAAGACAGCGATCCGGAGCTGGCGGCCGAGCTGACCCAGTTCCGTGAAGAGGAACTGATGCACCACGACCATGCCATTGCCCACGGCAGCCGCGAGGCTCCGGCCTATCGCCTGCTTAGCAGTGTGATCAAGCTGGGCTGTCAGGCCGCGATCAAGATCAGCGAGCGGGTGTAGTTTCCACGTCGAAAGCCAGCATCAGCGTGCGCTGGAGCGGATTTTCATTATCGTCGGACAGAATATAGAGGCGGGTTTTCCCGCCTCTTTTCGTTGCGGCGATGCCTTCGAAATTATCGGTCGTGCCGGGCAGTTTCAGCTCGATCATGACAGGGCCGAGCGTGCCGTCCTCGGCCATAGGGCGTACTCGCGCGCGGGCATCTATCGGCGGGGTAAACGCCCGTTGAACCACCCAATAGCCTGAACCGTCGGGATCGCGGTCCATGCCGGTGATGCGGTAATCGGAATCCTTGAGCGGTTCATCGGGCGGAATCTGCACCAGCGAACAGGTGATCCGGGTACAGTCCCAGATACCGCCATCCTCGCCCGCGACGCGCCAGTGGTCATTGCTGGACGCGGCTATGGCCTCCATCCCGCCGTTTTCGTTGAACGGCCAGACGGGGCGCGGGAGGCTAGCTGGATATTGCAGGGCATCCAGCGGGCCATAGTTCCAGATGCGGTGCTCGCGCTCGAAGCTGACCAGAAGCTGGCCGTCGGGCAGCAGCGCCAGCCCCTCGGCATCGCCATCGACCTTTTCGGTGATCGGCGTGCCGTCGCGCAGGGTCAGACGGCGTGACCGCAGATGGCCCATCCCGACCAGCCGCCCGTCCCCGCCCAGCTTCAGACGGCCCAGAACCAGATCGCCCGCATCCGAGACGGTGACGAAGCCTTGGTTGTCCGTCAGCTTCAGATCCGACAGGCTGCGAAGCGGGGAGGCTGTAGGGGTCAGTAACTGAACCCCGCCTGCGAATGTTACGCCATCGGCGAGCGACCATCCGCCCAACCCCAATCCTACCGCACGGGTGCTGGCGGACTGGGCCGTCCATCCGGTAGCAGAGGCGCTATCCGTCCACGGTTGGGATTTTATCGCCGCGCTGGCGCAGGCGGCCAGCGTCAGACAGACAATCGCGGAGAGATAGAGTTTGCGGTTCATGCAGCCTTGCGCCTGCGGGTCTGGGCGGTGGCCGGCTGGGCGTCGAACAGTTCGGCCAGCTTTTCGGTCATGGCCCCGGCCAGCTGCTCGACATCGCTGATGGTCACGGCGCGTTTGTACCAGCGGGTGACATCGTGGCCGATGCCGATGGCCAGAAGTTCTACCGGAGACGAGGTTTCGATCTCGGAGATGATCTGGCGCAGGTGTTTGTCGAGATAGAGGGCGGCATTGGCGCTCTGGGTGGAGTCATCGACCGGCGAGCCGTCGGAGATCACCATCAGGATGCGGCGCTGCTCGCTGCGGGCCAGAAGGCGGTTGTGCGCCCACTGCAGGGCCTCGCCGTCGATGTTTTCCTTCAGCAGGCCCTCGCGCATCATCAGGCCAAGGTTCTTCTTGGCGCGGCGCCACGGGGCATCGCCGGCCTTGTAGATGATGTGGCGCAGGTCATTCAGGCGTCCCGGATTGGCGGGCTTGCCGGCATTGATCCATGCCTCGCGGCTCTGGCCACCCTTCCACGCTCGGGTAGTAAAGCCGAGGATTTCCACCTTCACCCCGCAACGCTCCAGCGTGCGGGCGAGGATGTCGGCACAGACCGCCGCCACCATGATCGGACGACCGCGCATCGAGCCGGAGTTGTCCAGCAGCAGGGTCACGACCGTATCGCGGAAGGCGCTCTCGCTTTCCATTTTGAACGACAGCGGGCTGGACGGGTCGGTGATGACGCGGGTCAGACGCGCTGTGTCCAGCATGCCTTCCTCGAGGTCGAACATCCACGAGCGGTTCTGCTGGGCCATCAGGCGACGTTGCAGCTTGTTGGCCAGACGCGACACCACACTGCCCAGCGACGCCAACTGGGCATCCAGCATGGCGCGCAGGCGGTCCAGCTCCATCGGATCGCAAAGCTCGGCGGCGTCCACCACCTCGTCAAAGGCGGTGGTGAAGGCATGGTAGAAATCGACAGCGCGACCGTCGTCCTGAACCTCGTTGCGGTTCGGCATCGCGCCTTCGCTCAGTTCGGGGTCTTCCTCGCCCGGTTCGCCTTCGGCATCGGCGGGGCGACCGTCGGGGCGGGTCTGACGTTCTTCCTCGGCGGACTGGTCGTCGGCGCTGCCTTCGAGAGACTGGCCACCTTCGGCCTCGCCTTCGTCCTCTTCGTCGTCCTGGTCCGGTGCGTCCTGCTGGGACGGATCCGGTTCGTCCTCTCCCTCTTCTTCGGACTGGTCCGGTTCATCTGCGGAACCGGCCTCCAGATCAAGGGCGCGCAAAAGATCCTTCAGGCGTCGGGAAAAGAGGGTCTGGTCATCGGCCGCTTCGGCCAAGGCATCGAACTGTTTCCCGGCCCGGGCTTCCAGATCGTCGCGGACCTTGTCCAGCATGGCGCCAAGCGCATCGGGGGCGCGGGTCTGCATGATGCGTTCACGCACCAGCAGGGCCGCAGCCTCGCTGAGCGGGACACGGTCGGCCTCGGCCCTCAAGGCCCCCGTGCGTTCCAGACGGGCGGTCAGGGCCGCGCGGAGAGTGGCGCCCACTCCCG
>NZ_DJFS01000007.1:0-24275 GCF_002432125.1 Brevundimonas sp. UBA5866
TTCGCCGCCGTCACCAAGGCCGCCGAGACGCGACGCATCGCCAGCGTTCTGCCCTGAGGGCACGTCCGGCCCATCCGGGGTTCAGGGGCGCACCGCCGCCTTCGTCTGCCTAGCGCAGTTCCGCGGTGCGCCGCTTCAGGGATTGAACGGCGCGATCGATCCGGTCGCCAAAGGTGCGCGGCCGGCAACGGTCGCGGCGCTCGACATCCGCGGCCCATTGCGACCACATGGCCGTCATCAGTACCGGATGGCGGTCATACTGGTGGATGATGGGGCTGATCGATCCATCAGGATTGTGGATCACCCCGTCCTGCAATCCCAGCTTCGCAGCGGGCACCATACCCAGTGTCGCCACGCGGCTGTGGTTGGGAAACACCCGCCCGTCCAGCAGGCCCAGATGGACCGCCAGATTGCAGGTCGCCTGATCGGCACCGAATGCACCGCCCACCTCGGAGCGCGGTATGGCCCCCAGCATCAGGATCAAACGGCAGAACCGCATCAAATCCTCGCGCGGGCCCAATACGGTACCGACGCAGATACAGGGCTGATCCGCTACCAGACTGGCCAACTGCTCGCCGCCGACGGCGCGGATATATTTCATATTGAAATCGTGCAGGGCCAATGGCGTTTCGCACTCCGCGAAAAACTCCAGACCCTCTGGTGCCGGTTCCAGCGGTGCACCCTGGAACACCACATCGCGCACATCGGTCAAAAGGGCGTTTCGTACCCAAGGCCGCGCCCGCAACAGGGCGTCAAAACCGGCAAACCGGCAGACCACCGGATGCGGTGCCCAGCCACACCCCTCGACCTGCAGATCAGGCGGGTCGAGGGTTTCGATATCATAGCTGTGCAGAAAATCCCGAAGCTCGGGATTGGCGTCCACCACCAGGGCTACGGCCCCGCTGTAATGTGAACGTAAAGATCGGACGAAGATGGCGACGTCGGCTGAATCATAGCCGGTAGCGTATCCCAGAACGAGATCCTGCGCGTCGCCCGCGATAGCCGAGGTTGCCCCCCTCACCTTCGCGATCGCGGTTGCAAACCAGCCTAGATAGGCCGAGCGCACCGCATTTTTCGTCATTTACCCTCGCAATGAATCCGCAAAACGCTGGAACAGATACAGACTGTCCGTCGGCCCGGGAGAGGCCTCGGGGTGGTGTTGGACCGAGAACACCGGTTTGCCGGTTAATGCAATACCGCAGTTGGTGCCGTCGAACAGGCTGACGTGGGTTTCCTCCACGCCCTCCGGCAGGCTGGCCTGATCCACGGCAAAGCCGTGGTTCATCGATACGATCTCGACCTTGCCGGTCGTCAGGTCCTTGACCGGGTGGTTCGCACCGTGGTGGCCCTGGTCCATCTTGATGGTCTTCGCCCCCACAGCGATGGCCAGCATCTGGTGACCCAGGCAGATGCCCATGATCGGCTTGCCCGAAGCGATCAGCTTCTTGATTTCCGGCACGGCGTATTCGCCGGTCGCCGCCGGATCGCCCGGACCGTTCGACAGGACGATGCCGTCCGGATTACGGGCCAGAATGTCCTCGGCCTTGGTATCGGCCGGAACGACGGTGATCTTGCAGCCGGTCGAGGCCAGGGCGCGCAGGATGTTGCGCTTCACGCCATAGTCGATGACCACGACGTTCTTGTCGGTGGCATCAACGCGCGGATAACCGGCCGGCCATTCCCACACGCCCTGATCCCATTCGAAGGCCTGCAGGGTGGTGGCTTCCTTGGCGAGGTCCAGACCGACAAGGCCCTTCCACTCGCGGGCCTTGGCCACCAGGGCGTCGATGTCGAACTTGCCTTCAGGGTCGTGGGCGATGACCGCGTGCGGTGCGCCCTTGTCACGGATCAGTTGGGTCAGCACGCGTGTGTCCACACCGGCCAGCGCGACCACATTGCGGCTCTTCAGCCAGTTGTCGAAGTCACCGCCCGAACGCCAGTTGGCCGGATCGGTCGGCACGTCACGGAACACGGCACCGACGGCGGCCTTGCCTGCCACTTCGGTCACCTGCTCGACGTCTTCCACGTTCACACCGACATTGCCGACGTGCGGGAAGGTGAAGGCAAGGATCTGGCTCATGTAGGACGGATCGGTCAGGATTTCCTGATAGCCGGTCATGGCCGTGTTGAACACGACCTCGCCCAGTGCCGAACCCGTGGCACCGGCACCGATGCCCGAAAGCACCGTACCGTCGGCCAGAACGAGAACACCCGTCGCACCAGAAAGAATCTGAGATGTCATAGCGCGGGCTCCTAACGCATAATTTCGGCAGTCAAACGGCGCGGTCACTAAGAACTATGGCGGGTCCGGTCAACCCGCCATCTGTCTTATGCCGCATGGATATCGCTGGAAGTGACATTGCGATGACGCACCCAGCACCACGCAACCGACGTCACACCGAAGAAACCGAGGCTTGGCAGAACATAGTCACCCGCCGCCGCAATGACCGCAAAGAAGGAGAACATCAGACCGAAAACCCCGATCAGACGCCACAGCCAGCTGTCGGACACCGTCAGCAGCGACATCGAGCAAACCGCATACAGACACAGGGTCAGCACCGAGGTCACACCGATCAGCATCTCGAACTGTTTGCCAAGGCTGGGCTGCACACTGATCACCAGAAGCACGCTCATGATCGCGCCCATAGCCAGCGGGTTGGTCCACGGCGTCTTGCCTGCTACCGCGCCGCCGAACAAACGCGGCAGCCAGCCCTTCTCGGCTGCGGCACGCGCCGTCTCGCCCCCCGTCATTGTCCAGCCCACAATGGTGCCGCACGTCTTCACCACGGCACAGGCGGCCACCAGACCGGCCACCGACGCGCCCATGACGCGGGCCACCAGATCGGCGAACGGGCTGGTCGATTCCGCCAGAACCCCGGCAGGGATCACCCCGAACACCGCCACACAGGCCAGCACATAGACCACAAAGGCGATCATGACGCCCGCCACCGAGGCACGTCCCACATCACGGCGCGCATCCTTGACGCGCGACGACAGCACAGCCGCGCTCTCCACACCCAGGAAGGCCCAGAAGATAACCGCCAGCGAAGCCGGAACCGTCTTGGTCAGCGCCTCGCCCTGCGGGCTCCAGCTGGCCTTGAAGACCGAGGCGTCAAAGGCGATGGCCCCCGCGACGATGGCCAGCACGATCGGCACCAGACCGATCGCCAGGCTCACCGCCCCGAAGCGGGCAGCCGAGCGCGTGCCCATCGCATAGACCCCTGTGGTGATCCACAGCAGGCCGAGATTGGCCGCCGCGCCCCACATCGGCTCTCTCAGTACAGGAAAGAAGAAGGCCAGATAGCCCACAGCCGCCACAGCCACGGCCACATTGCCGACCAGACAGGCCGCCCAATAGAACAGACCCGCCTGATAGCCGAGGAAACGCCCCATCCCCTGGGCGGCAAAATCGGCCAGACCATCCGCCTTGGGCATCAGGCGGCCCAACCCGCCGAACATCAACGCCAGCGTTACCGCGCCAAGGCCGCATACAATCCAGCCGATCAGGCTGGAGCTACCCGTAGGCGCGAGAGTGACCGGCAGGAGATAGACCCCCGAACCGATCATGTTTCCGGCGACCACCAGAGCGGCAACACCCCAACCGAGGCGACGCTGACTATTGGTCGAAATGGCATCGATCTGACTCATGTCTTCCGCCATAAACCGAAAAATCTTTGACGTCGCGCCTGACGTGCATCGAACAGTTGTCCCTACCGGAGTTCCCAATGCCCATCGCCAATGTCTGCCTCGATGCCGATGACACGCTCTGGCACAACGAGACGATCTTCCGTCTCAGCCAGAAACGTTTCGTGGAGCTGCTGTCGGATCACGCTGACGAGCCGGTCATGATGGACCGCTTGGCCATGATCGAGCGCCGCAACCTTCGGATGTACGGTTACGGGGTAAAGGGCTTCACCCTGTCGATGATCGAAACGGCGATGGAGCTGTGCGACGGTTCCGCCCCGCCCCACATCGTACGCGAAATCCTGGCGGCGGGCCGCGAAATGCTGAACCACCCGGTCGAGCCCCTGCCCGGTGTCGACGAGGCGATCAACGAACTCGCCTCACGTTACCGCCTCATTTTGATCACCAAGGGCGATCTGATCGATCAGGAACGGAAATTGGCAGCTTCTGGCCTTGGCGAACACTTTTCTGCCGTTGAGATCGTCTCGGAGAAGGACCGCGGCACCTATGACCGCATCTTCAAACGCCACGGCCTGCGTCCCGAACAAACGGTCATGGCGGGCAATTCCATGAAGTCCGATGTCATCCCGCCCATCGAGGCCGGCGCATGGGGCGTCCACATTCCCTACCATATTACATGGGCCCACGAGCTGGCTGACGCCCCCGAGGGACACCCCCGCTACGTCACCCTCAGCCACATCAACGAACTGCCTGACTGGGTCGCCCACATCCGCTGAATTCCACTGATGGCCAAGCTTGGTCCAGATCAAGCTTGGCCATTCATACTAACCAACCCTTAGCGGTACAGGTTTGCCCCATTTCGGTCATAAACAGAACTTTTCTGTCACATCAGAGCAACAATAAGGACGCCTAGGGCCTTTTTCGACACATTTATGAAACGGCTAAGCTTGACCTAAGTCTGACATCAAAAGCCTTTGGGGAACCTAAGTTCGACTTGCGTCGGTATCCCAAGAGGCATTCCCCCAATGCGTATTACTCGCCCAACTCTTCTGGCCAGCACCATTCTCGCTGGCGCGCTTGCCGCCACGGGTGCAACCGCCCAAACCGCCCAACAGCCTTCGCCAACGACCGGCGAACAAGCCTCGGACCTCGGCGAGATCGTCGTTACCGGTTCGCGTATCCGTCGTAATGCGGCCAATGCCCCGACGCCGATCATCCAGGTTACTCAGGAAGAGATCCTGTCGACCGGCCAGACCAGCGTCATCGACTACCTCGCCACCATCCCGGCCCTGTCGAACTCGCAGGTTCCGTCCGACACCACCGGCTCGTCGCTGAACACCGGCGGTCTGTCGCTAGCCAACCTCCGCTCGCTGGGTGCCAACCGCACCCTGACCCTCGTTGACGGTCGCCGCCACGTCGGCTCGTCGGGCGGCGAGCTGTCGGTCGATATCGACTCCATCCCGCGTCTGCTGATCCAGAACGTCGAGATCATTACCGGCGGTGCCTCGTCGGTTTACGGCGCCGACGCCGTCTCGGGCGTGCTGAACTTCATCCTGAAAAAGGATTTCGAAGGTCTGGAGATCGACGCCAACTACGGCCAGATCAACGACAACGGCGAAGCCACCCGCCGCGTCTCGGTGCTGGCCGGCAAGAATTTCTTCGATGACCGTCTGAACATCTACGGCCACGCCGAATACGAGAAGATCGACGAAGTCCAGTCGCTGGACATCGACTGGATCCGTCGCGGCCCGATCCGTCTGGGCATCGACGCCGACCCGACCACCGCCCCGTATGACGGCCTGCTGGACGCGGGCGTGTTCTACGGCGTGAACCGTCTGGACATCCTGCCCTGGGGTCAGACCACCCTGGCCAACCTGCAGCGTCCGTCGGACCTGACCAACCCGAACGTTCCGTACCAGAACTGCTTCTCGGGCGGCGGCTTCAGCTATGCCGCAAACTGCTACGGCATCACCCCGGGCAAGACCTTCGTTTACAACGGCGGCAACGGTCGCCTGGCCAATTTCGGCCAGCGCGTGGGCAACACCGGCATCAACCGTCCGTACAACATCGGCGGCGACGGCATGCCGCTGGGTGAAGTGGCCGGCTACAGCCGTATTCCGGAGTCGGAATCCCAGCGTTACCAGGTCGGCGTCAACTATCGCGTCACCGACGAGATCAACTTCCACGCCTCGGCCAAATATGTGACCGAGGAAACCTACATGCGCGGTCAGCCGACCTTCTTCGATATCGACCTCGATAACGATTCCTATGCGGCTGACGACACCAACTCGATCTGGGCCACCTCGGCCTTCGACCTGCGCTGGGACGACAACGCCTTCCTGCCGCAGAACGTCCGCGACGCCATCGCTGCCAACCGCATCGACATCTACGCCCCGCCGACCGCGGACGCGCCGGGCGAGCTGCTGGAATCGCGCGCCCTGCCGATCGCCCGCCACTCGCTGTTCGGCCCGGACCGCTCGCAGACCAACACCCGTGACCTGCAACGTTACGTCATCGGCTTCAACGGCGACCACGGTGGCCGCGGCTTCATGAAGTCGTTCGGCTGGGACATCGGCTACACCTACGGCAAGGTCGAGATCGAGAACATCGAACGCGGCGTTGACGTGCAGCGCATGGCCTTGGCCGCCGATGCCGTGGTCGACACCGCCGGCATCATGGGCACCCCGGGTGCCATCGTCTGCCGCTCCAGCCTGCTGAACGCCCAGGGCCTGCCGGTCGCCGACAAGGTTCGTGGCGGTGATCTGAACGACACCGAATACGGCCGCCAGTCGCTGGCGGAATGTGCCCCGCTGAACGTGTTCGGCGCAGGCAACCAGTCTGCCGAAGCGCTCCAGTATGTAGACGCCTTCGTCCGCGTCGAGGAAATGAACGAGCAACACCAGGCCATCGCCTCGATGAACACCGAGCTGTGGGACCTGTGGGGTGCCGGTAACCTCGGCCTCGCCCTGGGTGGGGAATGGCGCAAGGAAACCACCTCGGCGATCGGCCGCTCGGCCTCGGCCGGCGACCGTCTGCTGTTCCTGAACACCGGCGAGGACTTCCCCGAAGTCTCCTACGAGTCGAAGGAACTTTTCGCCGAACTGTCGATCCCGCTGTTCCGTGACAGCAAGCTGGGCGAATACGCCGAACTCAGCGGCTCGTACCGCTGGGCCGACTATTCGACCGTCGGCAATGTCGACGTCTATGGCGTGAACCTGGTCTATCGTCCGATCCCGGACATCACCTTCAAGACCTCGTTCAACACCTCGGTACGCGTGCCGAACCTGGGCGAAAACTTCTCGCCGTACGGCCAGACCTTCGCCAACAACTTCGCCGACCCCTGCGCCACCGCCAACATTGCCGCGGTTGACGATCAGCAAGTGAAGGCGAACCGCATCAAGAACTGTACGGCTCTGGCAGCCGAACAGGGCCTGAGCTTCGACTTTGCCGGTGCCACCGCCACCAACACCGACGACTTCCGTCCGAACTATACCTCGGGCATCGCCGGTGTGTCGGGCGGCAACCCGAACCTTCGCCCGGAAGAGTCGGAATCCTTCACCTTCTCGACCGTGTTCCAGCCGCGCTTCGTGCCGGGCCTGACCCTGTCGCTGGATTACTATGACATCCGCATCGACCAGGTCATCGCCTCGGTCACGGCCGCCGGTATCGCTGCCAACTGCGTCAGCGGTGCGGAACTGAACCCGGATGCCTGCGGATCCATCTTCCGCAACAACCCGGACATTCCGTTCGGCATGGGTGCCCCCTCGGGTGATCCGATCGGTGGCTTCATCCAGCGTTCGTTCAACTATGCAGCGCTGGAAACCCGCGGTCTCGACTTCGGTGCAGCCTACAGCTGGGACATGGCCGACTGGGGCCGTGACTGGGGTCGCTTCGACTACCGCCTGAACGGTTCGTGGCTGATCGAGCAGAAGAACTTCCTGAACGAAGCTGATCCGACCGACTACACCGAGCTGGCCGGCAGCGTCTTCTATCCGCGGGTTCGTCTGACCTCGTCGCTGACCTGGCGTCCGAACGATGTCTGGAACATCAACTGGACCGCCGACTGGCAGACCAGCCAGAACATCGTCCGCTCGCGTGACTTCATCAACAATGCCGACAGCCGTCTGGGCGACCAGCTGGATACCGGCAACTTCACCCGTCACGACATCACCGTGCGCTACCGCGTGCGTGATGACCTGACCCTGCGCGCCGGTGTGGTGAACGTGTTCGATGCCGAACAACGCGACATCCTGGGCACCACCATCAACGCCAACTTCGACCCGTACGGCCGCCGCTTCTTCGTCGGCCTGAACTTCAGACCGTTCTAATCCCCGGACTTGTAAAGTCCCACTTCCAAGGCGGTCCCCTCGCGGGGGCCGCCTTTCTTTTTGGTCCGTCCGAGGTTGCGGATGGCCATGCTCGATGACCCCGCCTCGTTCATTGGTCGTGTTTTCCCCGTTTGGTTACGCATTGCCCCTTGCCGTCAGGGTCCGGCGTCTCTAAACGGGCCGCTTAACCGACAACCCAAACGGACCGGCCCGCGAGGTAACTCGTGTGTCCGTCTTTTCGTGCGCGTGGAGAACTTCGCTGTACTCGGATCAAAGCCATGAGGAAAAGGACGCTATGGTGCGCGCCGCTCTCGCCGAGAAAGGCGACAGCGGGATCACGCCACGCCATACCCTGTTCTATTTCTATGGCGACGAGGACATGCACGGCGATCTGTGCGAAGTCGCACGACGCGCCGGGTTTCTGACGCGGGGCCAGGGCGATATGACCGTCCTGGAAACAACCATGCCGGTCGACGAGGCGTCTTTCGCGCCTGTGTCGGCCATGATGCAATCCTGGGCCGCGGCCTTCCAGCTCGACTACGAGGGCTGGGAGTGCGTGGTCGTGAACTGAGTAGACGCCGATGCCCAAGCGTACAGACATTAAGTCCATCCTCATCATCGGCGCTGGCCCGATCGTCATCGGCCAGGCGTGTGAGTTCGACTATTCGGGCGTGCAAGCCTGCAAGGCGCTGAAGGCCGAGGGCTACCGCGTCATTCTGGTGAACTCGAACCCGGCCACCATCATGACCGACCCGGAGGTGGCCGACGCCACCTATATCGAGCCGATCACGCCGGAAATGGTCGAAAAGATCATCGCCAAGGAACGCCCTGACGCCCTGCTGCCGACCATGGGCGGCCAGACCGCGCTGAACACGGCGCTGGCGCTGGAATCCTCGGGCGCACTGGCCAAGTACGGCGTCGAGATGATCGGTGCCAAGGCCGAGGTCATCGACAAGGCCGAAGACCGCCAGAAATTCCGTGACGCGATGGACAAGCTGGGCTTGGAAAGCCCGCGTTCGCGCGCCATCCACCACATCGACGAAGCCGACGACGCCTTGGCCTTCGTTGGCCTTCCGGCCATCATCCGTCCGTCCTTCACCCTCGCCGGCACCGGCGGCGGCATCGCCTACAATGTCGAGGAGTTCCACGAGATCGTGGAGCGCGGCCTCGACCTGTCGCCGACCACCGAAGTACTGATCGAAGAGTCGGTACTGGGCTGGAAAGAGTATGAAATGGAAGTCGTCCGCGACAAGGCGGACAACTGCATCATCATCTGCTCGATCGAAAACGTCGACCCGATGGGCGTGCACACCGGCGATTCCATCACCGTGGCTCCGGCCCTGACGCTGACCGACAAGGAATACCAGCTGATGCGCACCGGCTCGATCAACGTGCTGCGCGAGATCGGCGTCGAGACCGGCGGCTCGAACGTGCAGTGGGCGATCAACCCTGCCGATGGCCGCATGGTCGTCATCGAAATGAACCCGCGCGTGTCGCGCTCCTCGGCTCTGGCGTCGAAGGCCACCGGCTTCCCCATCGCCAAGGTCGCCGCCAAACTGGCCGTGGGCTATACCCTCGACGAGCTGCAAAACGACATCACCAAGGTCACCCCGGCCTCGTTCGAGCCGTCGATCGACTATGTCGTCACCAAGATCCCGCGCTTCGCCTTCGAAAAATATCCGGGCTCTGAACCGTCGCTGACCACCGCCATGAAGTCGGTAGGCGAGGTCATGGCCATCGGCCGCACCTTCCAGGAATCGATGCAAAAGGCCCTGCGCGGCCTCGAAACCGGCCTGTCGGGCTTTGACGAGGTCGAAATCGAAGGCACCGTCGGCACCGAGGACGACGCCGCCATCAAGGCCGCCGTCATCCGCGCTCTGGGCCAGCCGACGCCGGACCGCATCCGCGTGATCGCCCAGGCCTTCCGCCACGGCCTGACCGTCGAGGAAGTCCACGCCGCTTGTTCGTATGAGCCGTGGTTCCTGCGCCAGATCGCCGACATCATCCGCACCGAAGGCCACGTCCGCGTTCAGGGCCTGCCGACCGATGCGACCGAGTTCCGCCGTCTGAAGTCCAAGGGCTTCTCGGACGCCCGTCTGGCTGCCCTCACCGGCAAGACCGAGAAGGACGTCCGCCACGCCCGCCGCGCCCTCGAAGTGCGTCCGGTCTTCAAGCGCATCGACACCTGCGCCGCCGAATTCTCCTCGGCGACCGCCTACATGTACTCGACCTACGAGACCGGCATCCTCGGTCAGGTTCCGGCCTGTGAGGCCGACGTCTCGGACCGCAAGAAGGCGATCATCCTCGGTGGCGGCCCCAACCGTATCGGTCAGGGCATCGAATTCGACTACTGCTGCGTCCACGCCGCCTTTGCTTTCCACGACATCAACGTCGAAAGCATCATGGTCAACTGCAACCCGGAAACGGTCTCGACCGACTACGACACCTCCGACCGTCTGTATTTCGAGCCGCTGACGGCCGAAGACGTGCTGGAGCTGATCGAAGTCGAACGCTCCAAGGGCGAGCTGATCGGCTGCGTGGTCCAGTTCGGCGGCCAAACCCCGCTGAAGCTGGCCCACGCCCTGCAGGAAGACAACATCCCCGTCCTCGGCACCTCGGTCGACTCCATCGACCTGGCCGAAGACCGCGAGCGCTTCCAGCAGATGCTGCAAGCCATCGGCCTGCAACAGCCGCCGAACGCTCTGGCCCGCTCGGCTGAAGAAGCTGCTCAAAAGGCTGAGGAAGTCGGCTATCCGGTAGTTCTGCGTCCGTCCTACGTTCTGGGCGGTCGCGGCATGATGATCGTCCACGACCGTGAAGGCCTCGACCGCTACGTCGGCGAAGCCATGCGCGTCTCGGGCGATGATCCGGTCCTGATCGACCATTATCTGAACCGCGCCACCGAGGTGGACGTCGACGCCCTGTGCGACGGCGAAACCGTCTTCGTGGCTGGCGTTCTGGAACACATCGAGGAAGCTGGCGTCCACTCGGGCGACTCGGCCTGCTCGATGCCGCCGCACTCGCTCTCTCCCGCCATCGTGGCCGAGCTGAAGCGCCAGACCACCGAGATGGCCAAGGCCCTCAAGGTGCGCGGCCTGATGAACGTCCAGTTCGCCATCGAAGAGCCGCACAGCGACAACCCGCGCATCTTCGTGCTGGAAGTGAACCCGCGCGCCTCGCGTACCGCCCCGTTCGTCGCCAAGACCATCGGCCAGCCGATTGCCGCCATCGCCGCCAAGGTCATGGCCGGTGAGAAGCTCGCCTCCTTCGGTCTGGTCGACAAGGAACTGGACCACATCGCCGTCAAGGAAGCCGTCTTCCCGTTCGCCCGCTTCGCGGGCGTCGACACGGTGCTTGGCCCGGAAATGCGCTCGACCGGTGAAGTCATGGGTCTGGACTGGAAGCGTGACGGCGAAGCCGACCTCGCTCCGGCCTTCGCCCGCGCCTTCGCCAAGGCCCAGACCGGCGGCGGCACCATCCTCCCGACCGAAGGCACCGCCTTCATCTCGGTCAAGGACGCCGACAAGGCCTTCATCCTCGACGCGGTGAAGACCCTGCTGGAACAAGGCTTCAAGGTCGTCGCCACCGCGGGCACCCACGCCTACCTGACCGAGCAAGGTCTGGAAGTCGGTCTGGTGAAGAAGGTCCTCGAAGGCCGCCCGAACATCGTCGATGCGATGAAGAACGGCGAGATCCAGCTGGTCTTCAACACCACCGAAGGCAAGCAGGCCCTGGCCGACAGCTTCGCCATCCGCCGCACGGCCCTGATGATGAAACTGCCCTATTACACGACGGCCTACGGAGCCATCGCCGCCGCCAAGGCCATCAAGGCCATCCGCAACGGCGAAATGGATGTCCGCCCCATCCAGAGCTACAACTAAGAAAAACCCCCGATGGCGAGGCCATCGGGGGTTTTTCTTAGTTGAGCTTTGTTGAGTCGCCCTAGCGTTCGCCGCTCGGCGGCTCACTGCTTGAGGGCTTGTTAAGTGGCCCTACGTTCGCGCCGCGGGCGTTCACGTCTTGAGGGCATGATGAGTGCCTTACGTTCGCGCCGCGGAGGATCACGGCTTGAGGGCGCGGGGGCACCTCCCTCTCCCGTCATCCTCCGGCTTGACCGGAGGATCCAGAAACGCCGCGCACAACGCCTCACCCGTGATCGAGGAATGGCACAGCCGGATCGTCCTTCGACAAATGCCGATCAACCGCCCTTAAGGCTGGCTTACGGCCATCACACCGCACCCGCCGGGCTACAGCTGAACCTCAGCCCTCGACCAGCTCCGCCTGCAGGGTCTTCAGCTTGCGGTTCAGGTCCTGCAGCTCTTCGGCAGACAGCCCCGTCGCCTCCAGCACCTGTTGCGGAATACAGGCATGGGCCGCGATGACCACATCCTGCCCTTGCGCCGTCAGGGCCACGCGCACCACGCGCTCGTCGGCCTTGTCGCGTTGGCGTGACACCAGCCCCGCCGCCTCCAGCCTTTTGACCAGCGGGGTCAGCGTATTCGTCTCCAGCTGCAACCGCTCGCCCAGTTCGCCCACCTTCACCCCGCCCTTTTCCTTCAAGGCGGTCAGCACAAGGTACTGCGGATAGGTCAGGTTGAACGGCTCGAGCAGCGGCTTGTACAGCCGCGTCATCGCCAGACCGGCCCCGTACAGCGAAAAGCACAGGAAATCTTCAAGGGCTGGCGTTCGGGAATTCAATGACTTGCTCATAGGCAAAATATAAATCGCGCGCGATTTGATCGCAAGTGTTGACAACCTCGTCGTCATCATCCTTTTTATATCGCACACGATCTAATCGTGATCGATATTAACCAGGAGGTTCACATGTCCCGCTCAAAGGCCCTTACCGCCGCTGCCGCTTCTGCCGCCGCCCTGATCGCCACCTCGGCTGTGGCCCGCGACCCGCAACTGCAACCGCAGGCCGCCGCCTTCGCCCGCGCCGCCGACAGCGGCACGCCGCTCTACACCCTGTCCTATGAAGACGCGCGCAATGTGCTGGCGACGGTCCAGAAGGACCGCCTGCCCTTCCCGCCTGTCACCATCGAGGATGCCGTCTGGAACGTCGGCCCCACCGGCAGTGTGCGCATCCGCATCGTCCGTCCCGAAGGGGCCACCGGTGCCCTGCCGGTCATCGTCTATACCCACGGCGGTGGCTGGGTGATGGGCGACCGCAACACCCACGATCACCTGATCCGCCAACTGACGTCTCAGGCACAGGCCGCCGTCGTCTTCGTCGAATACGACAACGCGCCGGAAGTCCGCTATCCGGTCAACAATGAACAGGCCTATGCCGCGCTGGAATATCTGGCTGCCAACGCCGCCCGCCTGAACTTTGATTCCAACCGCGTCGCCGTGGCCGGTGACAGCGCGGGCGGCAATATGGCCATCGCCCTGCCCCTGATGTCCAAGGAGCGTCGCGGCCCCAAGATCATCCATCAGGTCCTGTTCTATCCGGTTACCGATGATGTATCGGACAACGCCTCCTATACGGCCTTCCAGAATGGCCCCTTCCTGACCCGCAAGGCGATGGACTACTTCCTCGAGGCAAACTATCCAGCCAATAGCCGCAATGATGTTCTGGCCTTCCCGCTCAAAGCTTCGGTAGACCAGCTTCGCGGACTGCCCCCGGCTACGGTCATCGTGGCGGAAAACGATCTGCTGCGTGATGAAGGCGAAGCCTATGGCCGCAAGCTCATCGAAGCGGACGTTTCAGTCTCTTCCACCCGCTACAACGGCACCATCCATGACTTTGTGATGCTGAACGCCCTGGCTGAAAGTCACGCGGCCCGCTCTGCGATTGCCCAGGCCGCCACCGAACTGCGCGCCGCATTCGCCAGATAACCCTGCCGCTGCACAAAAAAGCCCCCGACGATCCTTCGTCGGGGGCTTTTGCATACATTCCATCCGTACCGGGCATTCAGCCCCTCGGCACAGGTCTATTCGGAAGTTTCCACGATGTCGGCTTCGGCGAACTCGCCCCTGACCGCAATCAGATCCAGACGGCCGCCTGCCTTGGCCTGACGGCTGATAACCGTGCGGTCCCCTTCAAAACTGAAGACAGCCCGATCGCCGTCCCACGACACCTGGGCCTGCGGTCCATCGCCCGCCTCGGGCAACGAAACCCACACACTGGCCAGCGCCTTGTCGTCCACATCACCGCATCCACGCCCCTTGGCATCGAACACGGCACCGGTCACCAACAGCACCTTGGCATCACCCGGCATGGAGCAGGTCATCAGCACCGCCTCACGCGCCCCGTCCGGCGAGGCCAACCGAGTGTGCACCTGCTCGCCACCACCGCGCGCGCAACCGGCCAAAGCCAGTGCCGATAGTGAAAGAGCAAGACCCGTCAGTACTGGTTTGGCCATATCAGCTTCTCCGCGCCCAAAGCTCAGGCCCCGTCAACAATAATGCGCTGAACGACCCATCACCCGATTGATCGAATTGGATAACTGTTTAGCGGAGCGACCTCAACACGTCACCTTGCCGGCGCCCTCACTGGCGCCCTCATTGTTTCCCTCTGCCAGTCGCATCGTTTCCTCTTCGCTGGCCACCTTGGATTTGGGTCGCCCCATCGTCCAGTTGGATGCCATTCGCACCTTGGGATTGGGCGCACACCAGATTTCGCCCGTCTCGGTGATGGCGGTGACCCAGATGAGATTGTGCTCCTGCCCGTAGTCGATCACGGCCAGCGCAAAACCCGGGCCCTTGCCGATCACGTATACAGGTATAGTGGGGTTCAGTTGGGTGAATGACATGTTGCCTCCTGCCGCCGTAAACGTTGCCTGGAGACCTACAGTTGCGTCAGTTGATGACCGGCGTTAGGTGACGTTATAGTCAAGCCTGCGTCGCATGCCTTCCTCTACAAGTCCGGCCGACATGTCCCTGATCCTCTTCCTATCGCTCTGCCTCGCCGCCAATCTCTGGGCCTTCATGGCGATGGGCTTCGACAAGGTTGCGGCGGTCCGGAACCAGCGCCGCATCAGCGAAAGCAGCCTGCTGGGTCTGACCTTGATCGGGGGTGTCGGCACCATCGCCGCCAGCAGTCTTTTCAAGCACAAGACCCGCAAGCAACCGTTCCGCCGCTATGCCGAGGTGATCGCCGGCCTGCATGTATTTCTGGTCGTCTTTTTCTTCACTTTGCTGCTGTAATCTTAAGTCGCATATTGCACCTTGCCGAACGCCGGTGCCGCTATAGTCTGCCTTCCCGAAGTCTTTCATTCGGGAGGGGTCCATGAAAATCCACAAGCTTCTGCTCGCCGGTGCATGCGCGGCAGGTCTGGCCATTGCCGCCACACCGTCATACGCCACCGACACGGCTCTGGGCGCAGCGGTCCGCGCCGATTACCGGGCCAATCTGGGCCAGCTGTTCGACCACTTCCACCGCAATCCCGAACTGTCCGGCCTAGAGGTCCAGACCGCCGCCCGCATGGCGAGCGAGCTTCGCAGCCTCGGCTATAAGGTGACCGAAAATGTCGGCGGCACCGGCGTTGTTGCCGTTCTGGAAAACGGCCCCGGCACCACAGTGCTGATCCGGGCCGACATGGACGGCCTGCCCGTAGAAGAGCGTTCGGGGGCCCCCAACCCGTCGCGCGCCCGACAGGTCGATCGCGACGGTGTCGAGAAATACGTCATGCATGCCTGCGGCCATGATGTTCACATCACCTCCCTCGTCGGCACAGCCCGCCAGATGGCCGCCCGCAAGGATAAATGGTCCGGCACCCTGGTCCTGATCGCCCAGCCCGCCGAAGAACGTGTGGAGGGGGCCCGGGCCATGATCGCCGACGGCCTGTACACCCGCTTTCCCAAGCCCGAATACGCCATCGGCTTCCATGTGGCCTCCGGCCTGCCGCGCGGTACGGTCTGGGTGCCGCCCTCGATCGCCTATTCCAGCGCCGACAGCGTGGACATCAAGGTCCACGGCATCGGGGGCCACGGTGCCAGCCCTCACACCACGGTCGATCCGGTGACCATCGCCTCCTACATCGTCACCAACCTGCAGACCCTGCGTAGCCGCGAGGTTGACCCGCTACAGGGGGCCGTCGTCACGGTCGGCTCGATCCACGGCGGCACCAAACACAACATCGTTCCGGAATATGTGGACCTGCAGCTGACGGTCCGCTCGGATTCCTATGCGGTGCGCGACACTCTGTTGGACGGTATCGAACGCATCGCCCAGAATACGGCGCGGGCCCTGAACGCCCCCGAGGACCGCCTGCCGACCGTCGTCCGCTCCACGACGGAATCCACCCCGCCCACCATCAACCACACCGACACCGCCCAGCGCATCCGCGCCGCCATCACCCGTCAACTGGGCGAAGAGCGCGTTATCGACATCACCCGTCAGGGCATGGGTGCCGAGGACTTCGCCTTTTACGGTGCACCCGAACACGGGGTCAAAGCGGTGATCTTTGCCGTCGGCGGCCTGCCCGAAGACCTGAAAGACACCCCGCCGCCCCACCATTCGCCGCTGTTCCGGATCGATCCCGAAGCCTCGGTGATCGCGGGTGTCGAGGCCACGGTCGCCGCCGCGGAAGACCTGTTCAACACCGCATCCGCAGCAACCGCCAACTGAGGCCAAGGGTCACGGCGCCTTGATGAACCTTAGTCCGCCTCGCGCCGTTACCTCTTCGAATGGTACTTCGAAAGGAAGCCCGATGTTGATGCGTTTGTTGCCCCTGATCGGCGGTCTGGTTCTATCGCGCGGCACCCGCCGTATCGCTGGAAAGAATGCCGGCAAACTCGCCCTTGCTCTGGGCGCATGGGAGCTCTGGAAAAACTACAAACGTTCCAAGCCCCCCGTTTCATCCAATCCGGCCAGCGGATCGTATGGGGCCTACCCGCCCCGTCGCGGACGCAAAGGTCTCTAAGCCTTCAAAGGAACCGCCCATGCTCCTCGTCCACCACCTCGCCGACAGCCGTTCACAACGTCTGCTATGGCTGCTTGAGGAGCTGGGCCTGTCCTACGAGGTCAAACGCTACGAGCGCGATCCGGCCACCATGCTGGCCCCGCCCGCGCTCAAGGCCCTGCACCCGCTGGGCAAGGCCCCCCTGCTCGAGGATGACGGCGTCATCCTCGCCGAGACGGGCGCAATCTTCGAATATGTACTGGACACCTATGACACGGGTGGACATCTGCGCCCGCCGCCCGGTTTCCCCGCACGTCGGGACTTCACCTTCTGGCTCCACTATGCCGAAGGCTCGGCCATGCCGCCGCTGCTTCTCAAACTGGTCTTTTCACAACTGCCGAAGCGCGCGCCCGCCTTGGTCAAGCCGATCGTCAGCGGCATCTCCCGCAAGGCGTATGCGGGATTTATCGACCCGCAACTCAAAACCCATTTCGATTTTATCGAAAACGCCCTCACCAAGGGCGGCTGGTTCGTCGGCGAGACATTTTCGGCCGCCGACATCATGATGAGTTTCGCGCTGGAGGCGGCGTCCACGCGTGGCCTGGACATGTCGAAATACCCGCACATCGGCCATTATCTGAAGGCCATCCACGCCCGTCCCGCCTATCAGAAAGCCTTGGCCCGCGGCGGAGATTACGCCTACGCCTAAGCCTCTTTCCGGCCACATGAAAACGCAGTTTCGCCACGCCTCAAACGTGGTGTCGTCACGGTTCGTCAATCGGCGATCTATTTGAAACCATGAGGGGTTTTGAACCGTTAACCCCTCATGCGCCTATCCCTTGTTCCATCCATAATCATGCTGGTTGCGGCCTTGGCATTTATGTTTGCCTACATGGCTGGCGGCGTGAGTTTTCTGCCGACACTCTTCAATCTGATCGGTCTGTCGGCCTGTGTGTGGCTGCTTGCGGCGGCTATTTCATCGCTGGTCAAATTCGTAGGCGCGCATATCGCATCCGAATCCAAACCGGATTGTGCCACCAAGGCGATCTCCCGGACGGAACGCCGGGTCTGACCGGGCGTTTCTGTTCGGCTCCGGCAACGCCTATCTTGACATTTTAAAGGCTTCGCCTAGCTTCTTAGCCCCCGGTCATGCAACGCCCCGTGGCCGCAGGCGTACCGGATATTTCTCTTTCATCTGTCTTCGGGCGTAGCAAGAAACTCACGACACAATGGAAAAAGTGCCGATGACGGCCGAGGGTTATCGCGCCCTCGACGATCAACTGAAGCAACTGAAGTCGGTCGAGCGGCCGGCTGTTATTGCTGCCATCGCCGAAGCCCGCGAGCACGGCGACCTTTCGGAAAACGCCGAATACCACGCCGCCAAAGAGCGTCAGGGCTGGATCGAAGGCTCGATTGCCGAGATCGAGGACAAGCTGTCGCGCGCCCAGGTTATCGACGTGTCGAAACTGTCGGGTGACGTGGTCAAATTCGGTGCAACCGTCCACCTCGTGGACGAGGACACCGAAGAGGAGTCCTTCTACAAGATCGTCGGTGAGGACGAGGCCGAGGTGAAGGCCCGCAAGATTTCGATCGCCTCGCCGATCGCCCGCGCCCTGATCTCGAAAGAGGTCGGTGACGTGGTCGAGGTCAACACCCCCGGCGGTGTGAAGGCCTACGAAATCCTCAAGGTCGAGTGGAAGTAAACGCCACATCCCTACCGGATTCGGGGGCGCGCAGTTCGGCTGCGCGCCCTCTTTCCATTTGGGTCGTCTCCGACGGCCGTACCGGTATCGAGAACCAGTCGCTCGGTCTGGCCGAGGCCATCGCCGCACAGACACCGGCCGCCATCAGCCGACACATCGTCCGCTGGAAACCGGCCTTCGACCGCTGGCCCTCCGGCTTGAAGCAGCCGTGGATGCTGGATCAGGGGCGCGAGCTTCTGGGCGGGCCCGACTTCCCCGACATCTGGATCGCCACAGGCCGCGCCACCCTGCCCCTGTCCGTGCGCATAAAGACCGCCTCCAAGGGCAGGACCTTCGTCGTCCAGACCCAGGACCCGCGCTGGAAAAACAGCGCCTATGACCTGATCGTCGCGCCCGAGCACGACGGTGTCTCCGGACCCAATGTCCTGTCCATTCTGGGCAGCCCCCACCGCATCACCCCGCAAAAGCTGGCCGATGCCGCCCCCGCCTTCGCCAAACAGATCGAGGCCCTGCCCCACCCGCGTGTGGCGGTGATGATCGGCGGCACCTCCAAGGCGTTTGACCTCACGCTCGACCACGCGGCCATCCTCGCGGACCTGATCGCCGAAACGGTCGAGGAACAGGGCGGCTCTGTGCTGGTCACCTTCTCGCGCCGCACCCCCCTCTTGCCCCAGACCGTTATGACCCAGCGCCTCAAGGCCCTACCGGGCATGATCTGGGATGGCACAGGCGAAAACCCGCTTTTTGCCATGCTGCACTACGCCGACCACATCCTCGTCACCGAGGACAGCGCAAATATGGCCACCGAGGCCGCCTCTACGGGCAAGCCGGTCCACATCCTGCCGATGGTTCCGCTCAGGCCGCAGACCAAGTTCAGACGTCTGCATGCCGCGCTGGAAAAATACGGGGCCACCCGCCCGTTCGACGGCACCCTGCCCCGCTGGACCTATGAACCCCTGTCGGAAACCCGCCGCGCAGCCCGCGCCATTCTAGGTGCCCTGCCCCGCGGGCTTTGACCCGCCCTGCGCCAAACGGTGTGTCTGCCCCCAACGGGCCATGCCGACAATCACCGAATCCAGCTGCTGACCCGACGCCGTCAGCCGGTATTTGCGCCCCTTGGCTCCGCCACTGACCTCGTCACCGCGCTCCACCACCCCGTTCAGCTCCAGCTCGCGCAGCTCGCGTGACAGCATGCGCGGCGTGATCGTCTCCAGCATGTTCTGGATCTCGGTAAAGGTCCGCGCCTGATCCAACATGGTGCAGATGATGCCCAGCTTCCACTTGCCGCTGACCGCATTCACCGCATCGGTCAGCGCCACGATGAAGGGCCGACCGCACGGCACATCGGGGTTCAGCGTCCCGTCTTCGAGATCCATTCTCCGCCTCCTGTTCCACGCGGGCGACTATACAGTTTGATAGTTTCGCCCGCGCCGCGCCTCCCCCAAGTCTGGCAGACCTCAAGAGAGTAGATTATGATCCTCGTTTCCGGAGCGACCGGCCAACTGGGCCGCGCCACTGTCCATCACCTGACCCGTCTGGGTGCCAAGGATAAACTCGCAGTCCTCGCCCGCGATCCCTCCAAGGCTGGCGACTATGCCGCCCAGGGCATCGATGTGCGACAGGGCGACTTCGACAAACCCGCCGAACTGGGCCGCGCCTTTGCGGGCATAGACACCCTGTTCTTCGTCTCCGCCGCCGCCCCCAACCGCTCCGAGCAGCAGCCCGCCGTCGTCGATGCCGCCAAGGCCGCAGGCGTACGCAACATCGTCTATACGGGCGTCGCCATGCGCGATGTGGCCAGCGCCGCCACCGCCAAGGAGATGATCGCCCACATCCACACCGAAGACCACATCCGCGCCTCAGGGCTGGGCCACACCCTTCTGCGCAACACCATCTATGCCGATGTCATCCCCCAGTTTGCAGGCCCTGCCCTGCTCGGTGAGGGCATCCGCCTGCCTGTCGGCGATGGCAAGGCCGCCTTTGCCCTGCGCGACGAACTGGGCGAGGCCGCGGCCCGCGTCTTGTTAAACGATCAACACACCGGCCAGACCTATCAACTGACCGGCCCACAGGCCGTCTCCTTCGGCGATATCGCCGACGCCCTGTCGGACATAACGGGCCGCCCCATCCCGTTTCACGATATCGCCCCGTCCGTGCTGGCCCAGCAGCTGAAAGCCTTTGGCGTGGACGACTATATGGCGGGCCTGATCCTCGGAACCTTGGAGGATATCCGCAGCGGCCAGTACGATATCGTCACCGACGATCTGCAAACCCTGCTGGGCCGCCCGCCTCTGGCCCTCAAAACGCTGTTGGGTGCCGTCATCCCTGAACTGTCCGCACACGAACCATCGAACTGACACGGCCCCAAGGGAACCCGAACTCGAGCGTAGGGGTTGGCCTTCCACGAACGAGTTTGGGGCTCCTCATGAAATATTGGCACTGGGTTTTCAGCCGCATCAAACGCAAGCTGTGGTGGCAGGCGGTCCTTTACGGCCTGCTGGGCGTGGCCACCGCCTTGGCTGCCACCGGCGCCGAGCGCTGGCTGACGTGGCAACTGCCCTTCGACGTCAGCCGCGAGGCGGTCGAAAGCCTGCTGTCGATCATTTCATCAAGCATGCTGGCCGTGACCACCTTCTCCCTGGGGGCCATGACCTCGGCCTTCTCGGGCGCGGCCAACAGCGTCACCCCGCGAGCCGTCACCCTGCTGATGGAGGACCGCGTCACCCACAACGTCCTGTCCTCCTTCATCGGGGCCTTCATCTTCTCCATCGTCAGCACCATCGTGCTCAAGACCGGCTCCTATGGCGAGCCGGGCCGAGCGGTGCTGTTCGTCATCACAGTGGCGGTCATCGGTCTGGTGGTCATGCAGCTGCTGCGCTGGATCAACCATCTGGTGCGTCTGGGCCGCGTCGGCACAACCATCGACCGCGTCGAGGACGCCACCCGCACCGCCATCCAACAGCGGCTTTCCTCCCCCTATCTGGGTGCCAATCCGTGGTTCGACAGCGACACCCTCCCCGAAGGTGCCACCGCCGTCCGTTCGACCCAGATCGGCTATCTCCAGTTCATCGATATCGAGGCCCTGTCCAAACTCTGCGATGCGCACGACCTTCAGGCCTATCTGCCGCTCAACTCCGGCAACTTCTGTTATCAGGGCACCGAACTGGTCTGGCTGACCGGACAGGTCGATGACGAGCTTCTCGAGAAAATCGGCACCAAATTCGTCATCGCCCCCAGCCGTACATTTGAACAGGACCCGCGCTTTGGTCTGGCCGTCATGGCCGAGGTCGCCTCGCGCGCCCTGTCTCCGGCCACCCACGGCCCGGGCACGGCGCTCAGCGTCATTGGCCGCCAGCCCCGCCTGCTCAGCCAATGGGCCGAGGGCCGCGACGATGTCGAGGTCCAGTATCCGCGCCTGCACCTGAACCCGCTGCGCGAAGCCGACCTGTTCGAGGACGCCTTCATGCTTCTGGCCCGCGACGGAGCGGGCCTGATCGAGATCCAGCTGCGCCTGCAGAAATCCCTTCAGGCCCTGCAAACCATCGGCAATGCCGCCTTCCGCCGCGCCGCGCGCGAACAGGCCGAAATGGCGCAACAGCGCGCCGCCACCGGCCTGACCCACGATTGCGACAAGGCGCGCCTCAAGGCCGCCTTGGCCCGTTAGGACGCCCCCTGCCCCGCCTGACCGGCGATCCGTCATATAAGCGGCGGTTTCACCGGTAGCGCGGGGCAGAATCAGTCTCTAAATACGGGCCATGACCCAAGATATCCGCACTGTTCGCGTCGCCATCATCGGCTCCGGCCCCGCTGGCTGGACCGCCGCCATCTATGCCGCCCGCGCCTCGCTCAATCCCGTTGTGATCGCCGGCATCCAGCCGGGTGGCCAGCTGACCATCACCACTGACGTAGAAAACTATCCGGGCTTCGCCGAGACCATTCAGGGTCCGTGGCTGATGCAACAGATGCAGGAACAGGCCGAGCACGTCGGCACCGAGGTCATCCACGACATCGTGACCAAGGCCGACCTGTCGCAGCGCCCCTTCCGCCTGACGCTGGATAGCGGCACCGAAATCCTCGCCGAGACCGTCATCATCTCGACGGGCGCTCAAGCCAAATGGCTGGGTCTGGAATCCGAAGCCGCCTATCAGGGCTTCGGCGTCTCCGCCTGCGCCACCTGTGACGGCTTCTTCTATCGCGGCAAGAAGGTTGTCGTGGTCGGCGGCGGCAACACCGCCGTGGAAGAGGCCCTCTTCCTCACCAATTTCGCCGAGAGCGTCACGCTGGTCCACCGCCGCGACACCCTGCGCTCGGAAAAGATCCTGCAGGAACGCCTGTTCGCCCACCCCAAGCTCAACATCGTCTGGAACAGCGCCGTCGAGGAAATCCTCGGCGTAGTGGACGGCTTCGCCAAGAACGTCACCGGCGTGCGCCTCAAGAACACCGTCACGGGCGAAACCTCGGAAATCGAGGCTGACGGCGTCTTCATCGCCATCGGCCACGCCCCGTCGTCGGAACTGTTCGCGGGCCAGCTGGAAACCAAGGAAGGCGGCTATATCGTCGTCCAGCCCGGCACCCCCAAGACCGCCATCGAAGGCGTCTATGCCGCGGGCGACGTGACCGACGACGTCTACCGCCAGGCCGTTACCGCCGCAGGCATGGGCTGTATGGCCGCCTTGGAGGCAGGCCGCTTCCTCGCCGAGGAAGACCACAGAAAGTCGCTTTAAACATGCCCGCGGTCAGAAGCGCTCAGCCTTCTCGACCCGACGCGGTTTGATGCTTGGCCCGCGCTCAGAAGGCTCCGCCTTCTCGACCCGACGCGGTTTGATAATCCAAAGGCCGCTCGAAAGAGCGGCCTTTTTCTTGTGGCTCATCCCTATGGCGCTATCCGCGCGACTGGATAGAGCTAGCCTTCCGGCGTTTCCGGTGCCGAACCCGCCGTCGGCGCAGGCGTATTGACGGGGTGCCCCTCCTCGAACGCCTTCAGACGCTCGTTGATATCCGAAATCTCGTTCGCCGTCGGCTGGCGACGTCCGCCAAGGCTCGGTGCCCCGACGATGCGGGTCGCCCCCTCATATTCCACGACACGGTTGCCCGTCCCCAGCAGTTCGCGCACCAGTTCGGCGCTTCTCTCGGACAGGTCGTTCGGCGCAGCCGCCATGATCACATCGCGCTTGCGGGCAAAGCGGGCCTCGTCGATCACAGGCTCGCGTCCGCTATAGCTCTGGCTCAGCGAGGCGACACCCCCCGCCGCACCCGGCCAGCGATAAAAGATATGCGCGCCGACCTGCGAAACCTTGGTCAGGCTGGGGGCCCACCAAGGGCGCACATAGTCGGCATGATAGTGGGTTGCCGATCCGACCTTGGGTGCGACCGCACCGGCCAACGCCCGCTCGGCCACGCGCTTGGCGCGCTCCCAGGCCCACGGCACCGGCGTCCGCGCCAGATTGCCGTCGCAGGTAAAGGTGAACTGGCACCCCGTATTGCGCTCGGCACCCTGAAACACCACGGCGCAGACCGAATTGGGATAGTTGGGATCACGCACGCGGTTCAGGATCACCTGCGCCACACCGGCCTGCCCCTCGTCCGGCTCCAATGCGGCTTCGTAATAGACCGCCTGCGTCAGGCAGCGCAGCGCCCGCTGGCGAGCCGCCTCGCTCTGCGGCCTGAATGCAAAGGGCGGCGCGGCGGCCACTACCCCGACACCCCCCCCCGCCCCCCCCACCCCCCCCCGCGGGGGGCGGCGGGGGCGG
>NZ_DJFS01000007.1:24401-31186 GCF_002432125.1 Brevundimonas sp. UBA5866
AATGGCCATCGCCAGCTGCGCCCCGTCCAGCCGCGACATCACGCCCGCCAGACCTTCGATCCCGTAACTGCCGCCCGCGGCCTCGGCCACAGCTTCGGCTGTGCGCACCATGTCCAGCTGCGGCGAAGAACGGGCCGCCATGCCGCTGACCAGGGCCGCCATCAGAGCCGCCCCCGCCGCAAACGCAACCGGCAGCACCGCGCGACCGCGCGTGCCGTCAGGATTGGGTTTGGGCAGTAGGGACAGTTTCAATACGGGGGCTGACCTTATGGGGGCATTTCACAAAGCCCGAAAACACCGGGCACAGCCTGACTAAACACAGCTATTCCGGCAGTTTTCGGACGTTTGGATTAAGGTTTATTGAGACTCGCCCCTATCGAGCGATGCTGGAACGCAGCATCCACGCCGATTTCTCGTGTGCGGCCAGACGTTGGGTCATCAGATCCACAGTGGCCTCGTCACCGGCCTCTTCTGCCACTTGCAGGGCCGCACGGGCGGTTTTGATAACCGTACCGTGGTCGCGGACCAGTTCGGCCAGCATTTCCTGCGCCGACTTTTCGGGATTGCCTTCGGAAATAGACGTCAGATTGCCGAATGCCGAACCCGACTGAGGAGCCAGCACACCCAGCGCGCGGATACGCTCGGCAATATCGTCCAGCGCGGTCCAGATCTCGGTATACTGCTGCTGGAACAAACCATGCAGGCTGAAGAACTCCGGCCCGCGGACATTCCAGTGATAGCCGTGGGTCTTCTGATAGACCGCATAGCTGTCGGCCAGCACCTTCGAGAGTTCTTGCGCAATCGCCTCGCGCTGTGCGTCGCTGAAGCCGGTGTCGATGTGTTCGCTCATGAAATTCCCGCCTGGATAAACCAATGTATCGTCATACCCTATGTAGGGTGCCGCCCCGACTTATGAACCCCTGTCCATGCCGTGGCGTACAGGCCGTATTGCAGGCCTGCCGCTAAGGAACGTCCGCCTAACTGCCACGTTGCAATGTTCGGCGTGTTTTTCGCGCCCTCGTTCTTTTCGACCCGAGACGTTCCACCGTCGCCGCCCCTGACGTTCAAGTATGCCCCAGCCACGCCTTGACCAAGGCAACACCTGCCTGGACCGGTTTCTTCAGAGATTGGCAGGGCGTCCGCTTCCGGCCTGGCACCACAGGGTCCTGATCGCTGCCGCCCTGACAGCGGCATTCGTCGGCTTGCGCCTGCTTCTGGCGCCGCTGCTGGGCCATGTCATCGGCTTTTCCCTGCTCATTCCGGCTGTGCTTCTGGCCGGTCTGGCAGGCGGTTTCCTTACCAGTGCCCTGGCCATGCTGTTCTGTGTCACGGGCATGTGGGTCCTGATGGTGGTATCGCCCGCGGGACTGCCCCAAGCGCCCTTTGCGCCCCCCGCGGCCAGTTTCGTTCTGATCGGTTCGATCTGCGGTGTGGTGGGCGCTTCCCTGCGTCACTCCATGCGCGGCCTGAACTCCGCCCACAGCCAGCTCTACGCCCTGATGGACGAGCACCGAACCGTCGCGGGCGAGCTTCAGGCCGTGATCGACCAGGCTTCCGCCGGCATCGTCCGCTCCGACATGACCGGCGTCATCATCCATGCCAACGCCCGCTTCGCCCAGATGATCGACCGCCCCCTGGACCAGATCATCGGCCGCAATATCATGGAGTTTACCCATCCGGCGGACATGGAAATCACACGCCGACAGTTCGAGAACCCGCCCAGCCCCGATCGGATGAGCTGGCAGTTCGAGAAACGCTATGTGCGCCCCGACGGCCGCGCGATCCGCACCCTTCTGGATGTCCGCGCCCTGATGCGCCCGGACGGCACGGCATATGCCCTGCTGGCGATCATCGTCGATGTCACCGCCACCCGCGAGGCACAGGATGCCCTGTCCGAGACGCGCCACAGCTTCCGTAGGATCGCCGATTCCGTGCCCGTCATGCTGTGGCTCACCGACGGACTGACCCGTGGTCGTTTCGTCAACCGCGCCTATCTGGACTTCACCGGCACGCCGCTCGAAGACGTCAAGATCGACGACTGGAAGAACTTCCTCCATCCCGACGACTACGACCGTACCCTTATCCAGTTCAATGCAGGCATCGAAAGCCATCAGCCCTTCAGCATGCTGGCCCGCTATCGCCGCCGCGACGGCCAATGGCGTTGGCTGCGATCGATGCATCAGCCGCGCTATGACCGGGACGGCAACCGTATCGGCCTGATCGGCACCGCCTTCGACATTACCGAAACACAGGAAGCCGCCGCCCAGGTCCAGGAATCCGAAGCCCGTTTCCGCACCATCGCCGACAGCGCGCCCGCCATCATCTGGATGGTCGATGCCGAGGGCAATACAGAGTTCGGCAACCGCCGCTTCCGCCGCATCTTCTCGGGATTGCCGCCGCAACGCCTGCTGTCCACGGTCCGCGAAATGGTCCACCCCGAAGACCGCGCGGCCTTTGACAGCACGCTGTCGCTGGCCACCCGCGAGAAGCGCCGTTTCTCCTTCCTGGGCCGCATCCAGCACCCCACCTACGGCGAGCGCTGGATCAGCACCGAGGCCGCCCCGCGCTACAATCTGCACGGCTCGCTGGTCGGTTTCACGGGCGTGACCATAGACGTGACCGAAAGCCAGCGCGCCGAGCGCGATCTCAAACGCATCAACGAATTGCTGGCCGAGCGCGTCAGCGCCGCCCTCGCCGAAAAGGAAAAGGCCGAGGCCGAACTGGTCCGTGCCCACAGGCTGGAGGCGGTCGGCCGCCTGACCGGCGGTGTCGCGCATGATTTCAACAACCTGCTGACCGTCATCATGGGCGGCCTCGAAATCATCCGCAAAACCGATGACCCCGGCCGCCGCCAAAAGATGGTCGAGGCCGCCCTTGCCGCCGCCCGCCGTGGCGAGCGTCTGACCGGCCAACTGCTGGCCTTCTCGCGTCGCCAGACCCTTCGCCCCTCCTCGACCGACATCAATGCCCTGATCCGTGAAGGAGAGCCCCTTCTGGACCAGGCCGTCGGTGACGGCATGACTCTGTCGTTCAAACTCAAACCCGGCACCGCGCCGGTTCTGGTGGACTCGGCCAAGTTCGAGGCGGCCCTGATCAATCTGCTGGTCAATGCCCGCGACGCCTCGGAGGCGGACGGCAGGATCTCGGTCGAAACCGATGACTACGTCGTCCCCACGGCCTCCGAAAGCACCGGCACCGCTTCCGATGACCCACCGATACATCCCCCCGAACTGATCCCGGGGCGCTATATCCGCGTCACGGTCGAGGATAACGGCTCGGGCATGACCGAAGACGTCCAGCGAAGGGTTTTCGAGCCCTTCTTTACCACAAAGGGCGTCGGTCACGGCACGGGCCTGGGCCTGTCACAGGTCTATGGCTTCACCCGCCAGTCCGGCGGCTCCATCTCGATCCAGTCCGAACCGGGCAAGGGCACACGCATCAACCTGTTCCTGCCGTGGCTGGATCCGCGCCACGCCCCGCCGCCCGAAGACGAAACCGGGACGCCCGACAACACCCCGTCCCGTCCTGCGGGCGAACAGCGCACCCGACGCCTTTTGCTGGTGGAGGATGATCCGGATGTTGCGGCCCTCGCCTCATCGGTCATCGGCAATGAGGGGCTTGAGGTCGAGCGCGCGTCGGATGCCCGGACAGCCCTGGAACTGTTGGCGCAATCGCGTTTCGATGTCCTGCTCAGTGACATCCTCATGCCCGGCGGCATCAGCGGCATAGAGCTGGCCAACCGCGTCTCGGAGGAGTGGCCCGATATCCGCGTCATCCTCTCGTCCGGCTTCCCGGGCGAGGCCGAGGCCCTGCGCAATACGCCGTGGACCTTCCTGCCCAAACCCTATACCCCCAGCCAGTTGCGCAACGCCCTGGGTCACTGAGGCACAAAAAAAGACCAGACCCTCGGGGGAAGGTCTGGTCAGTTGCCGTCTTCTTCGCTTTTTGCCCCGGCCATCGCACAGGATTGCCGCAAGCCTTGGGCGAGAAGGCTGGAAACGAGAGAGGTCAGGCCTTGGGAGCCCAGGCCTTGGGAGCCTGTGATCAGCGCGGCTTTTCCGCCTGACCTGCAGCCGTACCGACTGCTCCACCGACCGCCGCACCCACAGGCCCGCCAACCACGGCACCGGCAACAGCGCCGGTCGCAGCCTTCTGTTCAACGGTGTGACCACATGCCGCCAGCAGCACCGCCGAAAGGCCTGTCACCACCGCGGCGGTAACGAATTTTGAGGAATTAACTTTCATCGGACCGAACTCCTTGAATCGATTGAAATTATAACACCGTGACGGCAACAAGGTTCCTCACCGTCAAGATCAATCTCTTCTAAGTATTCGCGCACACACGAAAACGGCTCAGGTTCCCCACCAGCACTTTTGAGTGTGATTATGTAGTCTTATAAATACAGTATTCGCAAGATAAGCTTATCAAACGACACAAGGTCCGATTCAGGGCATTGAACCCCTACTCAAACACCATCGACCTTTGTCCACATCTTCACAACATTCATCGAATCGATCACATTTCCGCCACAAGTAGATGGCTTAAGGCCCGACTTCCGCTGATCGCTCTGTCTGGCGATCGCGGTTCTGGTGCTTGCGTACGGATGCGTTCCGACAAGGTGTACCGGACTTAAGGGGCGGCGTTTCTCGCCCTGCCACACAGGATTGATCATTTGTCACTCTCTTCGCCCCTGCGTGAGATCAAACACGCCTTGAGCAAGCTGGACGCGCGCCCTGTCGCTGTGACCGCTGCCTTTGGCGGCCTTCTCACGCTCGCGGTCGGAGGAGCCTATATGGGCGGCGTTTCCGCCCAGGCCTCGACCGTACGCACCCAAGCCGAGCGTATTTCTACCGCCGGCATGGATGGGTACAGCCAGGAAGCTATGGCCCTTGCTGCTGGTGGACTTGATCCCAGCGCCCTGGCCATTGCCAACCGTCACGATCCCTATGCCATTGACGGTGCCGCCCTGCGCGACCGCCAATCGGAACTGCTGACGGAACGGCTCCAGAATCTCAAATCCCCTGAACAGGTCGGCAGCTTCCGCCTCCAGGGTGCCCGCGACCAGTCGCGTGACCTCGAATGCCTGACCCAGGCGGTCTATTACGAAGCCCGCGGCGAAGGCAAAAACGGCATGAAGGCCGTGGCCCAGGTGGTTCTGAACCGCGCCCGCCACCCGGCCTTCCCCAAGACCGTCTGCGGCGTTGTTTTCCAGGGCTCCAACCGTTCCACCGGCTGCCAGTTCAGCTTCACCTGCAATGGCGTGATGCGCGCCGCCGTCAACCGCGCAGCCTGGAACCGCGCCCGTGATGTCGCTTCGGCGGCCCTGTCCGGTGAGGTCTATCGTGACGTCGGTGCGGCGACCCATTTCCACACCACCGCTGTCTCTCCTGCATGGAGAAACTCGCTGGTGCGCGTCAATCAGGTCGGCAACCACATGTTCTATCGCTTTGGCGGTCGTAACGGTTCTGCCGCCAATCTCGCCCGCGAGATCCAGGCATCGGCCGCCGTACCGCAGGTGATGCAGGCCTCGCTGTCGAGCGAGGACGTTCAGGGCCCGCGCCCCTATTTGCCGGCCTCCAATACGGCCGAAGCGGCTCCGACGGTAAAGGTCGCCACGCCTGCGGCCCCTTCGGCCCGTGCTAGCGCGGCCTCTGTCCAGACCGCGCCGCTGGCTTCATCGACCTGACAGGATCACAGGCCGCCGCGCATGGGCAATTAACCCTCAAGCTCGGCGGCCTGTTCCTTGGATACCGCCGGTTTTTATACGGTCATCAGACCGCATCCAGCCCGATATCCAGCTGGATGACCGAGTGGGTCAGCGCCCCCACGGAAATGACATCGACCCCCGTCGCGGCAATCCCCGCCACGGTATCGAGGTTCACCCCGCCCGACGCTTCCAGCACCACCCTCACGCCGCTGGCCTTCACCCGCCGCACGGCCTCCTCCATGTCGGCCAGCGTGAAATTGTCCAGCATGATAACGTCCGGGCCTTCAGCCAGCGCCTCGTCCAACTGGTCCAGCCCGTCCACCTCGACCTCGACCTTCATCAGGTGCGGCGCAAAGGCTTTGGCCGCGCGCACGGCCTTGCCCACGCCGCCACAGACGGCCACGTGGTTGTCCTTGATCAGGATGGCGTCATCCAGCCCGAAGCGGTGATTGATCCCGCCCCCGCACGCCACAGCATGCTTCTCCAGCGCCCTCAGCCCCGGCGTCGTCTTGCGGGTGTCGGCAATGCGCGCCTTGGTCCCCGCCACCGCCTTCACATAGGTCCGCGTCTGGGTGGCGATCCCGCACATCCGCCCAAGAATGTTCAGCGCCGTCCGCTCCGCGGCCAACAGCCCCCGCGCCGAGCCTTCGACCTCGACCAGCACATCACCCTTGGCGATCGTCTCGCCATCGGCCACGCGCACATCCACCCGCGCGGCAGGGTCCATCATCAGACAGGCGATCCGCACCGCCGCGCCGCCCGCCATCACCCCGTCCTGACGCGCGCGGAACTGGGCCTTCATTGTCGCCTCTGCCGGAATACAGGCCTGCGCCGTCACATCACCACAGCGCCCCAGATCCTCGGCCAGCGCCATCCGCACCACAGGCTCGATCACCAGATCAGGCAGTTCGCGCACCATATTCACGTCCTTCACATCCTTCATGCGGCCACCGCCACCCGCGCCGTCATGCGCGTATGCAGGGCCACCTTGTCCGTCGCCGGATAGTCGCTGCGGAAATGCCCGCCACGGCTCTCGCGCCGCTGCAAGGCCCCTTGCGCGACCCGCATAGCCGCCAC
>NZ_DJFS01000047.1 GCF_002432125.1 Brevundimonas sp. UBA5866
GCGTCGCCGTCGGTGCGGCAAGTGGTTCGGGCGCAGGTGCTGGACGCGGCAGGACAGCTTCGGGGCCTTCGGTCAGGGTCGGCGTGGCCGGCTCTCTTTCCGGAGCGTCGCGGTACAGGCCCACGCCCGCTTCCGGATTGACCGGCTGGGCGTCCATAGGCGACTCCACCTTCATCGTCGTCACTTCATTGCCCACGGCAGGGGGCGTCTGGCCTTCCCTTCGCCAGCCGCCCACCCGATAGGCCCCGATTCNNCGAGCCGCCCATCGAATAGGCCACGATGATGCCGATGATGATGACCAGCAGCACAACGACGCTGATGATCAGGGTCAGCGGCGGCGACTTGGACGACGATGCGCGGCGCGGATCATACCCGCTGCGGCTGAACGGCAGGTCGTCGTCGGTGGGCGGGGTATAGGCACCGCGTTCACGGCCGGGATCACGGCCTTGCTGGGGGTAGCCTCGGTTGTCGTCATCATAGGACATGGTCGCGCCTTTAACTCGGGTCCGGCCACGCGAATCGGTGCGCGGTCGTCAGGATTTTATCACCCCCGCCCCTTGCCTTTCGAATCATAGATCGAGGGCGAGGTCGAGGCTGAACAGCTTTCTGTGCACTTCGATAGCGTAACGATCGGTCATACCGGCGATATAGTCGCATACCGCACGGGCCCGCTGGGTGCGGTCATCGGTCATGGCCTGACGCTGCCATTCGGGGGGCAGGACCTCGGGCTCTTCCATCGCCAGATTGAACAGCTGGGCCAGAACCCGACGCGCCTGGCTGCGGGTGCGGTTGACGCGATAGTGGCGGTACATGCGCTCGAACAGGAAGCGGCGCAGGACGGCCAGTTCCTCCATCATGCCCTGCGAGAACTGCACCAGGGTTTCAGGTGCCAGCCGCACATCCTCGACCGTTTGGATACGGTGAGACTTCAGGCGATGCTCGGTCTCGGCCAGCACATCGTCCACCATGACACCGATCATGCGGCGCACGGCCTCCAGACGCAGCATACGGTCATCGATACCGGGATAGTCGGCCCGCGCGGCGGCAATCGCCGGACCGATCAGCGGAATGTTCGCCAGATCGTTGAGGGTGAACAGGCCCGCCTGCACGCCGTCGTCAACGTCGTGGTTGTTATAGGCGATGTCGTCGGCGATGGCCGCGCACTGCGCCTCTAGGGAGGCAAAGGTGCCCAGACGCAGGTCCCAGTTCAGCACGCCGCCCGCGTGATAGTCGGCCACCCGCGCCCATGCCGGCTCATCCAGATGGTGCAGGACCGGACCGTTGTGCTTGACCACGCCCTCGACAGTTTCCCACGACAGGTTCAGGCCCGGAAATGCCGGATAGCGCATTTCCAGCTCGGTCACGACGCGGAAGCTCTGGACGTTATGGTCGAAGCCGCCGTAGTCCTTCATCAGTTCCGCCAGCTCATCCTCGCCCGCATGCGAGAACGGCGGGTGACCAAGGTCATGGGCCAGGGCGATGGTTTCGGCCAGATCGTCATCCAGCCGCAGGGCGTGGGCCAGCGAACGGGCGATCTGGGCCACCTCCAGCGAATGCGTCAGGCGCGTGCGGTAAGTGTCGCCCTCGTGCGCCACGAATACCTGCGTCTTTTCCTTCAGGCGGCGGAAGGAGGTCGAGTGGATGATGCGGTCACGGTCACGCGCAAAGGGGGTACGGGTACGGCTGGGGTGTTCCGGGATGCGGCGGCCACGGCTGTTTTCGTGGTGTTCGGCATAAGGGGCGCGTTCGATCTGGCTCACGACATCAACTTTGATCTGGGCAGGGCTTTTTTATTGGGCTCTTACGCCTCATATAGAAGCCTGTGAGCACCGTCCAATCCACAGAACAATCCACAGCCGCCTTTTCCATCAGTGCGCGAGCACCGGAGGGCATCACCCTGTCGCCTGCGGCGGCGCGCCGTCTCGCGGCCCTGTCCGAGGCCGAAGGCAGGCCCCTGATGTTGCGCGTTGCGGTTGAGGGCGGCGGCTGCTCCGGCTTCCAGTATCAGATGGATCTGGTCGAGAGCGCCAATGACGACGACATCCGCATCGAATGCGACGGTCAGGCGGCGCTGGTCGACAAGGTATCGGTACCCTTCCTGAAAGGATCCGAGATCACCTTTGTCGACGAACTGGCCGGCGCGCAGTTCGTGATCAAGAATCCCAACGCCGCCTCCAGCTGTGGCTGCGGCGTCAGCTTCTCGATCTGAGTTCACACCATCCGATACAATAAAAGCCCCGAACCGCACGGTCGGGGCTTTGTCTTGCCTGATGCGGACGGGGCAGACGCCCCTTACATAAAGCGGATGTAGTGGATGATGGCCACGATGATATCATCCCAATTCTCCGGCCACTTCAGGACCAGGAAAAAGGTCGCTACCGCAATCGCCAGCAACAGTGCCAAAAAGCGTACGCGGCTTCCTCTGCGACGGCGCGGCATATAGCCGTACTCGTAGCTTGCACCCCTCATCGGTCACTTCCCCCAAGCGACAAAAACAAAAACGGCGCTATTTACAGCACAGACGCTACACCTCGCCTAGCGGTTTTCACTTGGGGCGGGAACGTCGGGGGCAAAACCGATTTGCAGTGCCTATCGGGCCATCTGCTCCAGCACCTTTCCGGCCCCGTAAAGACCGATCTGGCCGGGCCGGTGCGGGTCTTCGTCAACCAGCGCCAGCGTCACGACAAAAACCGCGACTGCGAGCAGGCAGACAATGAGCCAGAAGTTGGAGCGCCGCCCGCGTCTGCGCGAGCGCGGCATGACTGTGAGGCTGGGCTTGCTGTTCATCATATACCCATGATAGCCCAAACAAGCTTTGCCTTAACCCCCCACCCCGCGATATGGAAAAGGCGGCCCTCTATCGAGGAACCGCCCTTCGGAGCCGTATAGGAAGCCGTGCCTATTTGACGATCTTTTTGCCTGCCACGACACCCAGCACCAGGAAGATCAGGAAGATCACAAGAGCGGCAATCGCCAGAAACTTCGCAATGCCCGCTGCCGTACCGGCAATACCGCCAAAGCCCAGAATACTGGCCACCACGGCGATGATTGCGAAAATAATAGCCCACTTGATCATAAGTCTTCTCCTGTTGTTCACAGGATAACTCTGCAGAGCAGCCACCGTTCCTTATTTTGACAGCTTGTTGTCCTATCGGCGGCGACCTTCGGGCGGCGGTGGTTCGCAGGCCAAGCCATCGCCGTCGCCATCCATATCGGGATGATAGGCCGGATGTCCGATGGGAATGTTCTCGTATCCCGCCGCACGGGCGGCTTTGCAACTGTAGAACATGCGCTGCCCTGTGCGGACAGCGGGCGCCCGCCGTACGGGCATCAGGTCCAGCTCACCGTTGATGCTGGTCAAAGGTGCGGTCCCAACCCACAGGATATGCGACCCTTATAGCTATTCAAATAACAAGGGTTGAACTTAGGTAAATTCCTAATTATGATTTTTCCTAATGAATGCCTTGTTCAAAGCCCTGTCCCACCCGGTCCGTCGCCAGATCATTGGCATGCTGCGCGATAGCCCGCTGGCGTCCGGAGATATCGCGGCGGCTTTCGACATGAGCTGGCCCACGGTGACAGGGCACCTGAATGCCCTGCGGGACGCCGGACTGGTCAGTACCGAAAAGCACGGCCAATCCGTGCGTTACCGGCTGGAAATCTCGGCGGTCGAAGAAGGGCTGGCCTTTCTGATGGAGATGGCCGGTACAGGCAGAAAAACAAAGACGGAGGAGATGAAGTGAAATCATTAAGCGCCATCGACAGACTGGCTATCGCCATCTCTGTTCTGATCTTTGCCGCCGCCATCTGGGTGGCCCTGTACGGGCCCACCAGCCCTATTCCCTTGCATTTCGACTCCAGCGGCAACGCCGACCGTTACGGCAGTCGCAACGAACTGGCGGCTACCCTGGGCGTAATAGGCGTGCTCAATCTTCTGGTCTCGGCCTTCACCTCCCACCAGTCGAAACAGGCGACCGATCCGGTGCGCAGCAAAGCCCTGCGCAATGGCCAGCTTATGTCCGTGCTGATCGTGGCCGGGGTGGCTGTCATGATCGGCTGGACCTCCCTTGGCCCGCAGGCGGCGACGGGCACCAACAACATGTCCGTCACCCTGGCCTTTACCGCGGCCATCTGTGTGTTGGCCGGAGCCATGCTGGGCAAGGTCGGGCCCAATCCATTCATCGGCGTGAAAACGCCGTGGGCCTACAAGTCACGACTGGCATGGGACAAGTCCAACAGACTGGCAGGGCGTCTGATGTTCGCTCTGGGCCTCATCGGCCTTGCCGCCAGCCCCTTTGCGCCCCAGCCCGTATCCACCGTCGTCTTTGTCGCCTGCATATTGGGGGCCGGGGCTTGGGCCGTCTACGAAAGCTGGCGCGTATGGCGAAATGACCCCGAAGCCGAACCCTTCTGATGATTGAAAGCGGAGACGCAAAATGCTGAGCCTTGCCCTTGCCGCGCTGATTTTCACCGGTCCTACCGATACGCCCGTTTCGGTGACGACCGACACCGGCACCCTGCACGGTTCACTGATGCGACCGCAGGGTGATGTCCGTGCGACGGCCGTCATCATCCCAGGCAGCGGCCCCACCGACCGCGACGGCAACAACCCCCTGGGCGTCCGCAATGCCTCGCTGAAACAGCTGGCCGAGGGACTGGCCGAACAGGGCATCGCCACCGTCCGTATCGACAAGCGCGGCATCGCCCAAAGCCGCGCCGCAGGGCCGGATGAAGCCAGCCTGTCCTTCACCAATATGGCCGAGGATGCCCGCAACTGGGCCAAGCTGGCCATCGAGCAGACAGGGGCCCGCTGTGCGTGGCTGATCGGCCATTCCGAAGGCGCGCTGGTCGCACAATCCGCCGCCAGCCAAGCTGATACGCCGGTGTGCGGCCTGCTCCTGCTGTCCGGTTCGGGTCGCCCTGCCGGTGTGGTGCTGCGCGAACAACTGGCCCCCCAACTGCCCCCCGCCCTGATGGCCGAGGCCGACGCCGCTCTGACGGAACTGGAAGCGGGCCGGACCTTGGACAATCCGCCGCCTGCGCTGGCCGCCCTGTTCCGTCCCTCGGTCCAGCCCTACATGATTTCATGGCTGGCGCTGGATCCGGCAGCGCTGGCGTCCAACTATGACGGGCCGATCTTCATCGGTCAGGGCACCACCGACATCCAGACGTCGGTCACCGACGCCCGCGCCCTGTCAGAAGCCCAGCCGCGCTCGACGCTGAAACTGTGGGACGGCATCAACCACGTCCTGACCGAAGCGCCCGAAGACCGCGCGGCCAACATCGCCACCTATGGCAATCCAGAAGCCAAGATCGCCCCGCAGGTGGTCGAGGACGTCAGCGCCTTCATCAAGGCCAATACGCCCTAGGCCTTATGGTCTAGTTCGCTGCGGGCTTCGTCGAACAGGCTGAAAAAGCGTTCGCGAACGCCCGCCGCGAAGGGGTTGTCGCGCTCGATGGCCTGATAGACGGCGGGGCTGTCGTGGCGGACCATCTCCACGCCCTGCATGACGCGCTCGAAGCTGGCGGTGGTCATGCGGGTGGGCAGCGGCTCCATGTTTAGCAACACCTTGGCGATCAGGTGGGTCAGGCCCTGAACCGTCGCGGCCTCACGGTCGTGATCTTCGGGGCTGACGTTGAACACCTTGAGTTTCAGCACCTTGCGGCACCATGCAGCAAGGCGGCGGGCGTCCTTGGCGCCCCGCACCTCGCACACGGCGATGCGCAGGCCGCTCAAACCTTCCTTGGCCGATTGCGGACCGAACAGGGGGTGGGTCCCGACGATGCGGACGTGGTCGGGCAGCAGACGCTGCATCGCCTCGGCGGGTTTCACCTTCACCGAGCCGACATCGATCACCAGCGCGCCCTTGGCCAGCAGGGGCGCGATCTCGACAAGCGTCTGTTCCAACACACCGACAGGAACGGCCAGGATCACCACCGGACACCCTGCCGCCTCGGCCAGATCGACCTTGGCGGCATTGTCGTCGCCCTGCGCCATGGCGGGATCAAACGCCCGCACATCGAAATGCGCCGACAGATGCTGCGCGGTCAGTTTGCCGAACGCGCCGTAACCGATCAGACCTAAACGCGGACGCTCTTTCACTTGGCGTCGTTGCCCAGCGTTTCCTGGAAGCGGACCGGCTGGCCGTGGGCGGTGCCGATCAGTTCGCCGTCCTTCATCACCACGCGGCCACGGATGATGGTAGCAACGGGCCAGCCCTGAACCTCGCGGCCTTCGAACGGGGTCCAGCCGCAGCGGGTGGCCTGTTGTTCGGCGGTGATGGTCTTGGTGGCCTTCATGTCCACAATGGTCAGGTCGGCGTCATAGCTGACGGCCATCCGGCCCTTGTTAGCGGTGCCGAACACACGCTGTGCCCCACCCGAGGTCAGGTCGATGAAGCGTTCCAGCGTCAGGCGGCCCTTGTTCACATGGTCCAGCATCAGCTGCACCAGCGTCTGCACGCCCGGCATGCCCGACGGCGAGGCCGGATAGGGCTTGGACTTTTCTTCCTTGGTGTGCGGCGCGTGGTCCGAGCCCAGCACATCGGCCACACCCTGCTGGATGCCCCACAGCCACAGGGCATCGACGTGCTCCTGCGAACGGATCGGCGGGTTCATCTGGGCATAGGCACCAAGGCGCTCATAGGCTTCGGGGCCGACCAGTGTCAGGTGCTGCGGGGTGATTTCGACCGTGGCGCAATCCTTGTGGAAGCGCAGGAACTCCATCTCTTCCTTGGTGGTGACGTGCAGCACGTGAATGCGAGCGCCCGTTTCCTTGGCAAGGTTCACCAGACGGCGGGTCGAGCGGATGGCGCTCTCGGCGTCGCGCACCTCCGGGTGGCTGGTCCAGTCGCCGGTGCGGGCAAGGCCACGGCGCTCGACCAGACGGTATTCATCTTCCGAGTGGAAGGTCGCGCGGCGCTTGGTGTTGGTCAGAACCTTACGCACGCCCTCGTCGTCGGCGATCAACAGGTCACCGGTCGATGCGCCCATGAACACCTTGATGCCGCAGACGCCCGGCAGGCGCTCCAGCTCGCCCAGATAGTCGGCGTTCTCGTGCGTACCGCCGACGTAAAAGGCGTGGTCGGTCCACATGCGGTTGTTGGCGCGGGCCAGTTTGTCTTCCAACGTCGGCTGGCTGATGGTGTTGGGGTTGGTGTTCGGCATTTCGAACACGGCCACCACACCGCCCAAAGCCGCAGCACGACTGCCGGTCTCGAGGTCTTCCTTCCACTCCAGACCCGGCTCGCGGAAGTGGACCTGGGTGTCGATCACGCCCGGCAGGACCGTCAGGCCCGTGGCGTCGAACACTTCACCCGCAGACGCTTGGGACAGGTCACCGATAAAGGCGATCTTGCCATCGATCACACCGACGTCCGCCTTGCCGCGCCCCGCATGGTTCGCCACCTCACCCCCGCGAACGATCAGGTCATAGGTCTGATTCAGTGGCGATTGGGTCATGGGGAAGGCTCCGACGGGAAGGATTACAATCGGACCTGCTTCTACGCCTTGAGGCGGATTAGGGAAAGGCGGCGTCCTGATGTTCTGTCACCAGAGGCACGACCGCACCTGACGTACCGACGATTTGTAAGACTAGGGAATGATCGATAAGAGCATTCTCTCTGCCTTGACCGGCGAAGTGCAAGGATGGGCCGTTGCGACCTTCGGGTCGGAGGCACGGGCGCTCGACGCACTTGTGAAGGCGACCAGCCGACGCCGGCATATCTGGTGCGCTGTGTGGTCCCAGCTGACTTACCGTGGCGAGCGTGTCGATCAAGGCGGTGATCTGAACACATGGCGCGAACGTCTCGTGTCACTCAAGGACCGCGAAATCCTTCGACTGGCCGGATTCCAGAATGCACATGGTTTTCAGGGCGTTCTCGGCAGACTGGACTGGATGGCCCTGACTGATGCGCGGCTCTATCTGTCTATTGCCGACATCCTGTCGTCGGGCGGAAACCGCGCAAAGGCACTACGCCACAGCCGAGAGGTGAGCGCCCGCACCCTCGAGGTCATCCAAGCCCTGCCCGACAATCTGTGTACCGCGCATAACGTCGAGTTCTGCGCCATCCAGCGCAGGGTTCCGCGCAAGGAACTTCGGACGTTGGAATGGAGGATGGCACGGCTAGCCAATCTCGATCCGGTGCTCCTGAGCAACTGGAGGAGAAGGTATCAGGGGTCACCGGACCACGGCCTTTCCATGCTGGATGAGTTGGTACCTTTCCCTGCCCCGCCTTGGCGCGGAACGGACAATCTTGTCCCGATCGACAGCAGCGAAAAACTTGGCCGATACAGCCGCCAATACCAGAACTGCATCCACCACCATGCCGACAGCGTACGCAGGGGATCGTCTTATTTCTATGAACTGAAAGACCTGGCCATCGTCGAGTTTGACCGGGTCGGATCGCTGGGCTGGGAGATTGCCTATGCTCTCGGCCCAAGGAACAGCCCGTTAACACCGGACGCTGAATATCAACTCAGCCAGGCGCTTTTGATGGCTCCGGCCAATTTCTGCCGGATCATCCCGAACGAGGAATAAGAATGGCCTACACCTACTTCAATCGGGATGCGATCCAGCAGGAGTATCTGCGCCGGATCGGCCAATCGAACGACAAACGCTGGGGCTGGTCGTTCATGTATGTGCCGGAGGCGTGCCTGAAGCGCGCCAAGGTCATGCTGATCGGCCTGAACCCCGGCGGCAGCGAGGTGGACCCTGCACCCGAATGGGACAGCCCATACGATAACGCCTATGTCGACTAGGCTTGGGCAGGTTACGAGGCGGGCGAGTATCCCCTGCAAAAGCAGGTCAAACTCTTGTTCGAAGCCTTGGACGTCAACGCCAAGGATGTGTTTTCCGCCAATTTCGTGCCGTTCCGCAGCCCGGCGTGGGCGGACCTGCATGATCCAAAGGGCGCGATAGCCTTCAGCCGGAACCTCTGGACCGAAGTGCTCGAAAACTCACCGGCACGGCTGTTCATGTCGCTGGGCAAGGCAGCGGGCCCGCAGGTCGCCGCCGTAGTGGGGGCCACATATGAATCCTCCCACCCTGTCGGTTGGGGGAAACACAAGATCGATGTCTACCGGAACGACCGGAACCAGATCGTTCTGGCCCTACCGCATCTGAGCCGGTTCAGGATTTTCGGTAACGGCAGGACACAGGCCGCAGAGGTCGTGAAAACCGCAGCCAGAGAGGCGGGGCTGTAAACGACAGCCCTATTCCGCCATCTCCGCCAGCATCTTCAGCGTCTTTTTGAGGACGCGGTCGGCGGGGAGGTCCATCATGTGCTGGATGTGCTGGTTGAGGCGGGGGTCCAGCTCTTTGTATTCTTCGAGGGTGCGCGGGCCGCGGACGGCGATGCCGGTCCACGGACGGCGCTTGGTGTCGTCGGACGGGCCGAATACGCCCACGGCAGGAACCCCCGCCGCCACGGCCAACTGGGTCCAGACGCTGTCACCGCCGATGAACAGATTGGCGTGGCGAAGAGCCGCCGCCGTCTGCAGGCGGGTCAGCTTGCCCTGAAGTTCGATCACGCGGTCGCGGCGCACTGCAAAACGGATGGTGTGGGCGGCGTCACGGTCGGCTTCTTCGCCCACAATCATCAGACGGCCACCGGCCAGCGGGCCACCCTCGGCCAGAAGCGGCGCGGCCACCTTGGCATAGCGCTCGGCGGGCCAGCGTTTGCCGATCCAGTCCACGCCCGGACCGATGGCCAGAATGGGCTCGTCACCGCGCGGGATGAAGCTGTCGGCGATAGCTTGGGTCGCCTCGCTGATGAACAGTTTGGGTGCGGGGATTTCGTCCAGCTGCAGCAGGCGCGCGGCCTCTTCGACCGCGTGGATACCGGGAATGCTGCCCTGTTTCACCGCGCGGCGCTGGCGGCGCAGCTTGCCCGAGACGGTCGAGCCGCGCATGTCCACGACCAGACCCCAGTTGGTGTTGCGCACCTGGTTCCACAGCGAGATCCAGTCCCAGCGCCCGTCCCTGTCCAGAACCAACAGACGGCGCAGGCGCGGCAGGTCCGCAAACAGCGGTGCCGAGGCCGCAGAGCCAACGACCGTAAAGTCCGCATGCGGGATCATTTCCACCAGATGCGCCAAGGCCCCCGAAGAGAGGATGGCCTCTTCAGGATCGGCTTCGGCAATATACAGGATGGGAAAACGCCCGCTCATAATGCCTGTCTAACGGGATTCTTTCGGCGTTTCAGCGGCCAGGGTGCTGAAATATACGTTATCGCAAAACTAGATAGGCGAATTTCGAGGCGCCCAAGCGCCATAATCGCGGCTATGGGCACAGTGACGCTTAGCCAATCGCCTATCTGTAAAGAGTAAGTCCATGACCGCCGACGTTTTCAACGCCTATGTCACCCCCGTCACCGAGGAAGACTGGCAAGGCTGGGGTCGGTGGACGACCGACGTGCCGTTCGAGGTACACACCGGTCCCTTCTACCTGCGCCGCCATCCCGATGGCGACCTGCAGTCAGGGTTCATTCCGCAGGATCACAACTGCCGCAATGGCGGCATTGTACATGGCGGCTCGCTGCTGACGTTCGCGGACTATTCGCTGTTTGTGATCGCAGGCGAGGCGATGGGCGACAAGGACGGCGTGACCGTCTCGCTGAACAGCGAGTTCCTCTCACCCGCCCTGCCTCATCAACGTCTGACCGCGCGCGGCAAGGTGACCAAGGCCGGCAAGCGCATGATCTTCGTCCAGGGCCAGATGGAGCAGGAAGGCCGCCCTGTGCTGGCTTTCTCGGGGATTATTGCCGTTATGCCTGCTAAGAGCTGAGCATGTCCCTGCCCCTACTTCCTGACCGCGATTGCGGTGGCTGCGTTGAGTGCTGCCGTTATATCCCGCTGGATCTGCCCGAGCTGGCCAAGCCGACGGGGCAGCTGTGCCACTATTGCGTCGACGGGTCGGGGTGTTCGGTGCATGCCATCCGTCCGCAGACCTGCCGCATCTGGTTCTGCCTGTGGCGGGCGGTGGAGCTGTCGGATGACTGGCGACCGGACCGCAGCGGCGTGATCGTGCGCCCCGATGGCGTGCAGGAAGGGGTCATCACCCTTTATGTCATCCGCCCAAGCGAGTTTCTGGCGACCGAAGACTTCTTTGCCACCGTCGCCCATTGGGTGGCCGAGGGCATCCAAATCGCCCTGTCGGTACCGGGGCCGGAAGGCACCTATCCGGTGCGGGCGGTGGTGACCGATTATCTGCGCCCATCCATCGAGGACGGCGATATGGAAGCCTTTGTCACCCACCTGTTCGCGGCGCTGGACAGCCTATCGGCATCGGATTTCCAGCCCGACGGCATCACCGCCCGTTACGAAGTCGCCTGACGGACTTCATTTCGGGCGGAACGCGGCCTATCTGAAGTCCATGCCTATCGCCCGACTGAACAGCCGCGCCGTCATCACCGTCATCGGCCCCGACGCCCGCCACTTCCTCAACAACCTGCTGACGCAGAATGTCGAGACGCTGGAGGCCGGTGCCTTGCGGTTCGGGGCGCTGCTGACGCCGCAGGGGCGGCTGATGCTGGACCTGTTCCTGTGGGGTAAGGACGATGGCGTGTGGCTGGACGTGCCCGCCGACGCCCGCGACGCATTGGTGCAGCGCCTCAACATGTACAAACTGCGCGCCGACGTTCAGATCACCCCATCGGATGCGGGCGTGTTCGCGGCATGGGACGAAGCGCCCGAAGGCTTCAGCCCTGATCCGCGCCTTGAGGGTCTGGGCCATCGAGCCATCGGCTTTGACGGGGCCACCACCGCATCCGAAGAAGACTGGCACGCGCACCGCGCCGCGCTGGGCGTGGTCGAGGCCGCGTTCGACGCGCCCAAGGACAAAACCTATCCGATCGAAGCGAACTTCGACCTGATGAACGGCATCGACTTCCACAAGGGCTGTTTCGTCGGTCAGGAAACGACCTCGCGCATGAAGCGTCGCGGCACGATCAAGAACCGCATCCTGCCGTTTACCTATGAGGGCGATGCCCCTGCCGTGGGGGCCGAGGTGCTGAACGGCGAGCTGCGCGCAGGCGAAGTGACCTTTGCCGCCAACGGCCGCGGCATGGCGATGATGCGTCTGGACCGGATGGAGGGCGTGCTGACGGTCGATGGCAAGCCGGTTGTCGTGAACCGGCCCGATTGGGTCCCCGCCCTTCCCTCAGAATAAATACAGCCCGCGTCGGGTCGGGAGGTCCCGCAGGGCCGACGACCGCGGGCGAACTAAAATGCCCCGCGTCGGGTCGGGAGGTCCCGTAGGGCCGAGGACCGCGGGCGAACTTAAAACGCCCCGCGTCGGGTCGGGAGGTCCCGAAGGGCCGACGAACGCGGGCAATGTAAAGAGACTTGCCAAACCGGAACATTCTGGCAACATCGTTCCATGACCCATGCCACACTGTCCCGCTGCAAATGGTGCGGCACCGACCCGCTCTATGTCGAATACCATGACACCGAATGGGGCGTGCCCGAATACGACAGCCGCGCCCTGTGGGAAAAGCTGGTGCTGGACGGGATGCAGGCGGGGCTGGCGTGGATCACCATCCTGAGAAAGCGCGAAGGTATCCGTGACGCCTTCGCCAACTTCGATCCGGACAAGGTCGCCGCCTTTGACGAGGCCGATATCGAACGGCTGCTGAACGATGCCCGCATCATCCGCAGCCGATCAAAGATCATCGCCGCCATCGAGAGCGCCCGCCTGTTCGTGCAGATGCGCGACAACGGCGAGGATTTCAGCCAATACCTGTGGTCGTTCGTCGGCGGCAAACCGATCCAGAACGCCCTGATCGAAAGCGAGCCCTATCCGACGCAAAGCCTTGAGAGCGTCGCCATGTCCAAGGCCCTGAAGAAGCGCGGCTTCAAATTCGTCGGCCCCGTGATCGTCTATGCCTTCATGCAGGCGGTCGGCATGGTCAACGACCACATGATCACCTGCTTCCGGCATGATGAGGTCAGCGAGGCCGACACCTGATCAGCAGGTCGGGATGTCGGGCATATCCACGGGATCATAGACCTCGCCCACCTTGGCGTAGGTGACGGTGGCGTTCATGTCGCCCGAATAGCGGACGCGCAGGGTGCGGCCCTTTTCGCCCGCCAGAATACGGCCCGAGACGTCAGTGGCTTCATCCTCGCCGCGCGCACCGCCGTCGCTGTAGGACAGATGTATCTGGTCGATACGCGTGACAGGCTTTTGGGGCGTCAGTTCGATCACATGCGCCCAGCCACAGGTGTAGCCCTGCCATGTCCCGCCCGCCGTTGCGACCAGTGTCGGGGCGTTCATCAGGTCCTGACGGATATCCCAGCGCGGCGGACTGCCCCATGTGCCGGTAACGAGGAAGGCCGGCCATGCGCCGACGCGTTCAAATCCGTCGGCGGTGCGCTTCAGATAATGGATGGCCAGCGATCCGGCGCTGACATGGCCTTCGCCGCCCTGCCCCTCACTGATCAGCGCATAGAGCCCCTGCGAAACAGGCACCAGCGTAGCCTTGGCATAGGTCTGGGCCTCGTGCTCGCCCGGCTTGACAGGTCTATAGGTCACAGGGGGCGGTGCACCCCATGCGGCGCGGAATGCCTGGGCCCTGATCTGAGGGTCTGCGACATCGACAGGCGTACCGGCCTGCGGGGCCTGCTCTGCCACGGCAGCCTCAGCCGTCACGGGCGCGGATGGCGCGGGCGCTGCGGCAGGCGCTTCGGACGGTCGGTTGTCACATGCCGCCAGGCTAAGCGCCACGGCCACCGGCAAAAGGATTGCAGCTTTTTTCATGCCCACTCCAGATCGATATCGCCGGTACTAGACTTTATCGGAAGCGGTTACGGCAAGCCCTAACGGTCATGACTTTCCCGCCGCGGGTCTTCGCGGCATACAGCGCCTATGAGCACTGCTGCCCCCAAGCCCCGTATCAGGATTGTCAAAGCCCCCCTGACGATGGATCTGGAAAACCATCTGGCGGCAGCGTGCAAAGGCATGGTGTGCGGGGTGGACGAGGCGGGGCGCGGGCCGTGGGCGGGGCCGGTGACGGCGGCGGCGGTGATCCTGAACCCGGATGATATTCCCGCCGGTCTGAACGACTCCAAAGCCCTGACGGAAAAGCGCCGCGAGGCCCTGATGCCGGTCATCAAGGACAAGGCGCTGGCCTGGGGGATCGGCCATGCGTCGGTCGAAGAGATCGACGAACTGAATATTCTGAAAGCCACACAGCTGGCCATGCAGCGGGCGGTGGCGGCCCTGTCGATTATGCCCGCCGGGGCGTTGATCGACGGTAATTACAAGTTCGACTTGCCATGCAGGGTGGATACGGCGGTCGGTGGCGACGGAAAATCCCTGTCCATCGCAGCAGCGTCCATTCTCGCTAAGACAACGCGTGACCATCTGTTGGTCGAGTTGGACGTACAGTATCCGCAATACGGATTTGCCCGTCACAAAGGTTACGGCTCGGCCCTACATCGCCAGGCGCTGGCCACCTATGGCCCGTGCGCCGTACACCGTAAATCCTACGCTCCGATCAGAGCGCTGTTGGCCGCTTCAGAACAGCAGACCACCAATCAGTAAACACAGACTGCCCGCCGTTATCGCGCCCATCAAATAGGCCGCGCGGATAAGGTGGTCATGCTCGCGTTCGGGGCGGATATCCTCGAATTCGGCGTCTTCCACCTTTTCATTGCGATCCAGAAAATCGACGAATGCGTGGAAGTCGCGACGGTCCCTGTCTGCCTGACAAAGTCGGCGCCACTCGCTGGATTTTCGCTGCGAACGCCCCAGGCGTTCGGCCACACGGTAAGCCTCGGCTGCACGTCGCGCGCGGACCTCGGATACTATAGTATAGTTTGAAACGGGTACGGACATATGCGGGTAACGGGCGCAAATCCGATACCGTTCCAAACGGTCAAGGTGCCTTAATTCTGCACGACCCGTGGCAAAACTTTTAAGGTTTCAGTATTAAGTGGTCCCAGTCCAATGACACAGCTGTTGATATGAACAGCCGTTCAACGTTGCGAAGTCTTCCGACTTCACCCACGCGCTCACCTTTAAGGTTATGAATACCGATGCGTGCACCAACGTAACGAGGTCTTGGAATCTCCAGAACCTTTACATTGCCACGTCGCGCCAGAAGACCTTCCATGTCTTCGCGGGTCAGATACCCCTCGTCATTGAAGCTGATGACCAGATTGGGCGCGTCGAGACTGTCGATGACCGATGCCAGTGCGGCCTTGATACGCGGCTTTGAGTTGAAGTCGCTCTTGCGCTCACGGACGTCCACACGCTTGCGCGCCACGCCATAGGTCTCGGGTTTGTCCCACAGGACCAGACTTTCCCAGCAGTGATAATTGGCCAGATAGGAATGCTGGTTATAGGGCGGGTCCAGATAGACCAGATCGGCTTGGATCTTTGGTGCGATCTCGACCGCATCGGCATGGGTCGCCAGACACGGTCCGCCCGGCACCGCAGGCAGGAGATCGGGCAGCCGCAGCTCAAGCGGCTTCAAGGCGCGCGGCGCCCACTGCTTCATATAGGCCATTTGCAGACCCGCCGTGGAATCCACGCGGTCAGCCGCCTCCATCAGGGCGACCAGAACCACCGCCTTCAGTTCCGGCTCCAGCGCCATCTGTTCGATACGCTCGCGCATGGCGTCGATACGGGCACCGTTGTCCGGATGAAAGAAGCGGGCCTCCTCGCAGAAATTACGGGTGAACCATCCCGGCTGCGGTGGCAGTTGGCGCAACTCGGCCAGAACGGTCTCGGCCTTGTCGGCCCAGCGCTCGCGGTCCACCTGTACATAGGCCGTCGCCAGGGTGTGGGCATAGGCATTGTGGTCATTGGACCAGACCTGATAGCCCAGCTTTTTCAGCGAATGCCCCACACGGGCAGAACCGGAAAACAGATCACAAACGCGTCCGCCGTCCGGCAGGATGGTTTGCACGACCGCCCCCACCTGCCCCAGCAGCGCGCGCTTGGATCCGATATATTTGATCATGCGCTGCCCCGATTCATGCCTCCTTGTAGCCTGCCCGACCCCGTTGCGGTCAATTGGGTTCAACCGTCGAAAGCCCAAAGCGGTCTTAAAATCACCGCCCGCGGCTCCAAGCCGGTACGCAGGCCATCCCCCGCAAAGGTATCGAACGGGTTTCGTGGCCGTGAGAGCAGCCTGTTATTCAGTGACCGGCAGCACCGGCGCGGGCCAGACGCAGAAGATTGGCGGCACCGGGGGCACCGAAAGGCGTTCCGGCAAGGATCAGGATACGCTGTCCCGGTTCGGCCAAGCGGTACAGGGTGGCGGCCTGGACCGCATCGTCAGTCAATGATTCCAGCGATTCCGGCTGACGCCCCAGTCGTGGCTCCAGCCCCCATACCAACGCCAGACGGCGTGCTGTATCGGGATCGGGCGTCAGGACCAGAATGGGCTGCAGCGGGCGCTCGCGCGACATGCGCCGTGCCGTGCCGCCTGTGGTGGTGAACACTACCATACAGGCGGTGGCGCTGGCTTCGGACGCCTTGCGGGCGGCGGCAACAAGGGCATCGACGTCCTCGATCTCCATGCCCGCATGCTCGGCGTCCATCAGGCCCGGCCACAGCGGGTCACGCTCTACCCGCTCGGCGATGCGGTTCATGATGCTGACGGCCTCCAGCGGATAGAGGCCCGCCGCCGTTTCCGCCGACAGCATGAGCGCATCCGCCCCCTCATAGACGGCATTGGCGACGTCAGAGGCTTCGGCGCGGGTCGGCGCGGGGGCCGAGGTCATGCTTTCCAGCATCTGGGTGGCAACGATGGCCGGGACGCCGCGCTGGCGGGCCGCACGCAAAATCTGCTTTTGCGCGACCGGCACGTCTTCGGGGTGCATCTCGACGCCCAGATCGCCACGCGCCACCATCACCCCGTCGCAATAGTCCAGGATGGCATCCAGCGATTGCAGGGCCTGCGGCTTTTCTATCTTAGCCAGACAGGCGGCACGACCGTTCACGATGCGGCGCAGTTCGGCCATGTCCTCGGGCTTTTGCACGAAGCTGAGCGCCACCCAGTCCACCCCGATACGCAGGGCGAACTTAAGGTCTTCACGATCCTTGGACGTCAGCGCCGAAACAGGGACGATGGCATCGGGCACGGCCACGCCCTTGCGGTCCGACAGGCGCGCGCCGCTTTCGACCTCGACCTCGGCCCACTGGCCCGTCGCCTCGATCACGCGCAGACGCACGCGGCCATCGTCGATCAACAGCGCCATACCGGCACGCAGGGCCGCGAAGATCTCGGGATGGGGCATCTGGACCCGCGTCACATCCCCCGGCGCGGGATCCAGATCGAAGCGCATACGGTGGCCCGGCGCCACATCGATACCGCCCTCGCCGAACCGGCCCAGACGCAGCTTTGGCCCCTGAAGATCGGCCAGCACCCCCAAAGGACGCTGCACGGCCATTTCCGCGCCCCTGACGGCTTTGAGCGCGGCGGCGTGGTCCTCATGGCTGCCGTGGCTGAAGTTCAGACGGAAAACATCGACCCCCGCCTCGGCCAGAGCGCGGACCATGCCCGGTGAATTACTGGCAGGGCCCAGGGTGGCGACTATACGGGTGCGGCGGGCGCGATTCATAAACTCTTCCCTCATTGGGCCCCTGGGGGCCGTGGCCAGTCTGACGCGGCCTTTGCCCTTTTGTGCCAATGAAAAGCCGGAGACGTAAGACGCCTCCGGCCATAAGAAACACGAGTTTATGTAAAAGCGATTATTCGACCGGGCAGGTCGGAGCCTCGCCGAGATCCAGGTTTACGCAGCGGCCATCCACCTTGGGGGCGTCGATCTGGATGATGTTGGCCAGGGTCGGGGCGATGTCGATGGTGCGGATCGGCATGAAGCGTTCCTGGCCCTTGGCATCCGGCGTCCAGAAGATGATCGGCACGCGGCGGTCATAGTTCCACGGCTGGCCGTGGGCCGACATATTGCCACCCAGGCGGCCGCCGGTGGCGACGCCCGGTTTCAGTGCCGTGATCAGGTCCGCCGATACACCCGCAACAGCCGACAGGCGCAGTCGTTCGCGCACCGTCAGCTCTTCCGGCTGGATGCTGTCAGCCACCGGATCCTGAAGCAGCTCGTCACGGAAGACGACCATGGCGAAGTCTCCCTTGCCGTCCAGCATGGGCACGGCGGCGCGGGCGATCCGGCTGCGAAGCGGTTCGGGCAGGACGCGCTTTTGGGTGTCCACGATACGCAGACCCGACGAGCCGCGCTGCAGCGGGTCGAAGTCGAGGTTGAACTGCTGGCGCAGGGCGGCATTGGCCTGCTCCACCACGGCGAAGCTGGCACGGTGCGCATAGGGGAAGCCGCGACGGCTGGTGCGCTCGATGATGTCCGCGCCGCCGTGGTCCGCCGTCAGGGCCAGAACCACGCCGCCCTCGACCTTTTCCAGCTCGCTCAGGAAGTCGCCCAGTGCGGCGTCCAGACGCATCAGCTGTTCGCACATTTCCGGGCCTTGGGTGCCGTAGGTGTGGCCGATCTTGTCGGTGGCCGACAGCGACACGCCCAGCATGTCCACGGCCTTGCCCTGACCCAGACGCTGGGTCTGCAGCAGGTAGGTGGCGGCCTTCAGGGTTTCTTCGTCCTGGGTCGGCGAACCGTCAAAGCCGATGTTCTGCGGCGGCACGACCGATTTGAAAGTGCCGTCCACAACTTCGATGTCCTCGGCCAGAGACTGGCAATAGGCATAGTTGCCCTTCCAGTTCTGGCCCTGTTCGGCGGCGGGATAGCGGGCGTTGAAGGCCGCCACGGGAGCCAGACGCTCTTCGGCCGTCTCGTCCGGACGGACGTAGGTGGTCAGGCCAAAACCATTGGTGAACCAGAAGGCACGGCCATTATGGCCCGCAAGGTTCATGGCCCCGCGATCCTTGCCGGATACGGCGAAGACACGGCTTTCCGGATGCTGCAGTTGCAGCCAGTCGCCGAGGGTGTCCACCTTCAGCAGTTCGGTGCCGACATTGCCGTTATCGGTGACCTTGCCGTGTGCCAGGGTGTTGACCTTGGACGCCAGGCAATAGCGCCCCTCGCCCGTCTCGTCGTCATTGCTAAAGTTCACGCCGATGCCGGTATGGGTCGGGTGCATACCCGTCAGCACGGTCGAGTGACCCGGGCAGGTTTCGGTAATGCCGTGGGTCTGGAAACCGTTGGCATGCACCAGCCCCTCGTCGATCAGACGCTTGAAACCACCGGTAAAGCGGCTGCGGTACTGGTTGAACAGGTTGGCGCTGAGCTGGTCCACAACCACAGTGACGACCAGACGAGGGCCACCGTATTCTTCCCGATCGTCATCCTGCACCTGAATCACATAGGCCAGGGCCGGAGCGGACACGGCCATAGGGGCCAGCGCCACAGCGGCAGAGACGGCGGACAGTAGAAATCGTTTGAACAGCATTAATCACCTTTGCCCAACGGGCCCGTTCACAGCTACGGTGGGGATAGCCCCTGCTCATGACGGATGCACGACAAACCGTGTGCGCCCAACTGCCCCACGGGCCATTTCATGACATTGGGGGCTTTGGGGTTACACCTTGGTGCGAGCGGCGGGACTCGAACCCGCAAGACCGAAGCCGAGCGATTTTAAGTCGCTTGCGTCTACCAATTTCGCCACGCTCGCAGCCGATGCGCGCCCCGCGAGTCACTGCTCGCGGATGCTATCCGTCTGTGCCGCAGCTAGGGCACGAAAGTCCACATCTGAATCAGCAATAAGTTTGATCAGAGCCGTCCACGCCGCCACATTCTGGCGCACCTGCACGGGATCAAGCTTGTCAAAGGTGTCGTTGGCCGTGTGGTGCAGGTCGAAATAGCGGGTCGCGTCCTGTTTCAGCGCGAACACCGGAACGCCGCCACGGGCCAGAGGGGCAACATCGGCACCGCCCGAGCGCTCTTCCCCACCGCGCTCGATCCCCAGCGGGGCCAGAACGCCATAGGCAATGCGGGCAAACTCGCTGTTCAGCGCGCCAACCGGCAGGTTGACGGCATAGATGTTATCGGCACCCAGATCGCTTTCACCAGCGATGATGTGGTTCTCGATCCCGTCGCCGATGCCGCGCACATAGGCCCCGCCGCCATTGCCATGCGACACGGGCTGATAGACTTCTTCGGAGCCATACAGGATGACGCGGATGGTGCGGGCCGGACGACCTGCCTCGGCGATGGTCTTGGCCGCCGCGATGGTGATGCCACCACCCGCCGCATCGTCGAACGCGCCCGTACCGATGTCCCAGCTGTCGAGGTGCGAGCCCAGAACGATCACCTCCTGCGGACGGGTCGTGCCGGTGATGTCGCCGATGACGTTCTGGCTGTGGGTGTCATAGATGCGGGCGCTGGAGAAAAGCTTCACCCGTACCGGCTCGCCCAGTTCGATCAGACGGTTCAGCTGGTCGGCATCGGGGGCAGCCAGCGAGAAGGCCGTCAGCGGCACCTTGCCGTCGTGATAGGCGGTGGTGCCCGTGTGCGGCATGCGGTCATGGTCCGACCCGACCGAGCGGATCAGGAAGGCCACCGCGCCTTGGTCAGCGGCGGCCTTGGGCCCCATCGCGCGGATGCGCGAGCGCGGGCCGTAACCGGAACCCTGACGGTCGGGGACCATCTGGCCGGGGTCGATATAGACGATCTTGCCGTTCAGCGATCCGGCAGGGGCGGCCTCAAGCGCCTCCAGCGTCTCGAAGCGCACAACCTCGGCCTCGATACCGCCTGCAGGGGTCGGGATGGAGTGGCCCAGCGCGCCGCCGATCAGCTTCTGTGCGTGGTTGCCGACAACCTCGATGCTCTCCTCGCCGCGCTCCCAGCCGACCAGCGGGAAGTTCTCGATGCGGACGTTCTCGAAGCCATTGGCGCGCATCCAGTCGGCAGCCCATGCGGCGGCGTCCTGTTCGGCCTTTGAGCCAGCGGGACGGGGCCCGAAACGGGTCGTGATCTCGCGGGTAAAGTCGAGAGCGATAGTGTCGGAAAGGGCCTTGTCACGCAGGGCCTCTGCGGCGGCGACGGTGGCCGCATCCTGTGCCATTGCCGGTGTGGAAAGAAGAGCGGCGGCGAATACGCCCGCCAGCAGACCGGATTTCAACGACATGGACGTCCCCCTCAGACAGATCGTGACTGCGGGGAAACTAGCGGGCCGAGGCTGCGACCGAAAGTCACAATTCCTTGGCCCGCCAGCAGAATTACTCGCCCTTGAAGAAGGGTTCGACTTCGCCCTGAAGCTTGATGGTCAGGGCCTTGCCGCGGCGATCGACGCGGTTGCCGACGGCCAGACGGACCCAGCCTTCCGAGACGCAGTATTCTTCGACGTTGGTCTTTTCTTCGCCCTTGAAGCGAATGCCGATGCCTTTCATCAGCAGTTCGGCGTTGTGGTACGGGCTGTCAGGGTCAACCGACAGGCGGTCGGGCAGAGCGTCAGACATGACGGGCATCCTTGGAAAAATCGATGGGGCTGAATAGCGGCAATGACCGCCAAAGCCAACCGATCCGGTCCGTGATTTAGTTGGCAGCCGGTGCTTCGGCCGGGGCGGATGCCGCTGCGGGTGCGGACGCAGGCCGTGCGGCGACAGGTTCGCCGGCAGCCGCCGATGCGCGCTCGGTCAACGGTTTGGCCTCATATTTCTTGGCCATCTTCTCGGTCAGTTCGCGGGCGGCGGCGGGCGACATCTGGGCCATGATGGCGGCCAGGGTGCGCGGACGCATGCTCTGGGCCACTGGCAGACGCACCTCGTCCTTGAGCGTGGCGAACACAGCGGCAGCCTCACGCGGGCGCATGGCCGAATAGACAGCCACCAGACGGTTGACCTCTTCCTGCTCCTTGGCCTCGACCTGACCCAGAAGGCCGCTGATCTCGCCCTTGAGGTCCTCCAGCGCCTTGAGCTTGGCATCCAGCTTCTGCTCGGCAGCCACCATCAGCGGCAGGGTGGTGGCAAAATCGGCGTCACGCGCGTCCAGCTGTTCGCGGCGCTTGGACAGGGATTGGATGATGCGCAGTTCGGCAGGTGAAATCCCCGCCTGTTGGGCCAGCTGTTCCGGCGTCAGGGCGCATACGGCGGGCGGCGCGGCAGCGGTGGCTGCGGCGGGCGTCGCACTGTCTTCGGCAGAGGCCGCACCTTCCTGTGCCCACGCCACCGCGCCGGAGAACAGGTCCGGGGCCACACCGGCTGCACGCACGGCGACAACGCCACCAATGGCGATGGCGATCAGGGGCAGAAGGCGGGGCAGCTTGCTCATGGCAATAACCGGAACAGTGGGGTGGATACCGGACCTTTAGAAGCGTTGCCTTTAAAGGTCACGGCTTCATTCAGGCAGCGAACAGATCTTCGTCGAGACTACGGCGGGCACGGTTTAGGCTTTGTTGCGCAGCTTGGTTAGCGGCCAGAGCCTGCAACATGCCGGTCAGGCCGCCGTTCTCGGCTTCCTTGACGGGTTTGGCGGCCTGAGGCGGCATGGCGGCGCTGGCCTGTTCGATGCGCTGCATTAGGCTGGCCATACGGCGGGCGCGTTCGTTTTCCTCGCTCACCAGCGCCATCGTGGACACCAGTTCCAGCGGCTCTTCTTCCTGAACCGGAGCCGCAGCGCGCACGGGGGCGGTGGCGGCTTGAGCCTGTTTGGGAGCGCGGGCAATCAGGACCTCAAGCTCCTGTTTGACCTGACGGGCCTTGATGATGCGGTCATGCAGCAGGTCGGTTTCCGCACCCGATGCCCGCAGGGTCGCCAGCGCCTGTTCGGCGCGGCCTGCCGCGTTGTTCAGTTCCTTTACTGCACCGGCAAAGGCCAACTGCCCTTCGCGCAGAGCCTTGAGTTTGCGCTCAAGCTTCACGCCATAACCGATGGCTGCCACCAGCAGCATCATCAGAATGCTATCAAGGATGATACCGGTCACCAGCCCTCTCTTCCGGCCACACGCATGGCCGCCTCGGTTGAAATCGGAGCCTCGACACGCACCGCGACGTGCTGGCCGCGTCTGCCCATCTTGCCCACAGTCAGATTGACCGACCCCGCCTTGACCGTGACGTCACTGTCAGGCGTTGCGTTCAGCATCAGGGTGTCGCCGACCTTGAGATCCAGCACCTTGGACAGGGGCATCTGCTGTTCATCCAGAACGCAGCGCACCTCGGTGTCCGTGGTCCAAAGCTCGGTGGCCAGGTGGCCTTCCCAGATGTTGTCGCGGCCGAACTTCTCGCCCATGAACTGCTGCAGCAGCATCTTGCGGATCGGTTCCAGCGTCGAATAGGGCAGCAGCAGCTCGACCCGGCCACCGCGGTCTTCCATGTCGATGCGCAGCTTCACCAGAATGGCGGCGTTGGCCGGACGGGCGATGGCGGCAAAGCGCGGATTGGTTTCCAGACGGTCCAGATTGAAATGCACCGGCGTCAGCGGCTCGAAGGCGGCGCGGGCATCGTTCAGGATCACCTCAACCATCCGCTGCACCAAGGCGCGTTCGATGGTGGTGTAGGGACGTCCCTCGATGCGCAGTGCCGCCGTGCCGCGACGGCCACCCAACAGCACGTCCACGATCGAATAGATCAGGTTGGAATCGACCGTCAGCAGGCCGTAGTTGTCCAGCTCCTCGGCGCGGAAAACCGCCAGAATGGCCGGAAGCGGAATGGAGTTCAGATAGTCCCCGAAACGGATCGAGGAGATGGTGTCCAGCGACACCTCGACGTTGTCGGAGGTGAAGTTGCGAAGGCTGGTCGTCATCAGTCGCACAAGGCGGTCGAAGACGATTTCGAGCATCGGCAGACGCTCGTAGGACACCAGCGCCGAGTTGATGATCGCGCGGATACCGCTGCGCTCGTCACCCGAGCCGTCGTCCATTTCGAAGCCCAGAAGGCTGTCGATCTCATCCTGGTTCAGGACGCGTTCGGACATACCCCCGTCAGCTTCGGGAGCGCCGAAGGGATTTTCATCCAGTCCACTGCCGAGAGTGTCGGTCATCGATTATTGCACCAGCATTTCTTCGATAAGGACCGCATCCACCTTGCCCGGTGCGGCCACCAGATTCACGCGACGCAACAGTTCAGCCCGCAGCTGATACGAACCCGCCGAACCGGCCAGATCATCGGGGCGCAGTTCGCGCAGGAAGCTCTGCATCATATCATTCAAACGCGGTGCCTGCGCCTGCAGCGTGCTGGCGACGGCGGCGTCCTTCATTTCCAGCGTCAGCTTGAGCTTCAGATAGCTGGTGCGGCCCTCGGCGGACTGAATGTTCACGATCAGGTCCGGCAGGGTGTAGAAGGTCACGCCATCGGGACCGGCGGCAATCGTGCCTGCGCCCTCTGTCGGGGCGGCATCGCCGCCACCGCCGTGGCCATCATCTTTCTTCTTCTCTTCCTTGGGGGCGGCATGCTCGACCTCGCCCTCGGCAGCGGGAGCCTTGGGCTTGAGCAGGAAAAAGGCCGCACCACCGCCCGCACCGGCCACAAGAACCGCGGCACCGATGATGATCAGCAGCAGCGGCGGCTTCTTTTTCGCGCCGCCCTCGCCTTCCACGTCCTGAACGGTCTCGCCTTCGACCTCGGCGGGAAGGGCATCAGCACTTTTCTTTTTGCCAAGCTTGAATTTGAGCATGCGGACCGACCCCAACCGTACAGCATAGCTAGTTGCGGCCTGTTTGGTTAACAGGGCGTTAACCATGCGGCAAAGTCTGCCGGGCAAAAGGCGCGCCATCAGTCTAAATGACTGAAATCATTGAAAACGGCCTGTTGGCACGACTGTTGCGAAAAGCTTGGGCGAAGGAGCCCCGCTTTGGAAAACGCCGCCTACATCGGATTGTCTCGCCAGATGACGCTGCGCCGCGAACTGGATATCGTGGCCAACAACATCGCCAATGCCGACACGACCGGATTCAAGGTCGAGCAGATGCTGCTGGGCACCGAGATCGGTCCGAGGGCGCGCAACCATGCCATCCGCCCCTCGGCCAGCTTCGTGCTGGACAAGGGCGTGGGCCGGGACTTCGGTCAGGGTGCCCTGCAACAGACCGGACGCGATCTGGATTTCGGCATCGAGGGTGAAGGCGCCTTTTTCACCGTCCAGACCACGACGGGTCCGGCCTATACCCGTGACGGGGCCTTTACGATGGACCCGACCGGACGCCTGACCACGCAGGAAGGCCATCCGGTGGAAACCGACGCGGGCGAACTGATCATCAATCCGGAACTGGGCCCGATCACCGTCGGCCAGGACGGCACCATCACCCAGGACGGCGAGATCGTGGGCCGTCTGGCGGTCGTGCGTTTCGACACCCTGACGGTGTTGGAAAAGGGCGGCGACAACCTGTACCGCAACACCTCCAACGCCCAGCCCGTAGAGGCCGCCGATGCCCGCATCCGTCAGGGGATGCTGGAAGGTTCGAACGTCAACACCCTGATCGAAATCACCAATCTGGTCGAGATCAACCGCGCCTACGAGAGCGTGACGCGGATGGTCGAAAACACCAATGACCTGAGCCGTCGCGCCGTAGAGCGCCTCGGCAAGGTCGCGTAAGAGGACGCCTGAGCTATGCGCGCACTTCGTACCGCCGCCTCCGGCATGGCTGCCCAGCAGCTGAACGTCGAGGTCATCTCGAACAACATCGCCAACATGAACACCGTTGGCTACAAGCGCCAGCGGGCCGAGTTCCAGGACCTGCTGTACCAGAACGTCGAGCGTATGGGGGCCCAGTCCTCCACGCAGGGAACGGTCGTTCCCACCGGCATCCAGATCGGTATGGGCGTGAAGGCCGGCAGCGTTTACCGCATCACCACCCAGGGCTCGCCCAGCCAGTCCGGCAACACCTATGACATCGCCATCAACGGCAAGGGCTATTTCCAGATCACCCTGCCGTCAGGCGAAACCGCCTATACCCGCGCGGGCAATTTCTCGCTGAACGCCGAGGGCCAGTTGGTCACCAAGGACGGCTATCTGATCGAGCCCGCCATCACCATTCCCGAGAATACCGTCGATGTTGCCGTGTCCCGCTCGGGTCAGGTTCAGGTCATCCTCGACGGCGAGGCCGAGCCGCAGGTCGTGGGCCAGCTGGAAATCGCCACCTTCCTCAACGAGGCGGGCCTCGAAGCCGTGGGCGACAACCTGCTGCTGGAAACCGCAGCCTCGGGCGCACCGAACGTGGGCGTTCCGGACGAGGTCGGCTTCGGCCACCTGCTGCAGGGCTATACCGAGGCGTCCAATGTGGACTCGGTGTCGGAAATCACCGCCCTGATCGTGGCCCAGCGCGCCTATGAGATGAACTCCAAGGTCATCACCACCGCCGACGAAATGCTGTCGGTTTCGGCCCAGCTGAAGAGCTAGGACGGGGACTGAGCCATGAAACGCCTGCTGAAAACCGCCACCGTCATCATGGGTCTGGCCGCCCTTGCCGCTTCGGCCTGCGCCTCGACGGCGGAAGCCTCGTCGGTGGTGCTGCGCGCCAACCCGACCGACGCCGACGGTCGTATCACGCTGGGCGAACTGTTCGAGGGGGCAGGAAATGCCGCCCCCGTCGTGGTCGGCCACCGCAGCGGTGCCAGCGCCGTTCTCGATGCCGGACAGGTGCAGATGGCGGCCCGCCGCGCGGGTCTGGACTGGTA
>NZ_DJFS01000009.1 GCF_002432125.1 Brevundimonas sp. UBA5866
CGAGCCCATCCGGTATGACAAGCGCAGATACAAACGACGCAACCGCATCGAAATCATGTTCGGTCGTCTGAAAGACTGGCGACGCATTGCCACGCTTTATGATCAGTGCCCGAACGTCTTCCTCTCCGCCATAGCCCTCGCCGCTACAGTGCTCTTTTGGCTATGAGTCCTGAGCCTAGGCTGGCTCAGAACCGCAGCCGTCCGGATGGGCGGCCATCGCGCCGGAGATGACCAACATGATGAGGGTGTCGACGTCTCCAGCGTCGGACCCTGAATCGGCCACCTTTGAGGGAAGCACCGGTCGGGCGCGTAGAGATACACAGGGCCAGGATCGGCCAATGTCTGGAGACGATTATGCGTAACTTCAATCCCGCGCCCTTCATCGCCGTCGCGGCGGTCGTAACCTTCGCCGCTGGACCGGCGGCGGCTCACGCCCGTCTGGTCAGCGCAAACCCCGCGCCCAACTCGACCGTGGCTGCGACTCAGACACTGACGCTCACCTTCAGCGAGCGCTCTGTTGCCGCTTTTTCCGGCTTTGACGTCGTCAATGCGGCGGGGGAGAAGGTCCCACTTCGGAATTCGGTTGCTGAAGACGGTAAAACCCTGACAGGGACCCTGGCCCGCCCGCTGGCTGCTGGCGCCTACCGTATCGACTGGCGCATCGCGTCAAGCGACGGCCACCGGATGACGGGTTCCTACACCTTCTCGGTGCGCTGACGCCGTGCTCGAATTCGCGATCATCGCCCTCCGCTGGCTTCAATACAGCGGTGCGGTCGTCCTTCTCGGCGCGCCGCTGTTCCTGCTCTACAGCTTCAAGGGCGGCGACGCCCTGAACCTGACCTGGGCGCGTCCCACGTTGATCGTCTCGTCGGTCGTCGTGGCGATAGGCTCACTGGCCGCCTTGGTGATGCAGACCGCCGTCATGGCGGGTTCGTTGAGCGAAGCCGTCAAGCCCGCTTCGCTATCCTTCATGGTCACCGGCACGACCTTGGGCATGGCCATGGTCGCTCGGGCTGTCGTCGCAATTTTCAGCCTTGTCGCACTTGCCTCTCTGAAGCCTGGGCGAACGCTCTGGGGACTGACGGTGGGGGCAGGATTGATTGTGGCCGCCAGCTTTGCCTGGACCGGCCATGGGGCCGCGACCGAGGGGGCTGGCGGGCTTCTCCACCTTGTTGCCGACATCATCCATGCTGCGGCCGCCGCATTGTGGCTGGGGGCTCTGGCAGCCTTGACAATCCTCCTGCTGCGCCGGGCCGCGCCGGACGATTTGACCATCCACAACGCCCTGCACGGCTTCGCCGGCCTTGGGACCCTGGCCGTCGTACTGCTGGTCCTGACCGGCCTCGTGAACAGTTGGTTCCTGGTCGGCCCCGCACGCGTTGGAGACCTGGGAGCCAGCGTCTACGGCCAGCTTCTGATCGCCAAACTCGTGTTGTTCGGCCTGATGCTCGCCCTGGCGGCCGGAAACCGCTTTCGCCTGACACCTGTCCTGGGTTCGGCGCTGGCGGGCGGCGAAGACACTCGACAGGCGCTTCAACGGCTCCGACGCAGCGTCGTCGCGGAGACGCTGGTCGGGGCTGCGTTGCTGGCCGTCGTCGCGGTGATGGGCACGCTCGCCCCGCCGTCGGCCATGTGACGTAGCGGACGCCTAACTGGGGGCGCGCGACGACCAGTCGATGTGATGGATGCGCCAGCCTTCGGCGTGCCGCTTCAGGACCATCGTCTCGGTCGTGAGCCGGTCCACGGCGCGGCTGTTGAATTGGCCCGTCGTGCGGCCTTCGCTGGTAATCCAGGCGACATCGCCGTCGGCCCAGCCGGACCGCCGCGTCACCGTCGCCTCAGACGCAGCGGCGAAGGCGGCGTCTGAGCCCAGGTGGTGGGAGGCGTATTCGTCGCGCGACCGCTCGGCCCCGCCTTCTTCAAAGATCATCACCTCCGGCGCCAACAGGGCCAGCGCGGCAGCCCTATCGCCGGCCTTGAGCGCGGCGTGAAAGGCATCAACGGCGGTGGCGGCGTCCGCTGCTGCCACAGCTACCGAACCTACGGCGGGATCATGGCCGTGAGCGTGGTCTTGGGCGAAGGCGGGTGTCGCCGTGAACACGGCGAACGACAGGATGAGGGCAAGGGATGTGCGAGACATTACAGGCTCCGGATTGTGGGTGATCTGAATGGGCTGAGCGCGATCTGCGTCAGGCCAGTTGGTTGTGGCGAGCGAACACGCGGGTCGCGCCCGAGCGAAGCACCAGCAGGGTGTCGTAGGGCTCCTTTTGTCCCTGCGGCGTCTCCATGCCGGGCGAACCGAGCGGCATGGCCGGCACGGCGATACCGATTGCGGTCGGTCGCTCGGCCAGCAGACGGATGACATCCTGAGCCGGCACATGACCCTCGACCAGATAGCCATCGATCAGGCCGGTGTGACAGGAGGCCAGCGCGTCCGGTATTCCCCGACTGCTCCGGATCGACTGGAGGCTTGGAAGAACCGTGATGGTGGTGCTGAAGCCTGCCGCGCGCATGTGCGCGATCCATCCGTCGCAGCAGGCGCAGGTCGGCGTCTTGAAGACCGTCAGGTTCCTCGACGGACGCGTCTGAGCGCAGGCGGTTCCGGTCAAGCCGATGAACAGGCCGACGCCCAGCAGCAGGCGACGGTTCAAGTTGGCGGGGTTCAAAAGGGTTCTCCTTGATCGCTGTGAATGGATCGTCTGGCTTCCACGGGATCAGCGCGTTGCGGTGCCATCCACGCCCGGAGCAGCCGACGGCCGGGGCGCTCGACGAAGACATGGATGGCTGCGGCGGCGGCGAGCGTCAACACCAGCATGGCGGCCAGCTCTGCCATGCCCATCCGGTAGTCACCGGGCCAGCCGAAGAACGCTTGCGCCGCGTTGCGCCAAACCATCAGGATTGGGATGTGGACGAGGTAGAGGGCGAACGAAGCCTCGCCTGCGAACAGGGCCACGGGATGGGACAGGCAGGTCCGCACACGTGCCTTGGCCAACAGAGCGAGCGATAGAACGAAGGGACCGGCCGCCGCGACGATAATGCGGTCGTCGGCGCCGAGTTGCATGAGAGTGAGCAGCGCGGCCGTGGTCGCCAAGGCGCCCATGACCGACACGCGGGGCGACGGCGTCCAGCGCTGACCGAGGTAGTAGAGACCTATGCCATAGAGGAATTCAGGGACGATGCGCAGGATTCCCATGCTGTCCTCGGCCCGAGGCAACACCCGACCGAACTGAGCGCGATAGAATGCGTCGAGCGCGACGAACAGTATCGCTGCAAGTGCGATGATGACCCACGGTCTCGCCCGCAGCCGGAGAGCCAGAGCGGCGTAGGCGGGAAACGCAAGGTAGGCGAACCATTCCGCCGAAAGAGACCAGGCTGGACCATCCACAGGACCATGGTTTCGCGCGGAAACCAGGCCTGGACGAGCAACAGAGTGCCGGCGAAGTCAGCAGGGTTGAAGCGGCCCGGCTCCAATCCGACGCCGAACAGAGGCGCAAGCAACACAAGTCCAAGCATGCCCAGCAGGATGAACAGATGAGCCGGATAAATCCGCGCGAACCGCGCCGCGAGGAACCTTCGGTAATCGGGGACGCCGTCCCCTTGCAGATACACGTGCGTGAGGATGAAGCCTGACAGGATGAAAAAGACGTCCACGCCTAGCCGCGCGCGATCCAACAGCCCGACGGCTTCGTCGGGAAGCATCCATTGAAGCTGGCAGTGAAACAGGACGACGCCGAGCGCGAGAAAGAACCTCACGCCGGTGAGCGGATCGAGCACGTCAGGAAAAGGAACCCGTATGGGGCCTGATCTGTCGTTCATATCGCTCCCCCTTGACCGACGGGATGTCCCGGTCGTTCTCTGGTATCTACGCGGGCGGCGGCTCATCCCCTCGTAAGGGGAACGCGAAGCTGGCGCGTATGGCAGATGGGGCGTGAGGCAGGTGCGGAATGATTGATGATATGGACAGACTGATTGGAATGGTTGCGCCAGATGACACCGCGCTGCTGGCCGGCGTGGAAGATGCCGTCTGGGCGCGGGTCAGTGAACGCAAGGACCGTGCGCGCCTAGGCCACGTCCGCGTAGCGGCTGTGGCGCTTGCCCTTGTCGTCGGCGTCACGAATGGAGGTCTGATGCTTCTAGCGCCTCGGCCGGAGCCTTCCGAAATGCGGATTTTCACCGTGTCGGCCGGTTTGTCGCCGCTCACCACCCTGGACGTCCAGGGATGAGGGCGAACTGGAAGTCCATACTCATCACGGCGATCCTGGCGGCGCTGGCCAGCGGTGCGACGACCTGGGGGACCGCGACCTGGGTCATGCGAGAGCGGCAGCCTCCTAACCTTCACAGCATCGTCCATAAAAAACTCGATCTGAGTCCAGATCAAGACCATCGCCTTGACGTCATCGAAGCCCGCTTCGCCGTTCAACGACCCGCGCTGGAGGCCGAAGTCCGCGCCGCCAATCGCGAACTGGCGGCTGCCATTGCCGCCAGCAACGGCGACACGCCCCAGGTTCAAGCGGCGGTGGATCATTTCCATGTCGCCATGGGCGATCTCCAGAAGGCGACAATCGCCCATGTCTTCGAGATGCGATCCGTATTGACCCCGGCCCAGGCCGAGGTGTTCGACAAAGCGGTCGTCGACGCTTTGCGTCACGACGCCGGATAAGCGCCGCGCGTGGAAGCCGAGCAGAGCATCGAGGTTCGCGCGGCAGGCGGAGACCGAGCCTCCTTCACCACCCTGATGGCTGCGACCAAGGGCGATCTGCATCGCTTCATCCGCCGCTATGTCGGTGACGAGGACGAGGCCCCCGACCTGTTGCAGGAGACCTATGTCGCCGCCTGGCTGGCCGTGCGACGATACGATCCGACGCGGCCCTTCGATGTCTGGCTGCGCTCCATCGCCCTGAACAAATGTCGCGATTGGAGCCGTCGGAGAGCGGTTCGCCGCGTCGTGCGCGGGGTCATGGGTCTTGATGCGCCCGAGGCGACAACGGTGAGCGACGATACGCCTACACCCGAGGTCCGGCTGGACGACCTGCGCAGGGTGGCGGACCTGAAACGCGCGTTGGCAGACCTTCCGGACGGCCTGAAGGCTCCCCTCCTGCTCGCGACGCTCGAAGGGCGGTCTCATGCCGAGATCGCAACAATCCTGGGCGTCACGCCGAAGGCTGTGGAGACCCGCATCGCCCGCGCGCGCAAGAAATTATCAGAGGTCTTGGCGCGCCAAGCCGAGCGAAGGCGCCTGACCCCGCCATGATGGGAAGGCGCAGAAGGCTTTGATCTGGGTGGCTGTGGCGTCCTGTCGCAAGGGCTTGGTCGCCAGGATGCGTATCTGAACGAATGGCTGAATAGCAGATCAAGGAACTTCTTGCTGATGTCGACCCCACACTTCGATCGTCGAACCCTTCTTCGTGGCGCCGTCGCGGGTGGCGGCCTGCTGGGATTGCAAGGGCTCCTACCCGCTTGGGCTCAGACCGGATCAGCCGGGCTGCGCGCCGATTTGCCGACGCTGGCGGGGCCGAATATCGACCTGACGGTGGGCCGTTCCGAATTCATCGTCGGCGGGCGCACCGGCCATGCGGTGACGGTCAACGGCCTGTTGCCCGCCCCCATGCTGCGGATGCGCGAAGGCCAGAACGTGCGCCTGTCGGTCACCAACACACTGGACGAGGACACCTCGATCCATTGGCATGGCTTGCTGCTGCCGTTCCAGATGGACGGTGTGCCGGGCGTCAGCTTCCCCGGCATCAAGCCGCGCGAGACCTTTGTCTATGAGTTTCCGCTGAAGCAGTCGGGCACCTACTGGTATCACAGCCACTCGGGTTTGCAGGAGGCCATGGGCCACTATGGCCCCATCGTCATCGACCCGGCGGGCGCCGATCCGGTCGGCTATGACCGCGAGCATGTTCTGGTCCTGTCGGACTGGAGCTTCATGCATCCGCACGAAATCCTGGCCAAGCTGAAGAAGAGCCCCGGCTACTTCAACATGCAGAAGACCACACTGGCGGGCCTGCTGGACGGATCGGACGGTATGAGCCTGGCCGAGCGCCGGATGTGGGGGGCCATGCGGATGGACCCGCGCGACATCCTGGACGTCAACGGCACGACCTACACCTATCTGGTCAACGGCCACGGGCCCGAGGAGAACTGGACCGGCCTGTTCCGGNNGGCGAGCGGGTGCGCCTGCGCGTCATCAACGCCTCGGCCATGTCGATCTTCAACGTCCGCATTCCGGGTCTGGCCATGACCGTGGTTCAGGCCGACGGCGAGCACGTCCGCCCGGTCGAGGTGGACGAGTTCCAGATTTCGGTCGCCGAGACCTATGACGTCATCGTCCGTCCGCTTGAGGACCGCGCCTACACCATCGTGTCGGAGGCCATCGACCGTTCGGGCATGGGGCGCGCGACCCTGGCCCCGCGTATGGGCATGACCGCCGAGGTTCCCCCCCTGCGCAAGGTGCCGAACCTGACCATGACCGACATGGGCATGGGCGGCATGGACCACGGCAGCATGGCCGGCATGGACCACTCGGCACACGGTGCTGCAGGGGC
>NZ_DJFS01000038.1 GCF_002432125.1 Brevundimonas sp. UBA5866
TTCAATGGGTCCTGAGCCTAGGCAGACATTACTCTAGCTTACTGATATCGAAGGCGGAGCCCCAGTAGGTTTCTTTCCCCCTTCCAATCTCTGTTATCGCTCTGGAGAGGTCGCCATGCGCGCCTAGTGCCTCGTCCGCGAGGGCGATCATTCTTGGGTTTGGCGTGCAATAGGGCGCTACGATCGCAGGCGTGCGGCCAGTTGTGCCGGCGAAGGTCTGGCTCGATCAAAGGCGATGATAAAGGCGGCGGCTGGGGAGCGGCTGACGCCTGCCCAACAGTGGATGAGCAGGGGGCCTTGTGCCCGAGAACTTCGGCCAAACTCTATGATGGATTTGATGTTGTCTGGTGAGGGTTCAATCAGACCCTGGCGGGGTTCGGCTATGTCGTTGAAGCGCAGTTCCAGATGATACGGGGCTAGGCGCTGAAACCCCGTGGACTCGGCCGACGGAGAGATCAGGCTGAGAATATGGCTAGGGCGGCGGGCGCGAGCGATCGCCTCTACGTCATGTAGGGGGCAGACGATTATGCTCATGACAGAATGGCAGCCATCGCCAATAGGAACCCGATCTCGAAGGCTTGCTCGATGGCACCCAGGACGTCACCGGTACGGCCGCCTAACAGACGCCAAGCGACACAAGCTGGAATAGCGGCCACGGCGATGCCCACGGCCACGCCTATTGCCGCCTGAAAAGGCGAGAAGGGGAGCAAAGCGAACGCTCCAATAGATATAGCGATGGCCACATTCCATGCCGTCGTCCTGTCAGGCTTGCCCTCCTTGGCCATGCCCGGATCGCCGCCGTAAGGCATAGCGGCCATGGCCAAAACTGCGATCGAGCGCCCCATGGCGTTAGCCGCCAACAGGCAGAACAATCCGAGCAGCGGGCTGATCGTAGCGAGCATCCCAACGCAAAGGATACGCAATGCGAGGTTCATGAAGAGAACGGACGCGCCATAGGTGCCGAGGCGACTGTCCTTCATGATTTCGAGGCGGCGGCTTCGTGTCTGTCCACCGCCGATACCGTCGGCGGTATCGGCCAATCCATCCTCATGGAAACAGCCTGTCAACGCCATGCCCGCAGCCACAGCCAGCACGGCAGCAATCCACTGGCTCCAAAGCAGGCTGGCCAGCCACAACACCCCACCTGAAAAGCCGCCGACCAGAAGCCCCACAGCAGGATAATAGCGAGCACTCTGCTGTAACCACTCGGGTTGAAAATCGTCCAGCTGGGAAGTCGGTACGCGGGTCAAAAACTGGACCGCGCAGATGAACAGCTTGATCTCTTTAGCGACCATCAGACGGCACCCAACACTTCGGCAAGGGTGGCGACGTCGGTTGTGATGGCGCACGCGCTCTTGATGATCGGTACAGCGAGCAGGGCACCTGTGCCTTCACCAAGGCGCATATCTAGATCCAGTAATGGCCGTACGCTGAGCGCGTCAGTGATAGCCTTGTAGCCAGGCTCCGCAGAGGTGTGGGTGAAGATGCAGAAGTCCTGCGCTTGAGGTGCCAATCGGATCGCTAGAAGAGCCGCTGACGAACAGATGAAGCCATCAATAAGTACCGGCACTCGGCGCTTGGCGCATTCAAGAATAGCGCCCGCCATCTGGCCAATCTCGAAACCGCCGTATTCGACTAGAACGTCTATTGGGGCCGATGCATTACTGCGATCGGCTGCCTTTGCGAGTACGGCTCGCTTGGTGGCTAAGCCTTCGGATGTATGACCAGCGCCCGGGCCGATGCATCGGTCTAGCTCTTCGCACGTCAGGCGATGAACGAGCAGCGCTGCCGAGGAACTGTTGCCGATGCCCATCTCGCCCAAGGCGATGATGTCGGCTCCTTTTTCAATGTACTCGCCAGCGACTTGAGCGCCATAATTCAGTGCCAGCTGCGCCTGTTGGAGCGACATGGCGGGATCCAATGATGCGTCATGGGTGCCTAAACCCACCTTGCGATGTATCAGGCCTTCACGGTCTGTCAGGTCAGCTGCGACACCTGCATCGACCACATGGACGCTAGCGCCCACCACCTTGGCAATGGCGTTGGCGGAAGCTCGTCCTGCCAGAAGGCCGTCCACCATTGAGACCGTCACACTGGCGGGAAATGCGGCCACTCCCGAACGGGTGAGGCCGTGGTCGCCTGCGAAGACGATGAGTGCTGGATCGTTGATTTTGGGTCGGCTGCATTGCTGCATCAGCCCGATGCGCACCGCTAGCTCTTCCAGCCGTCCTAGAGACTTCGGTGGCTTGGCCTTTCCATCAAGGCAGGCATCGATCTCTGGCCTGATTGACTGAGAGAGGGCAGGGAAGTCGAGTAGGTGTGAGATCGTCATTTACGGCAAGCCAGTTGGTACAGATGATCGAGGTCGAGGTGTTGTTCGAGCGTGGCGGCTATGGCGTCGAGTGCGGCATCAACCACGGCGGTATGGTCAGGAGCGGGGGGTATTGTCCGAGTTAGGCCCAGTATGCCTGCGCGGGCTTTGGAGCTATCGAACACGCCGTGAATGTAGAGCCCGTGGACAAGGCCGTTAAGCGATGTTGCACCGTGAGGTTTGCCATCAATCAGGGCGACGGGCCTCTCTGTGTCGGCACCGAACGTCTGGCCTACGTGGATTTCATAGCCCGTGAAGTCTGAGCCACAGGCGGTGATCTGGCCTTTGACCTGTTTCAGCGTTTTCGAGGGATGCAGTGTGGTCTCGACGTCGAGCAAGCCCAAGCCGCGACACGAGCCAATTTCGCCTTCTAAGCCGTGCCGATCATGGATGTGACGGCCCAGCAACTGATAGCCCCCGCAGATGCCAAGCACTCGCTTGTTGCGGCGGACGTGGGAAAGGATGTCGATGTCCCAACCCTGCTGCTTGAGGAACGCCGTGTCCGCAATGGTCGCCTTAGTGCCTGGCAGAATGATCCAGTCGCTATCTGCAGGAATGGTTTGCCCCGGCGGTATAAACTGCAGGTCAAAATGCGGATCGGCTACCACGGGATCGAAGTCATCGAAGTTAGCGATGCGCGACAACATAGGGACAGCGATGCGGACCTGTCCCTCAGGTTGAGTTGCCGAGGGTGTTTGTAGAACAACCGCGTCTTCGGCGGGCAGTCGGCAAGCCTCAGTGAGCCATGGCACCATGCCCAGATCGTGCCATCCGGTCAGTTCCGCGATTTGCTCGCGACCACGATCAAATAAGCACGGATCGCCGCGGAACTTATTGATGATGAAGCCTTGGATCATGGCCGCGTCGTTAGGATCAAGGACCAACTTTGCGCCGGCGAGAGCGGCGATGACATGGCCACGGTCAATGTCGCCTACGAGGACAACAGGGACGTTGGCCGCACGGGCAAACCCCATATTGGCGATGTCACCTTCGCGCAGATTGATCTCGGCGGGGCTGCCCGCGCCTTCTACGATGACGAGGTCGGATTCTGAGCGCAGGCACTCGAAACTTTCCAATACGACATCCAGCAAGGCAGCTTTTCGCTGCTGGTATCCGTGAGCCTTCCAGTGCCCCTCGACCTGACCTCTGACCACCAGTTGAGCGCCGGTGTCGCTTTGGGGTTTGAGAAGGACAGGGTTCATATGAACTGTCGGAGGGGTCCGGCACGCGATGGCCTGAAGAGCCTGCGCCCGCCCGATTTCGCCTGTCAGTCCGTTTTCATCCGGATGGGTAACAGCGGCATTGTTCGACATATTTTGCGGCTTAAACGGGCGCACCGTAAGGCCGCGATTGGTGAAGGCGCGGCATAGCCCCGCCACCAGCACGGACTTGCCGACATCCGATCCGCAGCCCTGGATCATCAGAGCCGCCATAGAGCACCTGCGAGGACCAAGATGATGGTGAGCAAGCCGAGGGCGAGAAGGTAGATGACCGCGCCGTTTTTCACGTCCATTGCCGTAGGAGCCGGTCCATCACCAAAGCTCGGGCGCTCGCAAAGGACGCCGTCGTAATGGACTGCTCCACCCAGTCGAACTCCCAAGGCTCCGGCCATGGCGGCCTCTGGCCAGCCCGCATTTGGAGATGCGTGTTTGGCGGCGTCTTTCAGCATGACACGCAGGGCCTGTGACGCAGTTCCTCGGGCGGCACACGCCATTACGATCAACAGGCCAGCGATACGGGCCGGTATCCAGTTGGCGATGTCATCGGTTTTCGCCGCGGCCCAGCCGAAGGCGCGCCATCTAGGCTCCATGTGGCCGATCATGCTGTCCGCTGTGTTGATGGCCTTATAGGCAAACAGTCCGGGCAGACCCCCGATGGCGAACCAGAACACGGGGGCAACGACGCCATCGTTGAAGCTTTCAGCCAGACTTTCCAAAGCTGCAGCCGAGATGTCTGAGGCGTTCATGGTCGCGGTATCGCGGCCAACAATCATGGACACGGCGTGCTTGGCAGCTTCCAAATCGTTTTCCGAGAGCGGGTGCTGAATGGCGACGAAGTGCTGATGCAGACTGCCCGCAGCCAGACCAAATATTCCAAGAAGGGCGCATAGGTAGGGCGCGATGTCGGGCAGCCATGCCGTTAGCCCGCACTTGACAACAAGCCCGACCACAGCAGCTGAAACTGCCACAACCAGCAAGGCCAATACCCCGCGCCATCGCTTGGTGCGTTCAGGCACTGGATTTAGGTTCCAGCGCCGATCCAGCGCCCCGATCAAAGCGCCCAGTGCAACAACCGGATGCGGTATTCGGCCGGGCCAGCGGATGAAGAACTCCAGCCAGAGCGCACCTGCTACCAACCAAAGCCAAGGGAGGTCATGCACGAGCCAGGGTCTCCAGCACGTAGCCATTGTTGCTCTTCAATAAAGCAGTGCTGATCCCGTAAGCCTGTTCAAGGAACTCGGAAGCCAAGACCTTGCTAGGCACGTCGTCGGCCAGCACCTTTGCATCACTCAGCAGAATGACCCGATCCGCGGCCTTTAGAGCTAGAGTGAGATCGTGCAGCGTCAGGATGACGCCACGCCCGTCCTTATGAGCAAGCTCTCGGAACAGGGCTACGACGTCGAGGCAGTGACCCGGATCAAGCCCCGCCAAAGGCTCGTCGGCAAGCAACCATTGGGGATCTGTCGCCAAGGCTCTTGCCAACAGAAGCCGCGCCCGCTCGCCGCCTGACAGGGTGGAAACGGGGCGGTTGGCAAACTCTGATGTAGAGGTGCGTACCAACGCGTCACGGACAGCAGCGGCATCCTTAACCGTCCGTCCCCACGGTCCGCAGTGAGGCGTGCGGCCCAAGCCCACGAGGGTTTCGCCATCAATCTCCCAAGCCAGTTCCGAATATTGGGGAAGGTAGGCGATGCGTTTGGCACGCTCTTGTGGCTTCAGGTCCAGTAGGGGCGTGGCATCGAGGTGGACCTTGCCCAGATCGGGGCGACGTAGTCCGGCCAAACAATCGAGCAGGGTGGATTTACCCGCACCATTCGGACCAATGATGGCGGTGACCTGTCCGCGCTGAAGCGAGAGACTGATTTGTTCAAGCACCAGCCGCGAACCGAAAGTGACAGAGAGGTCTAACGTCTGGATCTGGCTCATACGATTTTCCGGCGCATGGAGATGAGGAGAGCGAGGAAGAAGGGGCCACCCAATGCCGCCATTGCCACGCCCAGCTTCACTTCGTTAGGAGCAGGCGTCAGTCTGACGAGAATATCGGCGGCCAGAGTGAGCGCCGCACCGCCGATCGCAGACGGGATAAGCAGCGCGCCGGGTTTGGACTTCACAAAAGGACGCAGCAGGTGCGGGGTAATCAGTCCAACAAAGCCGATGACGCCTGTGACGGCCACGGCTGATCCAATGGCGAGTGCAGCCCCAACGACGAGGGCAAGCCGCGTAGCGCCGAGGTTGACCCCCAGCCCCTTGGCACCGGCCTCGCCGAGCGTCAGAGCATCAAGAGCGCGTCCCTGTGGCGAGAGCAGGATCAGCCCGAGGATCATGCCGGGTGCCGCAATCTTCAGATCATCAAGGCTGCGATCCGCCAAGGAGCCCATGAGCCAATTGATGATCTCGTTCACGGCCCACGGATTGGGTGCGAGGTTGAGTGCGAGAGCTACGCCAGCGCCCGCCACGGTCTGTATTACCACACCGGCCAGAATGAAGGTCACGATGCTGCTCGTTGAGCCAGCGAGCGCCAGCAGTACAGCCACGCCAAGGGCAGCCCCCGCCATGGCCATCATCGGCAGCACCCACGGCTGACCACCAAAGCTGCCCATATAGAAAGTCGTGACCGCCCCCAGCGCAGCCATGCTTGAGACACCCAGCATACCGGGGTCGGCAAGCGGATTTCGCGTATAGCCCTGCATGGCGGCACCGCCCAAGCCCAGCACGGCACCAACCATGATGGCCAGGATGGTGCGAGGGAGCCGCAGCTCCACCAAGATGGCCCATGACGGGTCGCCGGGACTGGCGAACCATTCATGCAGAGGAACCCACACCTTGCCGGCGCAAAGGCTGCCCAAACAGAGCAGGGCCACCAAGGCAAAGAGCCCACCGCAGAGCACGGCAGGATGGATAGACGCTGACTTCATTGAAGGGCCTCCAGCGCCTGCTGTCGGGCGCGGACAAGTGCGGCTGCGGTGTCGATCAGTACGGGCCCGCCGCAGTAGAGCAGTTTTTCGGGGAATTCCGTCTGCACCATCCTGTGCGAGATCGATCGCAGGGCGGGGTGGAGCATGATCCGTTCCGCCCACGACCTCGCGCCCTGTGATCCGACTCCGCTCAAAAGGACTTCGGGCGGATTGGAGATGATCTGTTCCAGAGCCAGATTTCCCCATTTCCCGACACCATAGCGACCGGCGACATTGTCAAAGCCTGCGATCTCCATCATCTCGGACATCAGGGTGCCTTGGCCTGCAGCGAAGCCGTTGGGTTGGAACACGACGGCTTTCAGCCGCCGCGCATTGGGACCAACCCGACTAAGCTCGATGTGGCGGTTGATTTCGCTTCTCAGAGCAGAGGCGCGCTCTGCATGACCCGATAGTGCGCCAATGCGATCGACCTGCTCGAGACTTTCCTCAATGGTCTGAGGGACGCCAAACAACTCGACAGGTATCCCCAGACGCGCCAAGGCGTTTCGCGTGGCGCGTGAGCTGTGCTGACTGCTCAGCACCAGATCGGGGCGAAGTGACACGATCTCTTCTGCCGTTTCGTGTGTGATCGGCAGGGTCTGGGCGAGCGGATAGATGTTCGATTGCTGCCGAATGCGCGAATAATGGCTGATGGCAGCAATCTGATGCCTAGGGGCCAGCCGAACCAGAATGGCGTCCAAGCAGGGGTTAAGTGACACAATGCGGCGCGGCGCCGTGACCGTAGCCGACGCAGGCCAGGCTATGCTGGCCATGCCAGCAACGAGCATACCGCGTCGGCTAACAGTCATAGCCCTGCCTCCAAAGCACGCTGGACACGCAGGAAATCTTCGGGGTGGGGCAGACCAAAGCGCAACACGTTCGGTGTATGATCGAATGGTCGCGTCAGGATACCGCGCCGGCATAAATGCCAGAACCAGTCATGGGCTCTGTCGTGTCGGGCCAACCTGAACAGACAGGTGCCACCTTTGACCTCGAAGCCAGCACTGGTCAGGACTTCATCCAGCCGTGCCGCTTGCCCTTGCAGCAATGCGAGGGTCGTTTCGCTCCAAGCTATATCGGCATAGGCCTGCCTGCCCATGGCGATGGCATCCGCACAGACGGGCCAATCGCCCGTAAGAGCCCTAAACGAAGCTTTGAAGCTCGGTGAGGCAATCGCAAAACCCAGCCTGACACCTGCCAGACCGAAGAATTTGCCGAACGATCGAAGGACAATGAGCCGGTCCGATACCACATCCGTCATGGTGTTTTCCGGCGCGCATTCGCCGAATGACTCGTCGATAACCAGCCAGCGGCCTTTGGCTTCTCGCTTACGTAGAATGCGCGTCAGCTCAGCCTTTGTGTAAGTGTATCCATCGGGGTTGTTAGGGTTGACGATCACCAGAACATCCGCCCCCGAGCCTTCCGCTTGGTGCTGGCCTATCGTCATGGGAGCGAGAAAGGCGGCTTGCCATGCCTCGGCATGGGCCCCGTAGGTCGGGCCGACAATATCGACTGTGACCCTACCCAAAAGTACGGGTAGAAGCCGAATAACCGTCTCGGCTCCGGCAGCGGCTGCGACCCTTTCGGGCTTTGCGTGAAAATACCGTGCAGCGGTGTCCTCTAACGCGGCAAGTTCCAATGGGTCCGGCAATCGGCCACGTTCAGCCATACTGGCGGGTCGAGCCGGATAGGGCACCGGATTGATGCCCGTAGACAGATCAAGCCAAGGTTCGGTCACCTCGGGATGGGCGTAAGAGGCGGCCCGAAGGCCGCCTCCATGCCGTATCGCCTCTTTATGCGGGCGCACGGAAAGCATGACGCATCAGAACCGGATGCGGACGCCGCCGAACACGCCGCGGTCAGCCGTGCCGTAGTTCTGGACGATCTGGTATTGCTCGTCGAACAGGTTCTCGATACGGCCATAGACTTCCAGATGGTCGTCGATCGGATACGAAACGCGCAGGTCTACGAGGGTGTATTCATCCAGCGTGCCGGTGTTGGCGTCGTTGGTGAAGGTCTCGCCCGAATAGCGAACCGCAAGACCCGTCTTCAGACCGCTAGCGAACGCATAGTCCGCCGAGAGGTTTGCCATGTGCTCTGGGCGGCGCGTCAGTTGCTTGCCCTTGTTGGCACCCGATGCGCTGGTAGCATCGGTCCAGGTGTAGTTGGCAGTGACCTTGAAGGCAGGCGTAACGTCATAGACGCCGCTGGCTTCGATGCCTTGAGCCTCAGTCTTCTGGACGTTGGCGTAATAGCCCCAGCGCATAGCGCCATTGACGACGCACAGAGGATCAGCGGTGCTGGAGCAACCATTGTAGCGGATCTCGTTATCCGCCTCGCGGTTGAAGTAGGTGACCGCTACAGTCGCCTTATCCAGCAGCTTTTGCTGGATGCTCACTTCCCAGGCGTCGAACTCTTCCGGCTGAAGCGTCAGGTTGCCGTATTCGCTGTACAGCTCATAAAGGCCAGGAGCGCGGAAGCCTTGGCCCCAGCTAGCGCGCAGGACAGTGTTGCCTTCATTTAGGTTCCAAGCGGCTGCGACTTGGCCAAGGGCATTGTCGCCGTACTGGGCGTGGTCGTCATAGCGCACGCCAGCCGTCAGGTTCAGCGAGGGCAGGGCGGCCCACTGGAACTGGACATAGACGCTGTCAAGATCGGCGCGGCCAGTGCCGAACGCAGGCTTGGTCGTGCTGTTCGACGGCGAACGGGTCCGCATTTCGGCGCGCTCTGACTCAACACCAAAGGTCGCACTGAGGTCCGAGGTGAAGGCGAAGCTGCCTTGATAATCCCAGCGTGTGTTCTCGCCCTTGGCCTCGAAAGTCGAGGTTTCGATGGTGCGGGCTGGGTTGGTGTTGTTGCGCTGGGTGTCGGTGTAGGCATAGCCGATGCGGTTACGCAGGCGACCATCCAGCAGATCGAAGTTCAGACCCGCATAGGTAACCAGCTCTTCGGTATTACCGAACTCGCGGCTGTCGCCATTGTAGGCATCAAAGTCATTGGTGCCGTCGGAATAGACCGCACGAAGGTCCAACGAGGCATTGTCGGTCAGCTTGAGGTTCAGGCGGCTCGAGACGCTGTTGTTCTCATAGCCGTCGTCCTCGGTGCCCGTGGCATAGGCCGAGAAGCCATCCGTCTGGTAACGGTTGGCCGCCAGACGCCAGCTGAGGCGCTCATTGGCACCGCCGATGCCGCCACGGAAATACTGGGTGCCGCGCGATCCCGCTTCGGCACTCAGGCCACCTTCGAAGGCCTGCGTTGGCTCGGCGGTGATGATGTTCACCACGCCGCCGATGGCTTGGCTGCCCCACAGGGTCGACTGGGCACCGCGCAGGATTTCGATACGGCCCGCGTCGCCTACCAGCAGGTTGCTGAAGTTGGCACCGCCTTGGGTGGAGGAGGGGTCGTTCATCTTCACGCCGTCGATCAGGACGACAGTGTGGTGACCCTCAGCGCCGCGGATGTTGACGGTCGTCGAGGTACCGACGCCGCCGTTGCGGGTGAAGCTGACGCCCGGGGTACGGGCCAACATATCCGGAACAGCCGTCGCTTGTGCGGACTCCAGCGCAGCCTTGGTCAGTACCGTGATTGAAGCCCCTACCTTGTCGATCGACTGGGCCGAACGGTTGGCCGTGACGATGACGTCGTCAACGGTCGTCGCGACGGTAGCCGCAGTCGGCGCTGCAGCCTGTTGGTCGAGTTCGGCGGCCAGCGCCGGCGAAGAAAGAAGAACGGCAAGGCCCGCAGCCGGGAAAAGAAGCCTGTTCAATGTGACATCCCCACATGGATGCGCACAGCGAGACAGACCACGCCTGTGTTTCAAGACACGCGCAATCGCCCGCTGAACGCGGTTGAAAACGATGTCGTCACACGAGTTACCTCGACCACTTGGCTCTTCCCGGCCGCGTGGAGAACGACGGCGGCAGGTAGGTCTCCTGGCTTGCGGATCAACGCCGATGCACGTCGCCTTCCCAGAAACATCTGGCCGTAGCCAAGTCAGTCTCCAGTGGCATATGACGTGCGGGCTAGCCGCTTACAGTTGCGGGAACAGCCGGAGTTTTGAACTCCGTTCCCTTTTAATCCCCGTTAAGGGGAACCTGACGCAATTCGGCAGTAGGACTGTCCATGGCTCAGGTCAACCGGAGATTTTTGATGTCGTACACTCTGGTGCTTGGCGGCGCTCGCTCAGGAAAGAGCCGATATGCCCAGCGTGCCGCCGAGGCTGCAGCGACAGCAGCATGCACCAAACCCATCGCCATTGTGACGGCACAGATCTACGACGACGAGATGGCGGAACGGGTCGCCAAACATCGCGAAGAGCGCGGCGATGAGTGGGAAACAATCGAGGCACCGCTTGATCTACCTCAGGCTATCGAAACCTTGGAGGAGGGCGATGTGGCGGTCATCGACTGCGTGACGCTCTGGCTGACCAACGTGATGCTGGCCGAGAAGGACATTGCTCAACAGACTCGCGAACTCCTCGCCGCCCTGACGATCACGCGCGCAGAAATCTGGGTGGTCAGCAATGAGGTCGGTTGGGGGATTGTGCCGGACAATGCGCTGGCCAGACGGTTCCGCGACGAAGCTGGTCGCTTGAACCAAGCCTTGGCAGAGAGCGGCAAGCATTCGGTTCTGATCGTGGCGGGTATGAAGCTGGACCTCATGCGCCCCTAAGACTCAATCGACGGTGATCATGCCTTCTGGCGGAATACGCACGAGGAAATGGCCTTTCACGCCTTCCGGCCAGTTTTTATAAGGCACAACGCCCTCAAGGCTTTGATCATAGTGTTGCGCAAACTCCGCCAAGGCTTGCGCCGATTCAGGTGTGGGTTCGAAGTTGGCGAGGACATAGCCGACCTTGCCGGGCGCTCTCAAATGGATCGTGCAGTGCTGGGAGCAAGCGAACAGACAGGCCATGGGTTCGACGCTGATCGAAGCCGTCTCAAGCGCGTCCATCGCATCCTTCACATGACGAAAAAGAGCGGCACCACCACGCTCGCCAGAGGCATTCAACGGCTCATCAGCTTTGAACTTACACGTCGAACAAACAACGATTGAAGTGCCGCCATTTGAGGCGCGCAATATCGACATCACATACAATCCTGAGGCATGGGGCGCAGCACAACAGCACCCCAAATCCGCGTTTCCGATTCTCTTTCGGGTCGTGATCAGGATAGGCACATGACTACAGAGATCGACAACAGCCAGCTTCGACATAAAAATAAAATGGCGAAAATTCAGGAAGTTAAGGCCAGAATTTTAAGCACCAAGACAGTCGAAAAAGGCTTGGTAATTGTCCATACCGGTGCAGGGAAGGGTAAGAGCACTGCTGCAATGGGCATGGCACTGCGCATGATGGGTCACAGCATGAAGGTGTCGATCATCCAGTTCATTAAAGGCGCAATGGACACCGGTGAGCAGGCAATTTTCGATGCATTCCCGGACCTCGTGGAAATGCGCCCAATGGGTGAAGGCTTCACCTGGGACACTCAGGATCGTCAACGTGACATTGAGAAGGTTCGTGAAGCTTGGGAGGCCTGCAAGGCTCGCATCATGGATCCCGATTGGAAGATGGTGATATGCGACGAACTCAACATCGCTATCCGATATGATTACCTTCCCGTAGACGAGGTTCTGGAGGCCTTGGCCCAAAAGCCTGACGACACTCACGTGATCATCACTGGCCGAAACGCCCATGAACGTCTGATCGAAGCCGCTGATCTGGTCACCGAGATGGGTCTGGTCAAACACCCGTTCAGAGCCGGGGTAAAAGCCCAGGCCGGGATCGAGTTCTAATGCCGTCTCAACAGATCGAGACAATCGAGGCCGACGAGATGTCCGCCCTCATCAGGCTCAAGAACGTCGGACTTGGATACGAACTGGATATTTCGGCTGCCATAGAGCGCAGTCTGCTGCTGCGGATGCGCATAGCCGAGGTGGCTGCCTTGTGTAAGCGAATGTCACGTAGGGCTACACAAACCCAATCCGACGACGCCTATCGCGTAACCGTCACAGCAGAAAACGTCGTTAGCGCGGACTATAAGCTAGCGAAGGCACTTACCAAAATTAACAACCGTAGCCTTACTTCCGCTGAGGTATGCGAGGTGTTGGGCATCTCCAATCTCGAACGCATACGATGGACGAAATCTGGCCGGCTGGTATCAGCCGGTAAAGAAGAGATCGGCCGCTCAGGATCCGTAAAATCTGACCTATACCGTCCTCGAGATATCGTCGCGATTAGCTCGGATCAGGTTGAAGATTGGCGGGCTGTTTAAGGCCTATGCTTCAGGGCTACTACCGACTGATCGTGGCTAGCCTGTAGGTTCAGCCAGTACTCCGTCGAAGTGCCAAACACTACACCAAGCTTTGAAGCCAGATCGAGCGAAACGGATAACTGCTCGTTCAAAAGCATTTGGACCAAAGAATCGTCTGAAAGACCCAATGCGCGGGACAGGGCTTGGGCATCCAGCTTAAACTCGGGAAGGTAATCCAAGCGGAGATGCTCGCCTGGGTGAGCAAGAGGTCTTGAAAAGCGTGAATAGTCGCCATCCCACGGTATCGGGTCGGCTCGATGCTGTTTCATGATGTGGACACCGCCTTTGTTCCTCCAACTTTCTTTGTTCGAGATGGCCTTTTCGCTGTCGAAATTGCCGCCTTGTTCACCGGACGGTTGGCATAAGGAGCTGCCATAAGTCCGTTGAATTTAATCAAGCGCTCTGCGAACTGCATGGTCGTGACTGGGGGATGGACGCCCCTTATCTCACCATTCAATATGAGCTTTTCTGCGAGTGCCACGATGGCTTCATCCAACACGTCGCGACCCGTAAGGCTTGTGTCTCCAATCGTACGCAAGAAGCTGTACTGGTAACCAGGAACCTCCATGTAAAATCCGTAGATCCGGCCACGTTTGTGCTCGTTCCTGAGGTAACCCGTCTTGTTGGCTGGCGTTGGGTCGAAAGGTCCGCCTTCCACCAAGTTTTGCAACAGAACACTCACATTCTGCCCAAGCGCTACGGAGAACGAGTCCAGATAATCGGCGTCTTGGCGCTCCAGACAAATCGGTATTGATTTTCCGATAGATGGCACAGCCTTCCAGATCGCTCCGTTTGGTAGCGCAAGAAGATCGATAAGGCGGTCCTTTACAACCAACCTGCACGCATCAGCGGGATCTCTCCTCCACGCTTCAGCCTTACGGCTTTGAACGTAAGCAATCGCTTCCGCCGATAGGACTATGTGGTGGCTTTCCGAAGCACCGGTCATTTGCAACTCGCCTGATGAGACATAACGGCAAGATGCTACTTATCGTCTGTCGACGTAAAGTCATCAAATTTCGACCATGCCCTTATGGGTCAGGTCTTCAAAAATGAACTACGGAAAGTGTTTGCAGCACACGTCCGCAGCCACCGCCTCGAACGTGGGTGGAGCCAAGAAGATCTTGCCAGTGAGGCCGGATTACACCGCACCTACATCGGCTCTATCGAGCGATCTGAACGCAACGTATCTATCGACAATATCGACCGGATCGCACTTGCGTTGAAGGTGGAGCCGGCCGACTTGCTCCGACGCTAGATGCTCGGTTTACGAGGGGCGAGCGATTGCACTTCGGCCTGTGGTAACGCTTCCATTTCGGCGAGCCTGTTGACGGCTTCGCTATAGGCCGGAAAGTGTTCACGCCAAGCTTTCATGCCGCCGATCCTACCTATAGCCAAAATTGCAGCACGGTGACTGGATGTGAGCAGTTGCACCTGATCCCTAAGACTCGCCACCTCCGCTTCTAAAGCGGCTATACGGGCAGCAGAACGGGCAGGGGAGCTTTTAGAGAACTTGAGAGCAACCGCTCGCACAGCCTTTTGTCGTTCAACAGCCTTCTCAACTCGTTCACGCAAGTGCTCACGTCTTGTCAGAGATGTGGCGTGAGGGAACCGTCCATCAGATCGCTCAGACACCTGTCGGAATGTGATGGTGGTATCCGACTGGATCATCTGTTCGACGATCTCGTCAACGAGTTGAATGTCATCCATTGCGGACATCTCCGATACTAACATGAAGATCGCTCCCCTGAGGGAACACCTTGGCTCCAGGCACTTCGGCTAGCGCAGCCCGAATTCCGGCCAACCTTTCCTCGGCATGAGCTAGTTGAGCACCGAAATTTGGCGCAGGGCTCGGGCGCGCCTTTAGGCGACCAATGTGCAACTCATATCGGTCCTTGAGTGTCTCAAGGTTCCTTTGCTCTTCAGGAGAGTCGGTGCGAGCCAAATGATTACAAGAATTAAAGCACTCGAGATGTTTAACGCATGGGCTTGCTGCAAAGCTGTTCAGACAAAAGCCGTATGGCGTAAAATGCAAAGCTCCAGCTTCGGCGTTGAGGTAATCAAATGCTGCCTCATCACCAGATTCTTGCTGGATGCGTATAAAAGCTTTGACAACAGGACCCTGAATTTTCTGACCTCTAATGAGGTCAAACGCTCTGCGTGCGTGCTCTCCTAGTTTGGCTGCAGCTTTCAACGTCTGCGGCTCCATTTCGTCCAAATGCTCCGCAAGGGTGCGATGGTCGTAGACGTAGCTTTGCGCGGTAGATCTGCGATTAAAACGTTTAGTAATTATCGTATCGGCCACACCCTGCCGGAAAAGCTCTGTATTTTGGAGGTGACGCAGGGAGTGAGGGTTAATCGAAATCTGCTTGAATCGATCAGTCTCTCCGTACCGACGGAATAAACGACCACCTTCACCATCACCCGATAGCTGCATCTCAAGGTCTTGTGTCGACATAGATTGGACACTGAAGTAGCGTTCTAAGTCGATGATCGCGTCGTGGGCAGCCTCGGCTCTTGCTCTACCAGGGAACAGAAATAACCGGTCCTTCAAACCAAATGTGCCTGAAGTTGACTTACCTAATCGGAGGTCTGGTAGCTTCGTGGGCATAGTCGTGCGTACGAATTTCTCCATATCCCCAGCAAGTACAAATAAGTTCCGCTTCGACACGCGCTCGCTAGGCTGCAGCTCTATAGGCCTTCCATCTGCCTCGCGAAGATAAAGCGACTGTTTCGTATTTGACTGAGCGCGACGAAAATAGTCATTCACTCGCGAGCTTGCACCTGAGGCCTTTAAGGCGTGACTTTGATGTGCTCTAATTTCATTGAGAACGCGGTTGTCGTAGTTCTGTCGATATTTTCGTTTGAGGGCATCGGGTACGTCTTCAACCGAAATTCGGATCATGCCCGTCATACGCGTGTAGGCGTCGGTCCACGTGAGAAGATCATCAGCTTGGAAATCGGGGAATAGGCGTCCCGATTGCCTTTGCCGTTTTACGGTTACTCTGAGTGGATCTGTTATGGATCGCGCTCGAGCAATGCTCCCAGTGATGGAAGATGAGAGAAGCGCAGGGACGTGTTGAACTTTCTCTATAAATTCGAAGCGACGGGCATCTTGCCCTTGCTTTTCAGCAAAATGATGTAGAAGAAAATCGGGTCTATTAGGACCATATTTTCCAATCAAGGGGCGCTCAAAATCGCCCTGTGTCAGACAGGCGGCGGGCAGGGAGACTATTTCCCCAACTCTCAGGCCAGTACAAATAAGAATTTTAGCAGCTTATAAACGAACAACGTCAGAAACGGTTTCCGGATTGGCTGTATATGCTATCCTAAGAAGCTAAAATAGATCTTCATCATTCGGCAATTTATCTTCAAAATGCTTCTGAGTTAAATCGGTTCTTAGGGATCTCGGACGTTTACTGTCTACTTGCCTCTTTGCTGCAAAATTGACCTGTTTAACGCGTTGCGCGATTTCATTTTGCTCAACGCGGGCGACACAAGCTTGTTTTAAGGGGCGCGAATTCGCGATCCCGGTGCTGTCGAACCAGGTTGAAATGGTGGCTTGCAGAGTACTGCCTCGCTTACCAGATGCGGACATTAGCAATGCAGCGTTATAAGCGTTCCTCACTATATCGTGCGTAATATCCTCTGGCTTTACCGCATTGGCGCAGCCTGCGAGTACTCTAAAGCTTTCTCCAACATTGACCGCAAAGTTTCCTGGCGTGCGGCCCTTAATGAGAATGTCGTGAATGGCTATCGCTTTAAATAGCTCAATCCAGTGAGGCGACATAATAAACGGGGCTTCATTCCCAGTGACAGCCAATATTGCATCTCTAGCGGATGCGTTCACACCGAAGCTCGAAATTATTTTGCGTGGCCGCTCTATTTTTCCGGCTATGGCTGATAGGTCCCACCACTCATCCTTGCAAATTTTTCCGCTAGTGGGATCGTATTGAGGATTCCAATTAATATTGTTTTGTTCTGCTCGAATTTTAGCAGTGGAGACAAAGCTAGAATACGGGCTGCTCATCGCTTCCTCCCACTTCCGCAGCCTCGATGATTGCTGACACACTCTCTAGGGTGGTGCGTAACTGCATCATTGCCGGCGAGACACGGTCGACGCGTTGCGGCTGATCGAAAGACTTAACCACGGCCTCTAAGCTCTCGCGGACGCCCCGGTGAATTGCAGCGTCATTAACTGGCAAAAACTTGTGGCAGGTGTAGCAGGCAAGAACAGGGTTGCGTGTGCACGTCGATTGACCCGCATGGCAAGCGCCAATACCACTTATGGGTATGCCATGAGGCATACCAACGACCTGCTGATCAGGTGCCAATCTAAGCAGATTGGCGGCTGAAATCATATCGCCACGCTGGGCCGATGAAACTGCTTGATACACAGCTGAATTGCCCAGCGCAGCGTTCACTAGATCGTTCTGTGTGGGCGAAGCTTCGAAGTAAACGTTCGCTGCCGTGGTGTCTGTGTGGCCTAGGAAATCAGAGACCACTTCACGAGAAGCTCCATGATCTACCAACCTTTGGGCGCTAGTGTGCCTAAAATGATTAGGCGAGTAAGCGACTCCGGTAATCGATCTGGTGAGCGCCGAAAGCTTCCTTGAGCACGCCTGCGGATTCAACCCAAGGAACTTATCTGAGGTATAATTGCGCACGCTTTGATACTTAAGAAAGATTGGACACCAACTCGCCTGAATTTTTCGTCGAACAATGCGACCAGTTTTCTCGTGCCGCTGCTTTATAAGCGTGACGGATATATGAACTGTGTTTTTATCAAAAATGCGTACATCATTTAACGTCAGCATGGCCATTTGCAGAGGCCGAAGGCCGAACTGAAACGCAATAGCGAGCAAACATAGATCTCTTAGGAAGTTCGGATCGAATATTTCAGTATCATTGGTCATTAATGCCGTATATTTATTTATGTATCTGACAATTTTAGACCTATCCGCTAAAGAGATGAACGCGAAACCATCCGAAACAGATTTATATTTACTAGACGAAAACCCCGGTAGTCTTCTAATTAAGTCTCTGTCTGATGGTCGCCAATGAGCAATACTCCACTTAGCCATCCAGTGAAGAATTTGCCGAAGCGATTGAATATGGCGCTGAGGAAATTTATCTAGAATTTCTAATGACCATCGCCCCATAAATTCAGAGGGGGACAAATCTTCACACAAGCGCTTAAAGTGAACGAAATCGCCAAAGTCGATGTTATTAAAAGAACTATAATACTTTAATCCCGTAGCGATCTGATCACTTTGAATATATTCAAGCACCACCCTCATAACAACGGGGTCTGAGATAGTTCCTGCCTTTCGGAAATCAAGATTTACGATTGAGCCCGAATGGTGAACCGCCCAAACACAGGATGAAATATCTCGTATCACACGATCCTTCTGTGCAAATTGATCATAATATCGAACCAGCGAGGGGAGGGGCGGAGGACTAAGTATTGAAGTTGTGGGGCGGTTTTCATCCCAAAGATCAAGCTGATTACCCATTACGACTTGATCCTCCTCAGCGTGGCCAAGCTGTCATTGAATGTTTCCTCCCAGACAGCGGCGTGCATTGGATCAAAGTATGCGCGTGCATAATGGTAGGGCATCTCCGACGATCTGGACCATCCGAAGAAGGGCCGCAGCCTGTGAACGGCTTCTTCCAGTTCCATCCCACCATCGACAAAGCGCTGCAGCCGAAGCACAGCGGCAGTATGGCGTAATGAGTGAGGCGTGATTTTATCTATCCGCCGGCTCGCCTGAATATCCCTCGACGGAGCGCTAAGGGTTCTATTTAGAATCTCGAACACATAATCCAGGGAGCTCGCAGAGAGCGGACTTCCTTCCGCAGACGTGAGCATAAACTCATGGGGAGGGTCGCCCCGGAAGCTCGTCAGATAGGTCTCCAAACCTCCGACGAGAGAAGCTGTCAGAGGAACTTGCCTAGTCGCCAAACTATTTTTCAGGCGAGCGGCCTTAGCGCGGGGGTCAACCGTCGAATGACTAGCGGCAATATCAAGCCAAAAGCGATTTTCTCCCACTTCGACGTCAAATTGCGATCGAAATGAGCCGACATTGAGTATCAGGAGTTCACTTTTTCTCAGACCAAGTTGCAGAAACAACATGAAAATCATGTAGTTCCGCCAACGGATTTCGTTAGTTCGAAATGGATTCTTGGAACTTTCCGGATGGACCAGTGAAAAGAGGTCTTCCAGCACCTCGTACGGAACGCAGCGAATATGGGGCGGTTTTATTCGGCGACGTGGCCGCAGCTGGCTATAACGGGCGGCCATAAATTGGAGCTTACGCTGCAATGAAAGTGCTTCAGAACCGGTGATCTCTCTTAGAAACCCAAAGACGAAATCGGATACTAGCGGCCAGGTGCGATCATTTTCCGCATGCTGACGCGACAGTAGGAACGAGGACAACAGCGTGTCCATTGCGACCAGATCGGGTTCTGTGAGTGCAGAGTCTACATCGATTTGCGGCCGCATCGTTGAGGCATGTTGATATAAGGCATTCACGGCGTTGGCATATTTTTCACGAGTTGAGACCGCCAAGTTCGCCTTAAAGAAATCAACCCAAATCGTGCCGCAGTACGCTGGCAAGCCAAGCTGGTTCAAAACTACAGGACCGGTAAGTGGCAGCTGATTGTCGGGAATGGTTATGCTCGCTTCGCATAATATTCCTTAGGCGATAAACGGCCCAAGGCTTACACAGATGGTTTTGAGCCATACCCTCGCTTGTAGCTGAAGCCCAGAAAACGGTGACGCGAACGCCTGCCCAGCCCCCCCCAAATGCCGTCGCGGGACGTGGATTCGCGAATGATTTGTCGATAATGAAGCTTGACCGTTCTGTTGGAGATTCAGAGCGGTTTTACGCCTGCCGAGGGCCTGCTCGGTCGATTTGGAGTATTGTATTTCAGTGTTTAGATTCATCTTGCCGCTGCTTCTCGCAGCTGGCCTGACTGGGTGTCAGTTTATTCCCGGTACGGATAGCAACACCGTCGCCAAGGCTAAAGCAGCCGTGGCTGCCAAGCTGAAGGATCCGACCAGCGCTCTGTTTTCTGACATCAAGGTCGTTGAAGGTGGTGTCTGCGGTCAGGTGAACGGCAAGAACAGCTACGGTGCCTATGAAGGCAACACAGGCTTCGTTTGGTTTCTAGGTAGTGCGCACATTGAAGACGTGAATGCCGCACAAGATATCAATTCCCAACTGGAGCAATGCCTGTACCGCGCGCTTGCCAGCGCATGTACCGAGGGAAAATCTCTATACGGTAACAATGAATACGAAGCCTGTAACGAGGCAGCCCTCGAAGCAATAAGGCGCACTTACAGCTAGATTCGGAGGTGGCCTGAACGCCCTGCCCCAATCCGGCTAAAACCCTGGCGCGCCCTGCAGGACTCGAACCTGCAACCGTCCGCTTAGAAGGCGGGTGCTCTATCCGGTTGAGCTAAGGGCGCGTTGGGTGGTGAGCGGGCGAACTGGTAAGGGGGTTCGCGCTTTTCGACAAGATGTCAGAGGTCTGTAGATACACAAAAGGCCGCCCCCAATAGGAACGGCCCTGTGTTTCGCTATCTATGGTCGCTTAATGCGTCCACGAGACCTTACGGTCGGTCGCGAAATTATCGGCATAAGCCTTGATGATGGTCGGCGCTTCGTTCGGCTCGTGCAGGCGGAACGGAATGCCGTAACGCTCGGCATAGGCCACAGCGTCTTCCTTGGTTTCAAAGGTCAGGCGCACTTGGCCGTTCATGTCGGTCGTGCCGCTCCAGCCCATCAGCGGGTCATTGAAACGGGCCGACGCCGGCTCAAACTCAAGACGCCAGTCGCGCGACTTGGCCTTGCCGGACTGCATAGCGGTCTTGGCCGGGCGATAGATGCGGGCGAGCATGGGCGGAATCCTCAACAAACAGTCGTGAGGGTCCATAGCGCCCCCTGCCCGTCGGGTCCAGCCATAGCTGAAGCTTTACCGTGCAATCAGGCCGCTACGTGTGCCGTTCCGCCATCAATCCAGCGACGTGCCGCACGCTGGGCCTCTGCCAGCTCCTCGCTGCACATTTCCGCACTCATTTCCTTGCGGTACTCGCGTGCTTCAAGCGAGCCTTTCATGGCGGCCAGATTGAAGATCATGTGGGCGGATACGCGGTCCAACGGACATCCATCCTGACCGGATGAATAGGCCAGACCCAGTCTGAACAATGCCTCGCCGTCCATATCGGGGGTCGGCAGCGGCAGGTGGTCGCCATTGTGATCAGCGGCCGCGCCTTGAACACCAATCATCACAACATCCTCCATTTGGGGGCATTCTGCCCCTTCCCTGATGGATGCATTGAAATAACAGCGATCTGAAAGTTTGGTTAATGGCCACGCTGGCCGAACAAAACCTTGCGGGCCGCCTCTGCGTCCTTGCTGGCAAGGGTGATGTCACGGCGCAACTCGGCACCGACGATCTTTCCTTTTTCTACCGCAGGACGGGCCTTGATGCGGGCATGCCAGGCCTTCAGCTTGGGGAAGCTGTCGAGATCCTGTCCCTGCAATGTCGGGATGATCCACGGCCACGCCGCCATGTCGGCAATCGAATAGTCCCCCGCCAGATAGTCCCGATCCTGCAGGCGACGCTCGATCACGCTGTAGAGGCGGCGTGTCTCATTGGTGTATCGGCTGACTCCATAGGCCAGATGCCTTTGGTCATTGGTAATGGCCGGCGCATAATGGCGGAAATGGTGGGTTTGCCCGGCCATCGGCCCCAGACCGGCCATTTGCCAGAACAGCCACTGATCCACCTCGATGCGCGACCGCTCGTCAGCGCCGTAGAACTTGCCGGTTTTGCGGGCCAGATACTGTAGAATGGCACCGGATTCGAACAGGCTGATCGGTTTGCCGTCGGGGCCATCGTGATCGATGATCGCAGGCATGCGGCCATTCGGGCTCAAGGCCTGGAACTCGAGCGTGAACTGTTCACCCGTACCGATATTGATAGGCCGGATTTTATAGGCCAGCCCCATTTCCTCTAGAGCAATGCTGATCTTGATGCCGTTCGGTGTCGGCCAGAACCACAGTTCTATCGGCTGGGGCATCACCCTCTCCTTTTATACGTGCACTTCAAGCTCGGCCTTAATGGGTAGGACGATGAACAAGTCCTGCCAATAGCTGACCATACAGTTCAGTTTCGGTTCAGACAGGATTTTCCAATCTGCCCATCAGACAGGGATTTCTTCGGAGGCGATTATGAAGTTCGCAACTAAAGCCGCAATCGCCGCACTGGCGTTGGCTACGACTGCCGCGCCCGTGCTGGCACAGGCTCAGGATCGCCATCACGACCGTCGCGGAGACCATAGAGAGTACCGCGGTAATCGCCACGATGATCGTGGTCGCGGTCGCGACTGGCGCCCCGATCACCGCCCCCCGCCCCATCATGCCCGTCCGCAGGGACGTCCGCACCACGCCGGTCCGGCGCGTTGGGAGCGCGGAAACCGTGATTGGTGGCGTGGCCGTGCGGAGTTCCGCGACTATCGCGGTGCGCGTAACGGTTATTGGTACGCACCGGGCTATGGCTATTACCGCGTAGAGCCGCGTTACTATAACTATCGCTGGCGCACGGGAGCCTATCTGCCGTCGAGCTATCGCTCCTATGTGGTGCGTGACCCGGGCTTCTATGGCCTGCGCCCTGCCCCGCGTGGCTATCGCTATGTGTACGCCGGAAACGACATTGTCATGATCGCCATTGCCACCGGCCTGATCACCAGCGTCCTGAACGGCATCTATTAAACTGGTTTAGTTCCCGTCATCACAAACCAGTACCTTGGCCCCGCAGCATGTCCTGCGGGGCCTTTTTTATGCGCTTTCCTAAACAGCCCATTCAGTGTCAGTTCATCCACCAAGGTTCATTTTGAGTGCATAGTTCAACGGGCCGAGGTCCCTGATATGAAACGTACACTGCTTACCTTCACGGCGATCACCAGCCTGTTGCTGCCGCTCGCCACCCCGGTTGTGGCAGCTGCACAGGACAGCGCTGTCCAACGCCGTGTGGAACAGGCCCAGCGTCAGTTGGATCGTGCGACGGCCAATGAACAGCGTTCCGAGCCTCGGCGCGAGCAACGCCCTCAAGCGCAACCACCACGCGACGACAACCGTCGCCAGGAGCGCCGTCGCCCCCCTGTGCCCGGTACAGATCAAGCTCTGCGCGAGGGTGAGCGGCCCATCCGCGCGGAAAGCCGCGTGCAGCGTCGCGTCGAAGAGGCACAGCGCCAGCTGGACCTCGACCTGAGACAGCGCGACAACCGCATCGAAGATCGGGATCGCGATCGCAACAATCGCTGGAACGATCGAAATCGTGAGCGCGACCGCGATCGGGCCAACCAGAACCGTGATCGCAACAACAACCGTTGGGATAGCCGGGGCCATAACCGCCGCGACAACTATCGTGACTGGCAACGTCGTTGGGATGCCCAGCAATGGCGTCGCGACTTCGAACGCAACCGCCGTGCGGACTGGTGGCGTCACGACAACCGCTTCCGCAGCTGGAGCGGCGTGCGCATCGGCTACTATTTCGCGCCGGGCTACGGCTACTACAGCGTCCCGCGCTCGTACTGGAATCGCCACTGGCAGGTCGGCCAGTTCCTGCCGGACGTCTTCTGGCGCTATCAGGTGAACGACTATCGCACCTACGGCCTCGGCTATCCGCCTCCGGGCACCCGCTGGGTCTATGTCGATAACTCGATCTACCTGATCGACGAATACGACGGCTACATCGTCGAAGTCATCCGCGACGCCTGGCGCTGGTAGACTTCACGTAGAACATAAAGAAAGCCCCTGAAGCACTGGCTTCAGGGGCTTTTTGTTATCCACCCTATGTAGCTCAAGCAGCGAGCCACCGCGTGGCGAGCGATAGCGACCAGCCGGGGGTTTGGGGGCCGCAGCCCCCAAGTCCAAACCTCAAATCAAAGCCCAAGCTTTGATTTGAGGATCTCGTTCACCGCAGCCGGATTGGCCTTGCCGCCGGTGGCCTTCATGACCTGACCGACGAACCAGCCGATAGCTTGCGGCTTCTCGGCGACGGCCGCAGCCTTGTCCGGGTTGGCAGCGATGATTTCATCGACGGCCTTTTCGATGGCACCGGTGTCCGTGACCTGCTTCAGGCCGTGCTTCTCGACGACTTTCGACGGCGAGCCTTCGCCGTTCCAGACGTGGTCGAACACTTCCTTGGCGATCTTCGACGAGATGACGTTCGTTTCGATCAGCTCGACCAGCTCGGCCACGTGCGCGGCCGGCAGCGGGTTGTCGCTGAAGTCGCGGTGGTCGGCGGCCAGACGGGCCGAAACCTCGTTCGTCACCCAGTTGGCGACCAGCTTGGCGTCACGGCCCTTGGCGGCGGCTTCGAAATAGTCAGCCTTGGCCTGTTCCGAGATCAGGACGATGGCGTCGTATTGCGACAAACCGTACTGGTCCATCAGGCGACGGCGCTTGTCATCCGGCAGTTCCGGCAGGTTGGCCTTGATCTCGTCGACCCAAGCCTGTTCCAGAACCAGCGGCAGCAGGTCCGGATCGGGGAAGTAGCGGTAATCCTGCGCTTCTTCCTTCGAGCGCATAGAGCGGGTCTCGCCCTTGGTCGGGTCGTACAGGCGGGTTTCCTGATCGACCTTGCCACCATCCTCGATAATCTCGATCTGACGGCGGGCCTCATAGTTGATGGCCTGCGAGATGAAGCGGAACGAGTTGACGTTCTTGATCTCGCAACGGGTGCCGAGGAAGCCGAAGTCGCCGGTTTCCTTGAACTTGTCGTAGTTGCCGACCGGGCAGACCGACACGTTCACGTCCGCGCGCAGGTTGCCCTTCTCCATGTCTCCGTCGCAGGTGCCGAGGTACATCAGGATGGTGCGGATCTTCTTCACATAGGCAACGGCCTGTTCCGGCGAGCGGATGTCCGGACGCGACACGATTTCCATGAGGGCAGTGCCCGCACGGTTGAGGTCGACGTAGGAATCCGTCGGCGACAGGTCGTGGATCAGCTTGCCGGCGTCCTGTTCAAGGTGCAGGCGCTCGATGCCGACGTTGAAGAAGGTGCCGTCCTCGGCCTCAACCTCGACCACGCCCTCACCCACGATCGGGTGATACAGCTGGCTGATCTGATAGCCGGTCGGAAGGTCCGGATAGAAGTAGTTCTTGCGGTCGAACTGGGACTTCAGGTTGATCTGGGCGCGCAGACCCAGACCCGACTTCACAGCCTGCTCGACGCAGAACTTGTTCAGGGTCGGCAGCATGCCCGGGAAACCGGCGTCCACCAGCGAGACCTGCTCGTTCGGACCCGCGCCAAAGCCCACAGCCGCGCCCGAGAAGAGCTTGGCCTTCGAAGCGACCTGAGCGTGGATTTCCAGACCCATGACGATTTCCCAATCGCCGGTGCGGCCTTTGATTACAGTTGCGTTCGCGCTCATGCTCACCACCACTTAGCCGGCTTGGAAACGAAGCCAGCGCTGTCTTCGATCGCGCCTGCGACCTTGAAGACGGTATCTTCATCCAGTGCCTTGCCGATGATCTGCAGACCCAGCGGCAGGCCATTCGAGTCCAGACCCGCCGGAACAGAGATGCCCGGCAGACCGGCCAGGTTGGTCGTGACGGTGAAGACGTCGTTCAGATACATGGTCAGCGGGTCGATCTGCTTGTCGCCCAGCTTGAAGGCGGCCGACGGGGTCGACGGCGTCAGGATGGCGTCCACCTTGCCCCAGACGTTGTCGAAGTCCTCGGCGATACGGCGGCGCACCTTCAGGGCGCGGACGTAATAGGCGTCATAGAAGCCTGCCGACAGAACATAGGCACCGATGGTCAGGCGGCGTTGCACTTCCTTGCCGAAGCCCTCGGCGCGCGAGGCGGCGTACAGGTCGTCCAGCGAGGAGAACTCTTCGGCGCGGTGGCCGAAGCGCATGCCGTCGTAGCGTGCGAGGTTCGACGAGGCTTCTGCCGGAGCCACGATGTAATAGGTCGGCAGGGCGTATTTGGTGTGCGGCAGGCTGATCTCGACGATCTCGCAGCCCGCGGCCTTCAGCCATTCAACGCCTTGGGCCCAAAGGGCCTTGATCTCTTCCGGCATGCCGTCAACGACGTATTCCGCCGGAACACCAATACGCAGGCCCTTGACCGATTGGCCGACCGAAGCGGCCCAATCCGGCGTCGGGACGTCGAGGCTGGTCGAGTCCTTGGTGTCGAACGAGCACATGGACTTCAGCAGGATGGCCGAGTCCTTGACCGTCTTGGTGATCGGGCCAGCCTGGTCGAGCGACGAAGCGAATGCGACCATGCCGAAACGGCTGGCGCGACCATAGGTCGGCTTGATGCCCACGGTGCCGGTGAAGGCCGCCGGTTGGCGGATCGAGCCGCCGGTGTCCGATGCGGTCGCGGCAAGGCACAGGTCAGCGGCCACAGCAGCGGCCGAACCGCCCGACGAACCGCCGGGGGTCAGCTGGGCGTCATCGCCCTTGGCCTTCCACGGGTTCACGACAGGACCGAAGGCCGAGGTCTCGTTGGCCGAGCCCATGGCGAACTCGTCCATGTTCAGCTTGCCCAGCATGACCGCGCCGTCGCGCCACAGATTGGCGGTGACGGTCGATTCATACGGCGGGATAAAGCCGCGCAGCATGTTGGAGCCAGCGGAGGTCTGCACGCCCTCGGTGCAGAACAGGTCCTTGATGCCCAGCGGCGCGCCTTCGAGGTCGCCGCCCTCGCCCTTGGCGATGCGGGCGTCCGAGGCACGGGCCTGTTCCAGAGCCTTCTCGCCCGTCACTTCGACATAGGCGTTCAGGGTCGGGTTGGCGGCTTCGATCTCACCGAGGAAGGCCTTGGTGATTTCTTCAGACGAGAATTGCTTGGACTTGAGGCCGTCAACAGCGTCGGCCAGCGTCAGTTTGGTCAGGTCGCTCATACTCTTACTCCACGACCTTCGGGACGACGAAGAAGCCGTCAGCCGACTTCGGCGCGTTCGACAGGACGTCGGCGACCTTGTCACCGTCGGTCACTTCATCCTCGCGCAGACGCAGGGTCTGGGCCACGTTCGAGGTCATCGGCTCAACACCGTCAACGTCCACCTCGTTCAGCTGCTCGATCCAGTTCAGGATGCCGTTCAGCTCCTGGGCCAGCGGCTCCAGTCGTTCCTCGGGGGTCTTGATACGGGCGAGGTGGGCAACCCGCCTCACCGTCGCGGCGTCGATAGCCATGAAAGTCTCCGAAAATTCCGGCGGCGCAGCGATAGGGAGTCGGAGCGCCTACATTGAATATGTGGGTTACCGCCCTGCCGCCGCTTCGACAAGCGTTTCGCAATGCATTAAGGGACGCGGGTGCCTGTATATGACCTCAAAGACCTGCCCGCCGCCTGCCCTCCGAACACACCGTGGATCGGATTGGACCTTGGCGAGAAGACTATCGGCGTCGCCGTTTCAGACGGCACCCGAATGATCGCCAGCCCGCTCAAGCTGATCCGCAAAAGCAAATTCACGCTGGAAGCCGAAGAGCTGTTCAAGCTGATGGCGGGTCGCGATGTGTCGGCTCTGGTCATCGGCCTGCCGCTCAATATGGATGGTACCGAAGGCCCCCGCGCCCAGTCGTGCCGCGCCTTTGCCCGCAATCTTGAACGCCTGCGTCCGGTCAATGTGGCCTTTCAGGACGAACGTCTCTCGACGGCCGGCGTCGAACGCTTCCTGATCGAGGAACTGGACCTGAACCGCAAACGCCGCGCCGAGGTCGTGGACCGTACCGCTGCCTCTTGGATCTTGCAGGGCGCGCTGGACCAACTGCGTATCAGCAGCGGTCAAATCTGAGACATTCGGAAACCTGATGTGACGCCATCCACCATTCGGATGGCGTCCGCCTATTCCCTCGGGCGCGAGTCACGCCTATAGCGGCTACTCGATGACCCAAGCCGCCACCGTCACCGATATCATTCAGGAGCGGCTGACGCCGTTCCCCAAAGACCACTTCCTCGCCGCAGCGGATCTCAATCCGCCCGCCGCCATGGCCTTGCTCGACCTTGCCGACGCCTTCGTCGACTTCAACCGTCAGAGCGCCAAGGGCGTCGATGTGATGCGCGGCCAGACGGTCGTGAACCTGTTCTTCGAGAACTCGACCCGTACATCCTCCTCGTTCGAGATCGCTGCCAAGCGCTTGGGCGCAGACGTTGTGACCATGCCGGTCGCCTCGTCGTCGGTGAAGAAGGGTGAGACCCTGATCGACACAGCCGTCACGCTAAATGCGATGAAGCCGGAAATCCTTGTGGTGCGCCACTCGGCCTCGGGCGCGGTGGACCTGCTGTCGCAAAAGGTTGGCTGTGCCGTTGTGAATGCCGGTGATGGCCGTCACGAGCACCCGACCCAAGCCCTGCTGGACCTGCTGACCCTGCGCCGCACCTTCGGGGATGTCGGCGGCCTGACCGTCGCCATCTGTGGCGACGTGACCCACAGCCGCGTGGCCCGCTCCAACATCGCCCTGTTGCAGATGATGGGCGCGCGCGTGCGCCTCGTCGGCCCGCCGACCCTGATCCCCAGCGTGGCCCAGCGCTGGAATGTCGAGATCAGCCACGACATGAAGGAAGGGCTGCAAGGCGTTGATGTTGTTATGATGCTGCGCCTGCAACTGGAACGCATGGCCGGTGCGCTGATCCCCTCGACCCGTGAGTATTTCCGCTTCTGGGGTCTGGACCGCGAAAAGCTGGCCTATGCCAATCCAAACGCCAAGGTCATGCACCCCGGCCCGATGAACCGTGGCGTGGAAATCGACTCCGACGTGGCCGACGACCTGTCCGTCTCACTCATTCAGGATCAGGTCGAAATGGGCGTCGCCGCCCGCATGGCCGTGTTGGCCGCCCTCGCCCATCGCCGCGCGGGAGGCAACTGATGACGGCGGCAATGAACAAGACCGCCATTCTGAACGCCCGCCTGATCGATCCGGCCACCGACTATGACGGCCCGGGGTCTGTCGTGATCGAGAACGGCAAGATAACGCAAGTCGTTCATGGCCACGGCGCTGTAGACACGGATTGCGCAGACGTGATTGACGCCATGGGCCGTGTGCTGGCCCCCGGTCTGATCGATATTCGCGTGAAAACGGGCGAACCGGGCAATGAACCGAAAGAGACGCTGAAATCGGCGGCCCTGTCCGCCGCGGCGGGCGGTGTGACCACCATCGTCATCCAGCCCGACACCGATCCGACCATCGACGATCCGGCCATGATCGACCACATCCAGCGTCGTGGCGCGGCTCTGGAGCTGGTCCACGTCCGCGCCGCCGGTGCTGCCACCCAAGGCCGCAAGGGCGAACGCATGGCCGAAATCGGCCTGATGGACGAAGCGGGTGCCCTCTATTTCACGGACGGCGACCACGTCATCCAGAACAGCCGTACTCTGCAGCGGGTCATGAGCTATGCTGCTTCCTTCAACGCACTGATCTCGTGCCGTCCGATCGAGCCGTGGCTGTCTGAAGGCACGGTGGCGACGGCGGGCGAACTGGCGACCCGCCTTGGCCTGCCTGCTCAGCCCGCCATCGCCGAACGCATCCAGCTGGAACGCGATCTGGCACTGGTGGAGCAGACGGGTGCCCGTTTCCTCGTGGACCAGATTTCGACCCAAGGCGCGCTCGACGTCCTGACCCGCGCCCGCACGCGCGGTCTTGAAGTCGCGGCATCGGTGTCGATCAACCACCTGTGCTTCAACGAAATCGACATCGGCGACTATCGCACCTTCTACCGCCTCGACCCGCCGCTTCGCACCGAAGAGGACCGTCAGGCGATGATCGAGGGCGTACGAGATGGCCTGATCGACGTCATCACCTCGGCTCACTGCCCCGAACCCGCCGAGAACAAGCGCCGTCCGTTCGCGGAAGCCGAACCGGGCGCGGTCGGTCTGGAAACCCTGCTGGCCGCCGCCATCAGCAACCTGCACCATGAGAACGGCATCGACCTGATCGACGTGCTGCGCCCGCTGACCCACGGTCCGGCCAGCCTGCTGGGCCTCGACAGCGGTGTGATCGCCGAGGGTGCTCCGGCTGACCTCGTCCTGTTCGACGCGGGCGCGCCCATCGTCGTGGACGCCGCCCGGCTGAAGTCCAAATCCAAGAACTCGCCGTTCGACGGCCGCCGCCTGCAAGGCAAGGTCTTGCTCACCATCGTCGACGGCCGCATCGTCCACGATCAACGCCAATAGGAGCGAATCAAAGTGCAGGATCTCGCGGCCCCCGCCGCAGCGACACTCGGACTGGTCACCGTGGCCGGATATCTCTTGGGCTCCATCCCATTCGGGGTGGTCCTGACGCGCGCCTTTGGTGCCGGTGATGTCCGCCAGATCGGATCGGGCAATATCGGCGCGACAAACGTACTTCGCACCGGTCGTAAGGATCTCGCCATCGCCACCCTGTTGCTGGACGCAGGCAAGGGCGCGGCTGCGCTTCTGCTCGCCCGCTGGCTGACGGGCAGCGATCTGGCGGCTGCGCTGGCGGGCGGTGCCGCCTTCCTTGGCCACCTCTATCCGGTTTGGCTCAAGTTCAAGGGCGGCAAGGGCGTCGCGACCTTCTATGGCCTGATGCTCGCCGCCACGTGGCAGCTGGGGCTGGCTGCGGCGGCCATCTGGCTGCTGTGCGCCTTCCTGTTCCGCATCTCGTCCCTGGCAGCACTGATTTCGGCGGCTGTCACCCCGCTACTGGCGCTGTCACTCCTCAAGGTCGGGATTGATGTGCCCAAGCCGATCTTCCTGCTCTCCATCTTCTCGGCGGTCCTGATCTGGTTCCGTCACCACGAGAACATCGCCCGCCTGGCCAAGGGTCAGGAGCCCCGCATCGGCTCCAAGAAATCCGGAGCCGACAAGGCATGACGGCCCTGCCGGAGGCCGAGCGCATCGCCCGCCTCCGGCTGGCGCGGACCGACAGGATCGGTCCCGTCACCTTTTCCCAACTGCTCCAGCGCTTTGGCTCCGCACAGGAGGCCATAGGGCGTCTGCCGGATCTGGTAAGACGCACGGGCCGCTCGACCTATAATGTGCCGTCTCCCTACGATGTCGGTCGTGAATGGGAACGGGCCGACAGGTTTGGCGCCCAGCTTCTGGTTATCGGTGATCCTGACTATCCCGCGCGCTTGGCGGCGATAGATCCGCCCCCACCCGTGCTTTGGACCAAGGGCCGGCGCGAACTTTTGACATCCGAAACGGTGGCCATTGTCGGCGCGCGTATCGCCTCGGCTGGCGGTATCCGCTTTGCGCGCTCGCTGGCTCAGGACCTGGGGCAGCATGGCTATGCGGTCGTCTCGGGTCTGGCGCGCGGTATCGATACAGCCGCCCATATCGGCTCTATCGAGACAGGAACCGTTGCTGTGCTGGGCGGCGGTATCGACGACATCTATCCGCCGGAAAATGCCGAACTCCATAGCCGCATCGGCCATGAGGGTTGCCTCGTTTCGGAAAGCCCGATGGGTGCGAGGGCGCAAGCCCGCGACTTTCCAAGAAGAAACCGCATCATTTCCGGTCTGTCGCGTGGTGTCGTTGTGGTTGAGGCGGAGCTGAAGTCAGGCTCGCTGATCACGGCGCGTGTCGCGGCTGAGCAGGGCCGCGATGTGTTTGCTGTACCGGGATCGCCGCTGGATCCCCGTACAAGAGGTACAAACGACTTGCTTCGTCAGGGGGCAATACTGTGTGAGGGCATCGAAGATATCGAACGCGCCTTCACCACCCTGCGCACCCTGTTCGAGCCGCCTTCCGTCACCGGTTTGGAGCCCGCAAACGAGGACGTACCGGCCAACCTGCTGGACCAGATCGCCGCCCTGCTCTCGCCCGTACCGACCCCGACAGACGAGTTGGTACGCGCCCTCGGCATACCCGCATCACAGGTGGCCGCCGCCCTGTTGGAACTGAGCCTGACAGACCGCGCAACCCTTCTACCGGGCGGCATGGCCGCGAGTGCCTGATCCTCAGGCGACCTCGATAGCCCTGCGTCGCGCCACGTCCGCAGCCACTTCCAGCAGACACGCCAGCTTTTCGTCACCATCGGCCCGCGCCATCTTGGCAAGTTCTATGGACATGCCGCCAACGTATTCGCGGATTTCCGATGTGCCATATGGCAGGGCTTCCGGGGGCTTGTTCTGTCCTTTGGCGCTTTGCGAGATCTTGCGCAAATTCGGCATCGACCAACTCCACAACCCCAGCTTCACCTTACGTATAATCTTAGGTTGTAAAAAATTGCAATACACCCGTGTTAGTAGTCATCTCGATCAATGCGGATTGACTTATGGCGCGGTCGCCACCACGTTCGCGCCCCCATTTCCCTGAATGAGCGTCATGAATCTCGTTATCGTCGAGAGCCCCGCGAAGGCCAAAACCATCAACAAGTACCTCGGCTCGGACTATAAAGTCCTGGCGTCGTACGGCCATATCCGCGACCTGCCGTCCAAGGACGGCTCTGTCCTGCCTGACGATGACTTCGCCATGCATTGGGAAGTGGATTCCAAGGCCACCAAACGCCTGTCGGAAATCGCAGAGGCCGCCAAGAAGGCTGACCGCGTTATTCTCGCCACCGACCCCGACCGCGAGGGAGAGGCGATCAGCTGGCACGTTCTGGAAGTCCTGAACAAGAAGAAGGCGCTGAAGGACACCGAGGTCGAGCGCGTGACGTTCAACGCGATCACCAAATCGGCAGTCCTCGAAGCTATGGCCAATCCGCGCCAAGTGGATATGGAGCTGGTCAACGCCTATCTGGCGCGCCGCGCGCTGGACTATCTGGTGGGCTTCAACCTGTCGCCGGTCCTGTGGCGCAAGCTGCCGGGCGCACGCTCGGCAGGCCGTGTGCAGTCGGTCGCCCTTCGCATCGTCGTCGATCGCGAAATGGAGATCGAGAAGTTCAAGCCGCAGGAATACTGGTCGGTCGAAGCCGACCTGATCGCCGACAGCCCGCCCTTCACCACCCGTCTGGTCAAGCACGAGGGCAAGCGCGTCCAGCGTCTGGACATCGTGTCCGAGGCCATGGCCACCGCAGCCCGAAACGCGATCAGCAGCGGCGACTTCACGATCAAATCGGTCGAGAAGAAGCCTGCCAAGCGCTCGCCTGCCCCGCCGTTCACCACCTCGACTCTGCAACAGGAAGCCGCCCGCAAGCTCGGCTTCACGGCCCAGCGCACCATGCAGGCGGCACAAAAGCTGTATGAAGGCGTGGACGATACCGGCGGTCTGATCACATATATGCGTACCGACGGCGTTTACGTGACGCCGGAAGGCATCGCGCAGGCCCGCGAAGCCATCGCCGATCGCTTTGGCCCCGCCTACGTCCCGTCCGAGCCGCGCTATTACAAGACCAAGGCCAAGAACGCCCAAGAGGCGCACGAAGCCATCCGTCCGACCAACATCCTGCGCCACCCCGACTCCCTGCGTCTGGAGAGCGACCTCCAGCGTCTGTACGAGCTGATCTGGAAGCGAATGATCGCGTCGCAGATGGAAAGCGCCCGTCTGGACCGCACCACGGTCGAGATCGAAACGCCCGACGGCCAGACCGGCCTGCGCGCGACCGGTCAGGTCGTGGTGTTCGACGGCTTCATCGCCGCCTATGAAGAAGGCCGCGACGACAAGCAGAAGGGTGCCGAGGACGACGAGGACGAAGGTGGCCGCCTGCCCGCGCTGAAGGAAGGCGCAAAGGCACAGGTTCAGGCCATCCGTACCGACCAGCACTTCACCGAGCCGCCCCCGCGCTTCTCGGAAGCCACGCTGGTCAAGAAGCTGGAAGAGCTGGGTATCGGCCGTCCGTCGACCTATGCCTCGATCCTGTCCACCCTGCGCGACCGCGAATACGTCCGCATGGACAAGGGCCGCTTCTATCCGGAGGACAAGGGCCGTCTGGTCACCGCCTTCCTCGAGCAGTTCTTCACCAAATGGGTCGAATACGACTTCACCGCCGCGCTGGAGACCCAGCTCGACGAAGTGTCGGCGGGTGACCTCGACTGGAAGGCCCTGCTGCGCTCGTTCTGGGAAGACTTCCACGCCGCGACGCAAGCCGCGGGCGAGCTTCGTACCACGGCCATCCTCGATCACCTGAACGAGGCATTGGGCGCGCACATCTTCCCGGACAAGGGCGATGGCCGCGATCCGCGGCTGTGCCCCGTCTGTAACGAGGGCCAGCTCAGCCTCAAGACTAGCCGTTTCGGCGCCTTCATCGGCTGCTCGCGCTATCCGGACTGCAAATACACCCGTCCGGTCGCCTCGCCAGACGCCGCCGAGGGCGGTGCCGAAAGCGGGGACCGCGAACTGGGCGTCGATCCGGCGACGGGCAAGGCTGTCCAGCTCAAGATTGGCCGTTTCGGTCCGTACGTCGAAACCGAGGCTGCGGAGGAAGGTGCAAAGCCGCGCCGCTCCAGCCTGCCCAAGGGTTGGTCACCGGCTTCGATCGACCTCGATCGCGCCCTGAAGCTGCTCAGCCTGCCGCGTGTCGTGGGTGAACCCCCCGAGGACGGCAAGCCGATCACCGCCGGTCTTGGCCGCTTCGGTCCGTTCGTGGCCCACGATGGCACCTATGCCAATGTCTCGGACATCGAAGAGGTGTTCGAGGTGGGTCTGAACCGCGCCGTGGCCCTGCTGGCCGAGAAGCGCGCGGGCCGCGCCGCCCGTGGCGGTGCCGCCGCTCCGCTCAAGGAACTGGGCAACCACCCCGAGGATGGTGCCGCCGTTCAGGTCATGTCGGGCCGCTATGGTCCCTATGTGAAGTGGAACAAGGTCAACGCCACCCTGCCCAAGGGTACCGAGCCTGACGACATGACGCTGGAAACGGCCCTGCCGCTGCTGGCCGCCAAAGCAGGCGCGGCTCCGAAGAAGAAGGCTCCGGCCAAGAAGGCTGCTGCTGCCAAGAAACCCGCCGCCGAGAAAAAACCGGCTGCGAAAAAGGCTCCGGCCAAGAAAGCGACGGCCAAAAAGACCGCCGCCAAGACCGAGGAGTGATCAGATAGACATGGTGGTGACTTAACCGGGGTTGTTCGCCAACCCCGGACGTCCCCTGATCAGGGTGTTCTGGACGCGACGCCCAATGGGGTCGCGGCCACTCCATCGGTCACCGACCTTGGCCTCGAAATAGTCGGTGCAGAAGCGGCTCAGCAATATGCGTGGGCGTATGTTGCTGAGGCACAGCTTTTTTCCTTCAATCGTCCAACGGGCGGTCACCTGCCGGCCGTCGCTGAAGAACGATCTGTACTGGCCGTCGGCATCGAACCAGTGATGAACCTGCCCGCCGTCTCTGTATGTCGTGACGATCGTATTTCCGAACGTTGCCGAGATGCCCTGATCGCGCGCCGCTGAAGGCGTCGCCAATGCCAAAGCCAATCCGGCCAGAATCCAGACTTTATGCATTTCGATTTCCGTCTGCGTGCGCGAATTGTGCCAGATGTCTACGTTCGCGAAACGTCTATGGATCTCGAAAAAAGTTGACTGTGGCGTAGGGCTTTCCATATACCCCCGCATGCTCGGAGCAGGATTGGCGATGCGCGCCGCCCGCTCGCCCAAGAGGGGCGGCTCCGTCAGCAAAAGGCGTCGTTGACGCTATCCTCTGTCCAATCAGGACTATATGACCGAGTTTACCAAACTGGGCCTTTCGCCCACGACCCTGCAGGCTGTTACCGAGACTGGCTATACCAATGCCACTCCGATCCAGGCCCAGGCTATTCCCGTCGCCCTTACCGGCCGCGACGTTCTGGGCATCGCCCAGACCGGTACCGGCAAAACGGCGGCCTTCACGCTACCGCTGATCGAACGCCTTTCAACCGGTCGCGCCCGCGCTCGCATGCCCCGCGCCGTTGTTCTGTGCCCGACCCGCGAGCTGGCCGATCAGGTCGCAGAGAACTTTGCCAAATACGCCAAGGGCACCCGCCTGAACTGGGTGCTGCTGATCGGTGGCGTTTCGATGGGCGATCAGGTCGCCTTGCTGAACAAGGGCGTCGATGTCCTGATCGCAACGCCGGGCCGTCTGCTTGACCTGTTCGAGCGGGGCAAGATCCTGCTGACGGGCGTCGAGACGATGGTCGTCGACGAAGCCGACCGCATGCTCGACATGGGCTTCATTCCCGACATCGAGCGCATCTTCAAACTGACGCCGCCGCGCCGCCAGACCCTGTTCTTCTCGGCCACCATGCCGCCGGAAATCACCCGTCTGACGCAACAGTTCCTGAAGGACCCGACCCGCATCGAGGTCTCGCGTCCGGCCCAGACCGCCGACACCATCACCCAATATCTGACCCGCCTTCCCGTCTCGGATCCCAAGGCCAAGCGCACGGCCCTGCGCATGCTGATCCAGCGTTCGGAAGTGCAGAACGGTATCGTCTTCTGCAACCGCAAGTCGGACGTAGACATCGTCGCCAAATCCCTGACGGTTCACGGCTTTGATGCCGCTCCGATCCACGGCGACCTCGACCAGTCCCTGCGCATGCAGACCCTGCAGAAGTTCCGCAACGGCGAACTGAAGCTGCTGGTCGCATCTGACGTGGCCGCCCGTGGCCTGGACATTCCCGAGGTCAGCCACGTCTTCAACTACGACGTGCCGCACCACGCCGACGACTATGTGCACCGCATTGGCCGTACAGGCCGCGCAGGCCGTACCGGCGAAGCCTTCATGATCACCACCCCCGCCGACGAAAAGTCGCTGGATAAGGTGCTGAAGCTGATCAAGAAGGATCCGGTCGAGCTGGAACTCGAAGGCGTTGACTTCGCCGCCATCAAGGACCGCGCACCGCGCGGCAAGGACGAAGGCCGCAGCAGCCGCGGTCGCCGTGAGCGCACCCGCGAGCCCAAGCCGTCGGAAGCCGAAGCCACCATCGACGCCGTCACCGCCGAGGAAGAGCCGAAGGAAGCGACCCGTTCGCGCCGCAGCCGTTCGCGCCGCAAGCCAGAGGGTGAAGAGCAGAAAGCGGTCATCGAAACCGCCATTGAAGCTGTCGATACGCCTGAGGCCGTCGCCGGCGAAACCGAAACCAAGGCTGAAAAGCCGGGCCGCAACCGGGGTCGCAACAACCGCAAGTTGGACAAGGCAGAAGTCTCGACCTCTGCACTGGCGACCCACAGCGCCGCCTTTGGTGACGACATTCCGGCCTTCCTGCGTCGTCCGGTGATAATTCCCGCCTGACTGATTTTTCCGGTGTAGCTTAACCTGCGGGTTACGGGTTTCCCCTAGGTTGCACTGGAACTATCAGTGGGGGGAAGCCAATGAATGAGTTCGTCGACACGGCCGTTCGCGGTCCGCAAGCTTTTGCATTGGCGCGCCAGACCATCGATGCGATGGAAGCCGCCAATGTATGGCCGACGCCGCTCAACTATGAGCTGTGGCTTCACTACATCCAGAACCCGGACAGCCCGCTAGCGCAGGAAATGCGCCGGTTGCTGGAGATCGACACCCCGTTCACGGACACGGTGGCCGAAATGCTGGCCACCGAATTCCTGCCGCGCAGCCGCCTGTCAGAGGAAATCCGTGACGCCGGCGCGGTGCTGAACCGCGAACTGGCCGCCGTTGCGACCGCCATCGACAAGGCCCGCGAGGTTCAGGTCCAGTATGCCGAGACGCTTGCCGACGCCAAGGACCGCTTTGACGAGACGGATCCGTTGAGCCCGCTGTCGGAACTGATTACCAATCTTTCCAAGGCCACCCGCCGCATCCAGCGTCACACCATCGTGCTGGAACGCCGTCTTGAATCCTCGCACACAGAGGTCTCGAAACTGCGTAGCCATCTGGAGCAGGTGCGTCGTGATGCCATGACCGACGCCCTGACCAATCTGGCCAACCGCAAGGCATTTGACGAAAAGCTGGAGGCGCTGTGCGCCGAACATGACGAACATGACGGCCACCTGTCCTTGGCCATCATCGACATCGATATGTTCAAGCGGTTCAACGATACCTGGGGCCACCAAACGGGCGATCAGGTTCTGCGCTATGTGGCCAGTGCGATTTCACGCATTTCCCAGCATCCGCGTATTGCAGCACGTTATGGCGGCGAGGAGTTCGCTGTGGCCTTCCCCGGCGAGGAAGCCGATACCGTCGAAACCGCATTGAACGCCATGCGTGTGGATATTGCGTCTCGCGCCCTGCGTCGCCGCTCCACCAATGACGATCTGGGTATTGTGACCATTTCGGCGGGTGTCGCACACCGCCACAAACACGAAAGCCCGCTCCAACTGATGGAACGGGCCGATGCGGCGCTTTATGTGTCCAAGCGGGCGGGCCGCAATCGCATCACCAGCGCACAGAACATTCTGGCGGAAACGGCTGCCTGACCGGCAGCCGTTCCTGTACCGGATTTACTGTACCGGATTTACTGGGCCGGAATGACAGCGCCCTGATATTTCTGTGCGATGAAGGTACGGGCCGCCTCGCTACGCAGGGCATTGGCCAGCGCCGCGATACGCGGATCGTCTTTATTCTCCGGTCGGGCGACCAGATAGTTCACATAGGGGCTGTCAGAACCTTCCAGGGCCAGTGAGTCACCGCGCGGAGACAAACCGGCATCCAGAGCATAGTTGGTGTTGATCACAGCCGCATCGACCTGTGCCAGGATGCGTGGAATGGTAGCCGCTTCGACTTCGCGGAACTTCAGGCCCTTACGGTTGTCCTGGATGTCAGCCACCGTCTGCAGCGCATTCTCGCCCTTGCGCAGGGTGATCAGGCCCGCAGATTGCAGCAGCAGCAGCGAGCGGCCCGTGTTCGACGCATCGTTTGGCAGGATGATTTCAGCGCCATTCGGCAGATCGGCCAGTTTGGCGTGTTTCTTGGAATACAGGCCCAGCGGCTCGACGTGGATACCCGCAACCGTCACCAGATTGGCATTCCGTGCGGTGTTGAACTCGTCCAGATAGGGCTTGGTCTGGAAATAGTTCGCGTCCAGACGCTTTTCAGCCAGTTGAACGTTCGGCTGAACATAGTCGTTGAAGACCTTGATATCCAAGGTCACACCTTCGGCCGCCAACAGCGGGCGCACCATCTCCAGCAACTCCGCATGCGGAACGGCCGTTGCGCCGACTTTCAACGGCTTGGAGATTTCCTTGGCGGCAGTCTCGCCATCACTCGCTGTATTGTTTCCGCAGGCAGCCAAAAGGCCCACAGCGGCCATAGCAGCAGCGTTCAAAAGGAGCGTACGGCGAACAAACATAAAAAGCCTCGGAGATTCGTCAGCGATGGGAGACTTTAGTGACCAGCCAGTCACCAATCATCTGTAGAATTTGCACCATAACCAGCAGCAGTACGACCGTCACGACCATCACGTCGGTCTGGAAGCGCTGATAGCCAAATCGGACAGCGAGATCGCCAAGGCCACCGGCCCCGACAACACCTGCCATAGCGGTATAACCAACCAAGGCAATGGCCGCCACCGTCGCACCGGCGATTATCCCCGGCAATGCCTCGGGCAACAGCGCGCGGGTGACGATCTGCCACGTGCTGCCACCCATTGCCTGAGTGGCCTCGACGACCCCGTGATCGACCTCACGCAGCGCATTTTCGACAAGGCGCGCATAAAACGGAGCCGTTCCGACAACCAGAGGCGGGATCGCACCGGCAACACCCAGAGATGTCCCGACCAGCAGCACCGTAACGGGCAGCATCACAATCAGCAGAATGATGAACGGCAAAGAGCGCAGCACATTCACGACAAATGAAAGCACAGCGTTCAGCACCGGATTGGCCGCCAGACGCCCCTTCCCTGACAGGAACAGCAGAACACCGAGCGGAATGCCGATGGCGACCGTCAAAACCAGCGAGCCCGCCAGCATAAGCAGGGTATCGACCGTTGCCCGGCCGATGTCGCCCCAATCCACATTTGCGAACATCAGCGGCCTCCTATGGTTTCAACGCCCACACCGCGTTCGGCCAGTTGTTTGAGTGCGGCGTCGGCATCACCGTCTGTAAAGGCGACAACCAGTTGCCCGCACGGAACGCCGCGAATGCGGGCGATGCGTCCGGACAGGATGGAATAGTCGACACCCACGGTACGGGCCACGCGGCTCAGTTCCGGCTCATAGGTCGACGTGCCCTGGAAGATCAAACGGGCTAGGCGCGCATTTGCGGGCACCGAGGCACCATCAAAACCATCGTCGCTTTCGGCCAGCATGGCTTGGGTGACGGGATGTTGCGGGCGCAGGAACACATCGACCGTATCGCCCTGCTCCACGATCCTGCCGTCCTTCAGAACGGCCACGCAGTCGCACACACGGCGCACCACCTCCATCTGGTGGGTGATCATGACGATGGTCAGGCCCAGTTCGCGGTTCAACTGCTCCAGCAGGCCGAGGATGTCCTCGGTCGTCTCGGGATCCAGCGCACTGGTCGCCTCGTCGCACAGAAGAACATCGGGACCACAGGCCAGCGCGCGGGCGATGCCGACACGCTGTTTCTGGCCACCCGAAAGTTGGTGCGGGTATTTCTTGGCATGCTCGGCCAAGCCCAGACGCGCCAGAAGTTCGGCCGTGCGGGCCTTCACCTCGGCGGCGGGGCGTCCCTCAAGCCGAAGCGGGAACGCCACATTGTCCTCGATAGTCTTGGAGGCCAACAGGTTGAAGTGTTGGAAGATCATCCCGATCTTGCGACGCGCCGTCCGCAAATGTGCGGGGTTGAGCGCGGTGATCTCCTGATCGCCGACAAAGACCTTGCCGCCGTCGGGCGTTTCCAGCCGGTTGATGGTGCGGATCAGGGTGGACTTGCCCGCGCCCGAGCGCCCCACAACGCCGAAAATCTGACCGCGCTCTACATGCAGATCAACAGAATCCAGAGCCACGCGCTCGCCTGCACGGCTCTGGTAACGGCGTGTGACGCCCTCCAGACGGATCATAAAGCCTCGGTACTGGTAGCCGGAATGATGGTCACGCTCTCACCACAACCACAGGCGTCTGTCTCGTTAGGGTTTCTAAAGACGAATTTAGAAGACATGCGGGTCGTTTCGAAGTCGATCTCCGACCCCACAAGGAACAGGACGGCCTTGGGCTCGATCAGCACGACCGCGCCCTTGTCCTCGACCACCTCATCCAGAGGCTCGATGCTTTCGGCGTAGGCAAAGGTGTATTCCTGCCCCGCGCAGCCGCCGTTCTTCACGCCGACGCGCAGCCCCACGCACGGACGCTCGGCATTGGCCATAAGTTCGCGCACACGCGCCGCCGCCGCCTCGGTCAGGGTGACGACCTTGGGACGCGGACGGCGCGGACGGGTGGAGGTCTGAAGTTCGGTCATGACAATCAGAACATGTTCAGGGCCAGTTTGGCCTCGTCGGACATACGCGATTGATCCCACGGCGGATCAAAAACCAGATTGACGTGGGCGGACTTGATGCCTTCCACCTTCATGACGGCACCTTCGACCCAGCCGGGCATTTCGCCCGCCACCGGACAGCCCGGCGCGGTCAGGGTCATGTCGATCACCACGTCCTTGTCGTCCGACACATCGACCTTGTAGATGAGGCCCAGCTCATAGATATCGACCGGAATTTCCGGATCGTACACGGTCTTGAGCGCCGCGATCAGATCATCGGTCAGCTTGTCCAGCTCGGCCTGCGACAAGGCGCTCTGCTGCGGCTCGTTCCAGCTCTCGGCGAAGGCCGGGCTGTCGGTGATCGCGTTTTCGGTCTTGGCGTCCATGGTCGTCACACAAAGAAGTTCCGCGCCTTGATCAGCGCATCGGCGAAGGCATCAACCTCCTCCACCGTATTATATAGGGCGAACGAGGCGCGGGTGCTCGACGTCACGCCCATTCTTTTGGCCAATGGCTCGGCACAGTGCAGACCCGCCCGTACGGCCACGCCGTAACGGTCCATGATCTGAGCGATGTCGTGGGCGTGTGCGCCTTCGACCGTAAAGGTCAGCAGGGCACCCTTCCCTTCGGCCGTGCCGATGATACGCAGCCAGTTCAGGCCGCCCAGACGCTCGATCGCGCGATCATAAAGCGCCTGCTCGTGGGCGATGACCGCCTGCGGGTCAAAGCCCATCAGCCAGTCCAGAGCCACGCCCAGACCCACGGCCTCGATGATCGGCGGGGTGCCAGCCTCGAAACGATGCGGCGGCTTGGCATAGGTGATGCGTTCCTGCTCGACCGTCTCGATCATCTCGCCACCGCCCTGATACGGCGGCAGGGCCTCAAGGGCCTCGGTCGTGCCGTACAGCGCGCCGATACCCGTCGGGCCATAAAGCTTGTGGCCGGTGATGACGTAGAAGTCGCAGCCGATGGCCTGAACATCGGGAGCAGCGTGAACAGCACCCTGACAGCCGTCGATGACGACCTTGGCACCGACCCGATGCGCCAGACGCGAAATCTCGGCCACAGGGTTGATGGTGCCCAGCACGTTCGACATGTGCGTAACCGCGACCACCTTGGTGCGCGGGTTCAGCATGGCCTCGAAGGCCGCCATGTCGAGCGAGCCATCATCCTTAATCGGCGCAAAGCGCAGAACCGCGTCCTTGCGCTCGCGCAGCAGGTGCCACGGCACGATGTTGGAATGGTGCTCCATCTCGGTGACAATGATCTCGTCACCTTCCTCGATGGAAAGGCCCAGACCGTTGGCGACCAGATTGATCGCTTCGGTACCGCCCTTGGTCCAGACGATGTTCTCGGGCGAAGGCGCGTTCAGGAATTTCGCCACCACGCCACGCGCCGCCTCAAAGGCTTCGGTCGCCTCGTTCGACAGGGTGTGCAGCCCACGGTGCACATTGGCATAGCCGCTCGACATCATCTCGACGAAGCGGTCGATGACCACCTGCGGCTTCTGGGCCGAGGCGGCATTGTCCAGATAGACCAGCGGACGGCCGTTCACCTGACGCGACAGGATCGGGAACTGTTCCCGCACGGCATAGGGATCGAAGGTCTTCACAGTCGTTCCGTCAGCCATTGGCCCACCCGTTCACGGATATCCTCACGCTCGATGCGGTCGATCACTTCGATCAGGAAGGCTTGCGTCAGCAGGGCGCGAGCTTCCTCAACGGTGATGCCGCGCGCCTGCATGTAGAACAAGGCGGCTTCATCCAGCGTGCCGACGGTGTTTCCATGCGCGCACTGCACGTCATCGGCATAGATGATCAGTTCCGGCTTGGCGTCGATCTCGGCGCGCTCGCCGGCGATCAGGGCGTTGTGGGCCATGCGGGCGTCGGTGCCATCGGCACCACGCTCGACGATGATCTTGCCCTGAAACACACCGCGCGAGGTTTCGCGGGCCACGCCCTTGGTCAGCTGGCTGGTGGTGCCATTGGCGGCCAGATGGTCCACCACACTGGTCAGGTCCGTATGACGCGAACCGTCCAGCACATAGACGCCGTCCAGACGGGCATCGGCACCGGCGGCGTGGTGCGCCAGACGGGTTTCGATGCGCTGCAGCTTCGCGCCGGTCGCGATCACGGTCTGGGCCAGCTTGGCCTCGGGCGCGAGATCGATTTCGGCGTCGATGATCGACACCGCGTCGGCCACGTCGTCGGCGATGACGATACGGGTCAGGCTGGCACCGCTCTCGATCTTGTAGGTCAGGCGGATCTGCGAGGCATAGGCCGCGCCCGCACCTTCATAGGTCTCGACGACCGTCAACGCGGCACCCGACGGCACCGTCACAGCGAACGATCCCATGTGGGCCGTGGCCGTGGCATCCGACACCATGCGCAGGGCAAGCATTTGCGATCCGGCAGCCACGAAGGCGGTGTCGTCGCAGCGACCGTTGGCGATCACCACAACCTTGTCCGCCAGATCGTCGAAGAAACCGGCAGATGTGATCGATACAGCAGGCGATACTTCAGGCGCATCACGAAGAATACGCGCCAAATCACTGTATTTCCATGCCTCAACGCGGCGCGACGGATAGGTCGCGGCGTCGAACAGGTTCAACTTGGCCGATGCGCTCACGCGGCACTCGGAAGGTATTTGTCATAGCCTTCCGCCTCGAGCTGCAGGGCCAGCTCCGGTCCGCCCGAAGCCACGATACGGCCACCGGCCAGAACGTGGACGCGGTCCGGTTTGATGTAGTCCAGCAGTCGCTGGTAGTGGGTGATGACCAGCATGGAGCGGTCCTCGCGACGCAGGGCGTTCACACCTTCCGACACGATACGCAGGGCGTCGATATCAAGGCCCGAGTCCGTTTCATCGAGGATCAGCAGCGACGGTTCCAGTACCGCCATCTGCAGGATTTCCATGCGCTTCTTCTCGCCCCCCGAGAAGCCGACGTTCAGCGGACGCTTCAGCATATCGAAGTCCATCTTCAGGGCCTTCGAAGCTTCCTTCACCAGTTTCATGAACTGCGGTGCGGTCACCTCTTCTTCCCCACGCTGGCGGCGTTGGGCGTTCAGGGCCGTGCGCACGAAGGTCAGTGCCGGAACACCCGGGATTTCGACCGGATACTGGAACGACAGGAACACACCTGCCGCTGCACGTTCTGCCGGATCCATATCCAGAACGTCAGCGCCATTCCACGTCACCGAGCCTTCGGAAACCTCATAGTCGGGACGCCCGGCAATCACATTGCCCAGCGTCGACTTGCCCGCACCGTTGGGGCCCATGATGGCGTGAACCTCACCCGCCGGCACTTCCAGCGACAGGCCTTTCAGGATGGCCTTTTCTTCGACCGATGCGTGAAGGTTATCAATCTTAAGCATTGTTTTTGTTACCTTAGCCCACCGAGCCTTCAAGGCTGATGGCTACGAGTTTCTGCGCCTCTACGGCGAATTCCATCGGCAGTTCCTGCAGCACGTCGCGCACGAACCCGTTCACCAGCAGGGCCACGGCCTCTTCTTCCGACAGGCCACGCTGCTGGGCATAGAACAGCTGGTCCTCGGACAGACGGGTGGTCGTCGCCTCGTGCTCCATCTGGGCCGAGCCGTTCTTGGCCTCGATGTACGGAATGGTGTGCGAACCGCACTCCTTGCCGATCAGCAGGCTGTCGCACTGGGTAAAGTTGCGGACGTTCTCGGCCTTGGGGTGAACCGAGACCAGACCGCGATAGGTCGAGTCCGACTTACCCGCCGACACCGCCTTGGCGATGATGCGCGACTTCGAGTTCTTGCCGAGGTGGATCATCTTGGTGCCGGTATCGGCCTGCTGATGACCATTGGTGATGGCGATAGAATAGAACTCGCCCGAGCTTTCCTCGCCTTTGAGGATGCAGGACGGATATTTCCACGTGACGGCCGAGCCGGTTTCCACCTGCGTCCACGACACCTTGGAACGGTCGCCGCGGCAGTCCGCGCGCTTGGTCACGAAGTTGTAGATGCCGCCCTTCCCCTCGGCATCGCCGGGGTACCAGTTCTGGACGGTCGAGTACTTCACCTCGGCGTCGTCCAGAGCGACGATTTCCACCACTGCGGCGTGCAGCTGGTTCTCATCGCGCATCGGCGCGGTGCAGCCTTCCAG
>NZ_DJFS01000063.1 GCF_002432125.1 Brevundimonas sp. UBA5866
GCGGGTCTCCAGATCGGACAGGCCCCATTGCAGTTCGGCCAGAACCGGCGTGGCGATTTCGGCGGCCCCGGTCGGCGTGGGCGCGCGCCGGTCGGACACGAAGTCGATCAGGGTGGTGTCCGTCTCGTGGCCGACTGCCGAGATGATCGGGATGGTGGCGTCGGCCACGGTGCGGGCCAGCTGTTCGTCGTTGAAGCCCCACAGGTCCTCGACCGAGCCACCGCCGCGCGCGACGATCAGCAGGTCGGGCCGCGGGATGGGGCCGTCGGGCGTCATGGCGTCAAAGCCGCGGATGGCATTGGCCACCTGTTTGGCAGCGGCATCGCCCTGAACGATCACTGGCCAGACGATGACGCGGCAGGGCCAGCGGTCGCTGATACGGTGCAGGATGTCGCGGATGACCGCGCCGGTCGGGCTGGTGATGACGCCGATGGTGGCGGGGAAGGCGGGCAGGGGCTTTTTGCGCGACGGCTCGAACAGGCCCTCTTCGCGCAGACGGGCCTTGATGCGTTCCAACTGCGCCAGAAGCGCACCGGCCCCCGCAGGCTCCATGCTCTCGATCACGATCTGATAGGACGACCGCGCCGGATAGGAGGTGATCTTGCCGGTGACGATAACCTCAAGCCCCGTTTCGGGCTGGGCGCCGAGCGTGCGCACCACGCCCTTCCAGATCACACCGTCGATGGCGGCCTTGTCGTCCTTCAGCGTCAGATAGACGTGGCCGGACGAGTGGCGCGTGACCTTGGAAATCTCGCCCCGGATACGGACGTGGCCAAAGCGGTCCTCGAGCGTGCGCTTGAGCGCGAAGCTCAGCTCCGAGATCGACAGGGGCGGGTTGTTGTCGCGTACGGGAGCGGCTTCGGGGGCCGCGCCTTCGAAGGCGTAATCGTCGGAATCCATAGAGGCGACACTACAGCCTGAATAGCGCGGCGGGAACGGTCAGAATGCCCCGTCGTTTGCTTGGGCATGGGGCAGAGGTTCGAAAAGGCTGTGACGATGAAGACTTCCTTGATGATGGCTGTGGCCGCAGTAGGCGTTCTGGGCTTGGGGGCCTGTGACAACAGCACCAACGATGTGGTGCGTGCACCGGCCCCAGACATGGCACCGGAACCTCTAAGCCGTGATGAGGCCAAGGCCGCGACCAATGAGGCCGCACTGGCGCTGGGTATGACACGCAAGGCTCTGGAGGATGCCGATCTCGTCAATGCACAGGGGCAGGACCTTGGCGATGTTGAAAGCCTGGTGACCGATGCGTCGGGGACGGTGACGCATTTTGTGGTCGAACTGGATGGTCCCGGCGATGTGCAGGTGTTGCTGCCTCTGGCCCAGGTAAAGGCCGAAACGCGGACCGATGGAAAAAGTCCGGATTTGGTCACCCAGCTCACGTCCGGGGAATTAGCGGCTTTGCCGCGCTATAATCCGCCACGTTAATCTTGACCTGACTCATTAGGTCCATCATTCCGGCGTTATGAACATTCTGCTCGTCGGTTCGGGAGGGCGCGAGCACGCCCTGGCCTGGAAAATCGCCCAGTCGCCGCGCGCTTCGCGGCTCGTCATTGCGCCCGGCAATCCCGGCATGGCGCAACACGGCGAGTTGCGCAGCGACATCAAGGCGACCGATGTCAACGCGCTGGTCGCCTTGGCCAAGGAAATCGCCGCTGATCTGGTCGTCGTCGGACCCGAGGCCGCGCTGGCCGAAGGACTGGCCGACCAGCTGGATCGTCTGGGCATTCCGTGCTTTGGCCCCTCGGCCAAGGCGGCGCAGCTGGAAACCTCCAAGGCCTTTTCCAAGGCGTTTCTGGCCCGACACAACATCCCGACCGCAGGCTATGGCGTCTATGAGGATGTCGAGGAAGCCAAGGCGGCGCTGGCCAACTATAGCGCTCCCTATGTCATCAAGGCCGACGGTCTGGCCGCCGGTAAGGGCGTAGCCATCAGCCCGGACCGCAAGGATGCCGAGATCGAGATCGAGCGTATGCTGGGCGGCCGTTTCGGCAGCGCCGGCTCGCGCGTGGTCATCGAAGAGTTCATGGACGGCGAAGAAGGCAGCCTGTTCGCCCTGTCCGACGGCAAGCGCGCCGTCCTGTTCGGCGGCGCACAGGACCACAAGCGCGCCTTTGACGGCGATGCCGGTCCGAACACGGGCGGTATGGGTGCCTATTCCCCCGCGCCGGTGTTCACGGCCGATTTCGTCAAACAGGCCAATGACCGCATCGTCCAGCCGACGATCCAGAAAATGGCCGAGGAAGGCACGCCTTATAAGGGCGTGCTCTATGCCGGTCTGATGGCGACCAGCGAAGGTCCCAAGGTCGTCGAGTTCAACGCCCGTTTCGGTGATCCGGAATGTCAGGTGCTGATGATGCGCTTTGATGGCGACATCGTTCCGCTGCTGCTGGCCTGTGCCAAGGGCGACCTGTCGCAGGCTCCGGTGCCCCAGTTCAAGCCGGGTGTCGTCATCACCGTGGTCCTGGCGGCCAAGGGCTATCCGGACAGCCCGCTGGAAGGCTCCATCATCCGCGGGGCCGATCAGGATTTCGGCCCGAACGTTCAGGTCTTCCATGCGGGAACAAAGCGCCGCGATGACGGCCAACTGGTCGCGGCGGGCGGTCGCGTTCTGAACGTCTGCGCCTATGGCAAGGACGTCACCGAGGCCCGCGAGCGCGCCTATGAGGCGATTGCCAAGATCGACTGGCCGGGCGGCTTCCACCGCACCGACATCGGTTGGCGGGCTATCGGTCGCGAATAGGTTTCAAGGGGAAGGTTCAGCCTTCCCCTTTTTCCTTAGTTCATGGCGAACAGCAGCCGCCCTTCGCCCATGCGCTCGCGCAAGGCCTGCAGGTCGGCGTGGCTGCACGAGAAGCAGCCGTAGGAGCGCCCCAACTTGCCTTCACGCGCAAGGAATGAGGGATCGGCATAGTCCGCGCCGTGTACGATAATGGCGCGTTGACGGGCGAGGTTGTTGGAATACTCCAGCCCGTCCAGAAGCACGTTTGGCCCCTGTTGCGGACCCCACGACGGGCCGGCCGTCACATAGGAGCCCAAGGAGGACATGTGGCTGTCGGGCTGGTTGGAGAAGCGTTCGGCATAGCCACTGTGGGCCGGGTCTGAGCCGCGCCCGTGGGATGTCCGGTAGGATGTGACCCATCCACCCAGCAGATCGACCTCATAGAGGCGCTCGGTACCTGAAAACTTCTGGAAATCGACGATGTACATACGGTCGCGCAATGCGACGCGATGGCCATGTGTATCCATCGCTGCACGGGCCCGCTCCAGCAGATCGCGACGGATCAGATTGTATGGATCGATAACCGTCTGGGTGCGGACGGGGGCGGCATAGGCCGCCAGATCAGGGCGGGGTATGGTCGGTGTCGGCTGTGGTGCGTAGGCCTGCTGAGCCGTCGGTGGTGCGGATGCGGTCGCGCATCCAGACAAGGCTATCGAGCCACCGAGTATGAGTCCACGCCTTGAAATCTGCACTCTTCCATCCCTCAAGGTTGATGGTTAAGGCGCATAAAAGAACGTTCAAAATCATAATAGGCAAGCTTGGCTGTAAAGCTTTTCTTGTCACAAGCCTTGCCATTTCTTCAATATAGGCAGAAAGTTGAGCTAAGCCGTATTGGAAGCTGTGGGAAGGCGGACTTGTGTCGTTGGCATGCTTGTGCCGAGCGCGGGCATTTCTACTGGTTTGACCAGAATATGGCCCAATATACCTATTAATAGCGCGTGCCTAACATTTGCGTGATGGCGAAACGCTATCGCATCGAATGTCAGCCAATCGATCCATGCAGTTCGGAGATTGTATGACCATTATCGCCCGTGTTCCCCGTGCATTGAAGCTCATGATCCTGGGCGGAGTGATTTTGACAGGCGGTCTGTCCGCCTGCAGCTCCGGCCCGGAATTCAGGGTTGAAATGGCCCCGAGGGAACCCGCGGTGATCGATGGCGTGCGGTTCCTGCCATCGGATGATGCCCGCGTCGTCAATGCCGTGACCGCAGAGCTGCAGAAGCGCAGTGTGGGTGAGGCGGGGGAGTGGCAGCTGGAGGTCGCGCTGGCGATCAGGCCTGTCGCCGTCGGCACCTATACCGATGTGTCCGCCCGCGAGGGCGAATGGGCAGAAAAGCCCCGCCCTACCGGTGCCCGACGTGAGCCGGGGTTGCATGTCCTGACTGTTCTGGCGACCCGTAAGGACGGGACCGACCGACGCCTGGTGCGGGTGAGTGGCCGCGGGCCGGTGGGCGAAACGGCTCCGGATCTTTTGGATGCCCTGTCCAAGATGGCGGTCGATGCCCTGATCGACGGGGCACCGCAAGACACGCTCTAATCCGGTTCGCCCTCAACGGCGGGCAGGGTGATGTAAAAGCAGGCGCCATGTGTCGGAGGGGTCATACCCTGCGGGGGGTCTATGCTGATGTGACCCCCGTGGCGCTGCACCACAGTATGCACAAAGGCCAACCCCAGTCCGGCACCGGAAACATTGCCACCGGCAAAGGGCTGGAAGAGGCGGCCCCGCATATCCGCATCCAGACCAGGCCCCTCGTCGCAGATGGCCAGAAGCACCCTGTCGTCCCATCGTGACAGCTGACAGGCCACATGGCCGCCTGTGGGGGTGTGGCGAATCGCATTGTCCAACAGGTTGATGATGACGCGGCGCATCAGGGCGGCATCCACATCAACCAGATATTCCTCATCATCCTCAGGGGTCACCAACTCGACCCCCTTGGCGGCAGACTGTGGCCACAGCGTATCGGAAGCCTCGGTCACCAGATCGCCCAGATTGGCCACACCGAAGCTCAACATCTGGTTTTCGGCGCGTGACAGCTGAACATAGCCTTCGGCCAGGGTCAGGGTCTGTTGGGCATTCTTGCGGATCTGGTCCTCGATCTTTGGCGATCGGGTTTCGTTCGACAGCAGGGTCAGGATGGAGACCTGCGGGGCGCGCATGTCATGGCCAAGCAGCTGAAGGGTGCGCTGCCGTTCGCGTTCGGCGGCGCGAAGCGGGGTGACATCGGCCATGCGCACGATCAAACCGGCAGACTGTTCGGCGGTATCCACCAACTGCGCGATGGCGATCTGGAAAGCGCGGCCATCGGCCAGTTGCAGTTCGTCGCGGATGCCGGGCTGGGCGTCAATCAGACTGCGCCATTCGCGCAGGCCGAGGGTCTGGAAAAGATGGTCCAGATGCGCGCCTTCCAGTTCGATGGCCGCAAACAGATCGCGCGCCCGCCTGTTGGCGATCAGGACTGTACCGTACAGATCGGTGACCAGAGCGGCATCGGGCAGGCTCTTGATCGACTGGTTGATGTAGCGATTGAAGTCCCGGAACTGTTTGAGTGCCGAACTGAGGGCCAGAACCTGACGGGCGATTTCGTCGCCTGCCTGCCATTTGGCACCGGGAGACAGGGCCGACAGATGGTGGGTTTCGGTATCCGCGCGCAGGTCGTTCAGTTCGGACTGCATATAGCGGTATGTCGCCGCCAGCCGTCGCCAGCTCCACAAGGGCCAAGCCACGATAACCCCTGCACAGGCGGCCAGCGGCGGGAACCAAACGCCCTGTATCAGCAGGTATGCGGAAATGCCGAGGGTCAGACCGATCAGGCCAAAACCCAAAACCGTATTGGCGACAGGGCGCAGCCATAAAAACCCCGACAGCATCACCACCAGAGGCAGCAGGGACAGGATCGCGCTCAGGCTCCTGTTGATGGGCTGTATGTAACGACCATCCAGTACGGCCTGCGTCAGGGTGGCGACAATATAGACGCCGGGCATGAGGGCACCCTCCGTGCTGGTGGGGGTGGCATAGCGATCCCCCATGCCCTGTGCGGTGGCACCGACCAGCACGCGTTTGTCCTTGAGAAATCCGGCAGGAACCTCGCCGCGCAGCACATCGACGAAGGAAACCGTCGGATAGGGTTCGGCACCGGCGGGAAAGCGCAGGGTCCGTAACTGTGACGTCAGAAGACCGTCACCGGGGGCACCCGTGGGCGGGGGGGTATCGACATTGCCCTGCTTGGCGACAAGCTGGGACAGGTGGGGCAAGGTGATGCCGTCGGCGCTGGCCCATAGGGGCAGGCTGCGTACTGTGCCGTCTTGATCGGGTGTCAGTACCGCATGGCCAATGTCCGCCGCTGCCGTGCCCAACGCCCCGGCGGGCATGCTCACGGAGGCTTGTCTGCCATTGAAGCCCGGTGTGTCGATGGCTGCCAGCAGATAGACATTTCCAGCCTCGCGTATCGACCGGGCCAGGGCATCGTCATCATCGGTGGGATCGACGAACAATACGTCATAGCCCACGGCTTGCACGCCGATCTGCTTCAGTCGATCGACAAGTCCGGCGTGAACGCTGCGGGGCCACGGCCACGCGCCAATGGCATCAAGACTGCGATCATCGATGGCGATAACAACAATGCCGTCATGGGCCTGCGTGGCATTGGCATGGCTGATGGCGTCGAAGACAATGCTGTCGCCGCGTCGGGTGACTTCTCCGAGGCTGAGCCAGACAACCAGAGCGATGGCCAGCACCGCTGTGATGCACCACTCGACCAGCACACGTCCGCCCAGCCGCGTGGCGGGGTCGGGCGGGGATGATAGGCCAGTGGTGATGAACAAGGCCGCGCCTGTCAGCGGTTGATGGTCAGAACTTCAGGATTGGACCATGCCGACAAACGGTGACCGAAGCGGTAACGCGTGCCTTCCACCCGCCAGCTGTAGGTGCCCGGCGGCAGGTCGGTCAGGCTGAAGGCTGTGTCGGTCAGGCCGGGACTGTCCACGAGCGGCTGGCCCTGCGGCTCTCCGTCCTCATTGGCGCGGCTGATCTGGAAGCGGAACGTCGCCTCGCCCTCGCCCCCTGCACTCCATTTGAAACGGTAGTACCGTGTCTTGCCTAGCAGTTCGTTTGACAGGCTCAGACCGCCGACGCTGTTGCGGGCGCGGATGAAGTTGAAGGTCCGCGCGCGTCCTTCAAGACCCTCGGCGGACAGGGCCGTCAGACGCAGGAACCATTGCCCCTCTGGAAGGTCTGCCAGAGCCAGCGGTTGACCATTGGAGGTCCGTGCCTCAGCGACCAAGTCTTCCATGCCCGCATCAGAGGCGACATAGCCCTGGATGAAGTGGGCGTCAGCAGGGGCGGTATAGTCGAAGGCAATCTCTTCGCGTGTCTGGAGGGTGCTGTCTTCCTTCATGACCGGCGCGGCCAGCAGGGGAACCGCAACCAGATCGCTCTGGCCGGGGCGCAGGGCCGCCCCCTGACCCTCGGGCAGCAGGACAGCATTGGTCAGGGCGGTGTCCGCCATCGCGACGGTGCCATCCAATACGCCGGTCGCCGTGCTGCCGGTGGTTTCATCAAAGGCGACGCGGAAAGAGGTGCCACGGACGGCCGATACCGAGGTTGGCGTGATGACGCGGAAACCGCCGGGACGCTGTCTGGGAGAGACACGGCTTTCGACACGGCCGCGATCGACGACCAGTCTGTAGTCGGGCGCATCGTTGATGACGAAGCGGCGGAGGCGTTCCAGACGAAGCCGGCTCTGCGATGGCACCACAGTGTGGGTGCCATCCGAAAAGGCTATGCGCACAAAGGCACTGGGGCCGGTGCTGATGATATCGCCCTCACGCAGCAGGGCGTCCTGCGAAGGGCTGACCGTTGTGCCATTGCGCTCGACCCGTACCTCCCCGCGAAAGCTTTCGAGGCGCGCGGGATCATCGCGGGTTCTCAGCAGGGCGGGTTCGATGCTGAGGGACCGCCCGGTCGCCATGCGGCGCGGATTGGCGACGCGGTTGTCGCGCTGAAGCTGTCGATAGTCGTTCGGGCTGCGCAGGTATTTGCGGGCAATGTCGATCAGGGTGTCGCCGCGATTGACCAGATAGGACAGCGGACTTTCGCACAGTACCGCGGTCGCGCCCGCGCCCTCTTCGGACGAGGATTGCGCCAGTACCGTTGCGGGGGCCGCTGCCAGGACCAGGGCCAGGCCAAGTCCAACTGTCGATTTGCTCATGATCACAGGGTATTTGCCAATCCGGTCTGAATATCGAGCCAAGGCGCGCGGGCTATTGACCCACGGATTCAGGCTGCGGAGCGGTGTCCTGACCCGGCTCGGCGTTGGAGCGTTCCAGCCTGTAGCCATAGCTGTATACCGGAGTCAGGCGGTATCCCTGCTGGGGGCGCAGGTTCAGCTTGCTGCGGACACGCGAGATATGCATGTCCAGCGAGCGGCTGTTCAGGTGCGGTTCGTTGCCCCAGATGGTTTCCAGCAGATAGGTCCGCGACAGGGCGCGGTGCAGGTTGCGGAACAGAAGGCGGGCCAGCGCGAATTCCTTGGGGGTCATGGTGATGCTGACACCGTCGCGCACGACCGTGGTTGTGCTGACGTTGAAGACGATGTCGTCATAGACCTCGCGCTCGGCGGGCGAAGCCACATGTTCATACGCACGGCGCAGAAGGGCACGGATGCGCGCCTCCAGCACCATCGGCGAAATCGGTTTGGCCAGATAGTCGTCCGCACCGGCATTCAGGGCGGCCACTATATCGTCGTCCTCGACGCGGCTGGTCACCAACAGCATTGGCGGCGGCGGCGTCAGGTTTGCACGCACCCAACCTACAATCTCGATGCCCGAGCGGTCCGGCAGGTTCCAGTCTACGATCAGTAGATCGAAGGTGTCGCGGCGCAGGGCCGAGATGAGAGCATGACCACGCGAAAAAGTGGAGGGCCGATAACCGGCCTTTTCCACGATTTGAGAAATCGCCTGAAGTTGGACCTGATCATCGTCGAGGACCGCGATTTTCATATGTATCTGCTCTCAGCGTCAGTGGGGGGATGCCAATATAACGGTTTGAGAGAGTAGTAGTGCCTAACAGAAACGGTAAATTGTAAATTTAAGTTTGGTCGATCACGTTCTTGAAATCAGCCAATCGGTGAATACGGCCTCATTGTCGAAGCGTGCATGTACCGGCCAAGCTTGAATATTCGTACGTCTTTCGGGGGCAAGACGGACCCAGTCCTTTTCGGTGGTGACCAGACCGGCGTCAAACAGCTTGGCGCGCTCCAGCAGGAATTCATGCTGGTCATCGCTCAGTACGGCGTGATCGGCCAGCGGGACAAAATCCTTTAGATCACAACCTGCTGCGATCAGTGAACGCTCAACCTTCCACGGCTTGGCAATGCCTGCAAAGCCGACCTGGGGGCCGGGTGGCGGCGGCGCGGCAGGCCTGAGACGCGCGGTGAATACCGGCAGATCGCCAAAGACCTCGACCAGTTCGGCGTCGGCACTGTCCATGTCTGTAGGCAGCAGGATGATGACACCGTCCGCACGAGCCAGACCGGCCGCCAGCGGTTCACGCATGGGACCGGAAGGGAAGACAGAGCCATCGCCAAACGGCCATTCGTCATTGCGGGTTTCCCCGTCCACGATGACGAGACTGACGGTCTTTTGCAGGGACGGGTTCTGGTGCCCGTCATCCAGCACGATGGCGTCGGCCCCTGCTTCGACTGCGGCGCGTGCACCGGCGGCCCGGTCGCGGCTGATGATGGCCATGCCGTCCCGGGCCAGCATCAGGGGCTCATCACCCACATCGTTTGCCGAATGGACAGCAGGGTCCACGGTTACGGGGCCTTCCAGCCTGCCGCCATAGCCACGGGACAAGGCCGCCGGATTGCCGCCTCGTTCACGCAGCAGCCGCAGGATTTCCCGCGCCACGGGCGTCTTGCCCGATCCGCCCACCGTGACATTGCCCACCGATATGACCGGTATGCCGGGGGCATATCCCGTTGTGCGGGCGATCCTGCGGGCCGTCACAGCGGACCAGATCCACGACAGGGGCTTCAGGGCCATGCGGGTGACGGGCGCGTGGTTGCGGTCGCGGGTGTACCACCAGCGCGGCGTATTGAGCTTCATCGCGGGCGTCTCCGCTCCGGTTTGGGGGCGGGGGGAAGGTGGGTCTGCAATGTGGCCCACAGGCGGTCCAGACCGGCCGCGGCCTCGTTGGCGGCCCTGCGGGCGCGTTCGCCCATGTTGCGGGCCGCGTCCGGATTATCCAACAGGGGCAGGATCAGGTCGCGCAACTCATCGGGGGCCAGAACACTGACCAGGCCCCCGGACTGTTTGAGTATGCGGTTGACCTGCTGCCAGTTGGCGGCGTCGGGTCCGCTGAAGGTCGGTTTGCCGAGGCGGGCCGGCTCAAGCGGATTGTGGCCCCCCACGCTGCCGCCACTGAGGGCGGGCGCGAACGAACCGCCCAGCACGACAACATCGGCCAGACGCATGAACAGCCCCAGTTCGCCCAGGGTGTCGGCCAGATAGATCTGGATACCGTCTTCGATATCGCCGCCCACGCTTCGGCGCGTCAGTTTCCAGCCATCCAGTTCAAGCTCTTCGACAATGCCGCTGGCGCGTTCGGGATGGCGCGGCACGACAATCATCAGAAGACGCGGAGCGAGCCCCTTGAGCGCCTTGGCCAGAGCGCGTTCCTCGTTCTCGTGGGTCGAGGCGATGACGATGACCGGCCGGTCGCCGATCAGCCCTGACAGACGCGAGAACTCCGCACGGTCATAGGGCAGGGGCTCTCCAGACAGTTTGAGATTGACCATGCCGTCCACGCGGGCACCCAGAGCGACCAGACGATCCTTGCCTTCCTGATCCTGAGGCCAGACATGGTCGAAGGCCGCCATCAGACTGCGGGCCATAGACGGCGCTTTTTGCCAGCCTTCGTAGGTGCGGGTGGTGATACGGGCGCTGACCAGAGCCAGCGGAATACGCCGCTCACGGCAAGCCGAGATCAGATTGGGCCACAGCTCGCTTTCGACAAAAATGCCGAGGTCCGGCTTCCAGTGATCCAGAAACAGACGCACTGCCGAGGGCGTATCGACGGGTGCAAACTGGTGGATGACCCCTTCGGCCAGTCGCGGGGCCAATACCTCTGCAGAGGTCAGGGTTCCGGTGGTCACAAGGACGGTGACATCCGGACGGTCCTTGCGGATGCGTTCGGCCAGCGGAAGGATGGACAGGGCCTCGCCGACGCTGACGCCGTGGATCCAGACCAGAGGACCGGATGGGCGCGGGCAACCGGCGATGCCCAGACGCTCGTCCACGCGGGCAGGGTGCTCCTTGCCCTTGCGGACGCGGGCATCCAGCATGCGCGGGGCCATCGGTTCCAGAACCCTGGTGGCCAGCCGGTAGGCGATGAGTGCGGGACTGAAGCTCACGGTCAGACGCGCTCTAATCCGGTGATTTCATCAGCGCGGGCTTCGGCCGCGGTCAGCCGCTCGGTCCAGGCCTCAGCCACTTCGGTGACGTCTCCGTTTTCCGGGAAATCCGCGCGGTCCCATACAATGGCCCCCTTGGCGAAGGGCAGTGGGATAAGGGCGCGGTCCCAGCTTTTCAAACGGATGGCGGGCTTTACCGATGCGCCGAGGATCAGCACCGGCACACCCGACATACGGGCCATAACCGGCAGTCCTTCGGCCATCTGGCGCGCCGGTCCGCGCGGACCATCAGGCGTGATGGCCAGTCCGCCGCCGGATTTCAGATATTTCAGACCGTCGCGCAGGGCCTGGGTACCGCCCTTCGAGGCCTCGCGCTTGTCCTTGTTGGAGGACGAGCCGCGCACGGCAGGGATGCCCAGTCGGGCTACGGCCTTGGCGATGAACTCGCCGTCGGCGGACAGCGAGATCATGGCGCGCGGGGGCTGGGCCCGATCCATCGGCCACGAGGCGGCGGCGATGCCAAGGCGTGAGTGCCAGAAGGCAATCAAGACGCCCTTGTTCTTTTGCGCCCATACCGCCTCGGCCACCTGCTCGTTCTCGTGGGTCCAACGGGTGGTGGCGAAGCAAAAACGCAGCCATTCCGAAAAGAGGAAGGCGATACTGCGCTGTATGACGGGGTTACGAAGCGGTCTCATGCGCCGGTCTCGTCAGGCAGCAGGGACGGGGCATAGGTATCCAGCGATTGCTGGCGGGCCAGACGGGCATACAGGCCGCCATGATCGATCAACGCGTCGTGGGTGCCCTGTTCGATGATCTCGCCTGCCGAAATCACATAGATGCGGTCGGCGTTGCGCACGGTCGAAAGGCGGTGGGCGATCATCAGGGTGGCGCGGCCTTCCATAAGGCGGTCCAGCGCCTGTTGGACCAGGGCCTCGCTTTCGGTGTCCAGCGCGCTGGTCGCTTCGTCCAGCAGCAGGATGGGCGCGTTCTTCAGGAAGGCGCGGGCGATGGCGATACGCTGGCGCTGGCCACCGGACAGGCGGGCACCGGCCTCGCCCACGCGGGTCTGGTAGCCATTGGGCAGGGCCGAGATAAAGTCGTGCGCGGCAGCGGCGCGGGCGGCCTCGATGATCTGCTCTTCGGTGGCGTTCTCGCGGCCATAGGCGATGTTGGCGGCGATGGTGTCATCGAACAGGAAGGGTTCCTGCGTCACCAGAGCGATATGGTCACGCAGGGACGACAGGCTTAGGTCGCGCAGGTCGATACCGTTGGCCGTGATGCGTCCGCCCGTGACGTCATAGAAACGCGGCAGCAGGCTGAGGATGGTGGACTTGCCACCGCCGGACGGGCCGACAAGGGCAACCGTCTCGCCGGGCGAAACCTGAAGGTTCACACCGCGCAGGGTCGGCACTTCGCCCGTGGCGGTGCGATAGGCAAAGGAGACGTCCTCGAAAACGATCTCGACCGGACCGGGGGCGAGGGTAGCCGGATTGGACTGTTCGCGGATTTCCGGCTGGATATCGAGGGCTTGGAACAGGCGGCGCGCCGCTGTCATGCCTTCGGACATGACGGTGGTCAGGTTGGAGAGCTGGCGCAGGGACTGGCCCGCCAGCATCAGCATGCCGATGAAGGCGGCAAATCCACCGACCGACATCTGGCCCTTGCTGGCGCTCCAGCCGGCATAGCCGATCACGGCGGCGACGATGGAATAGGCGATGATGTCGGAGGCTGGCCCGGCATAGGCGCGGCTGTCGGCACCCTTGATGACGTGACGCTGGCGGCGGTCGATGACGGTGGCGACATTGGCCTCTTCGGCGCTTTCGCGGTTCTCGATCTTGATGACGCGCACGCCGTCGAGGTTTTCCATCAGGGCCGAGGACAGAACCTCGGTTTCGGCCATTGCGCCCTTGGCAGCCTTACGGGATTTCTTGCCGAACTTGCGCATCACCAGGGTGACAGCCGGTACGCCCAGCAGAACGATCAGTGTCAGCGGCAGGTCGATGAAGCCCATCGCCACCATCACCCCGACGACGATCAGCACGTTCTGGGTATAGTTGACGATGCCGTTGGTGAAGGCTTCGCGCACAAGGTTGGCGTCGAACAGGACCGACGAGACGAAGGTGCCGGAATGCTGGTTGCGCAGACGCGACAGGTCGGCGTTGATCATGCGCGAGAACAGCTGCTTCTGGATGTCGCCGACAATGCCGTGGCCCAGACGGTTCACCAGGGCGGCTTGCCCTGCCATCGTCAGGGAGCGGGCAATCGAAATGGCAATGATCACGCCCGGGACGAGTGCGATCAGCCATTGGGGCTGAACCGTGAAGAAGTGCAGAAAGCGTACAGGCCCCTGATGGGGCTGGAACAGCAGATCGATGGCCGGTTCAAGGAAACGCAGCAGTCCTGCCGTCAGCCCGCCTGCGCAGACAGCCAGGGCGATCGAGGAAAAGAACGCAACCCTGTGATGCGAGAGATAGTCGCGCCACAGGCGCCTCAGCAGTTGCCCCAGGGGCTGTGGGGTATCGGTCTGGTCTGCGGGGCTGTTCATTATACTTCGGTCGGACGGTAAAGGCTGTGAGTCAAGCGCCTTGGCTTGCAGGGCGGAACATGGAAAGAGTGACCGAAGCGTTCGTTAAGGTTATCTGACGCTTATGTCGTTTCCCGATCTGTCCTCGCCTTATGGCCGATTCAAGGTCTTGTGGTCCTATTTCTGGGGCGACCACGCCTTTCTGCGTACAAGCTTCACAAATGCCCACTGGGTTGATGCACAGATGGTACGGTCCAACCAGCCGTCGCCGCGTCAACTGGCGTGGTGGAAGAGACAGGGTATCCGCACGGTCATAAACCTGAGAGGCCCGCGCAATGAGCCTTATTACTGGCTGGAGAAAGACGCCTGCCAGAAGCTGGGCCTGACCCTGATCAATGCGCCGCTTGATTCACGCGATGCCCCGACGCCGGAAAGGATCATCCAGGCCAAGCACCTCTTCGAGACGATCGAATATCCGGTGCTGATCCACTGCAAGTCGGGTGCGGACCGCGTGGGCCTGATGGCGGCGCTGTACCGCTATTTCCATCTTGGACAGCCGATGTCTGTCGCCAAGTCCGAGCTGGGACGGCGGACCCTGCACAACCGCGAGGGAAAGACCGGGGTGCTGGACATGGTGCTGGAAACCTATGTCAGCGAGGCCGAGTCCAAGGGAATAGACCTGATCAGCTGGATGTACAGCGATGCCTATGACGCGGACAGTATGACCCGGACCTTCCGCTCCAAATGGTGGGGCGATCTTCTGGTCGAGCGGATACTCTGCCGCGAGTGATCAGTCCCAGGGGCCGTTTTCCCCATCGGTCGGGGGCGGTGTCTGCGGCGCCGAGTTCCGGGCGCGTTCGGCGTCGATCCGTTCCTGCCGCTCCAGAAGCTTTTGGTTCAAGGCTTCGTCAGAGGCGCGCTTGGCCAGCAGGGAACGGGTCCAGAGCACCAGCACCAGCAACAGCGACACGATACCGGCAATGGCTTCGCCGCCTAGAGGGGGCATGTTCATGATGGGCCTCCTTGCCGTTCAAAGACCCACCATACGTCAAGGGCGGCTGAAGCCCTAGCCCCAGCCGCCCTTGTCAGGATCAGTTCTGATCGTTGCTTATGCGTCGCCGCGCGGATCGATCAGCTTGTGCGCGTGCAGGATGAAGAAACGCATGTGGGCGTTGTCGACGGTGGCCTGGGCGCGAGCCTTCCAGGCGGCCTTGGCTTCTTCGTACGAACCGAAAGCGCCGACGAACTCGACTTCCTTCAGGTCGCGGAAGGTCGGCTCCGACGGGTGACGCATTTCGCCACCGATGACGAGGTGAAGCAGTTGAGTTTCGAGCTTGTCAGCCATGGAGAGGGGCCCATTGCACAGGAGAGGGGTCAGAAGGTGAGCGGGATAGGCGCTGTCCGCCGGATTATCAACGGGTGCAATGCCGGAGCGGCGCAAATCATGCTCGTTTGTCGCGGATCGTGGCGATTAAATCGCCATTTGTGGCCTTTGTGGTCACTGACGACCGCGCCAGCCTCCTGTGCGATAAGCGATCCTGCGCAAACATCCCAGTCCCACTTTGGGCTGATGGCGATGGCGGCATCGAAGGCCCCCGCCGCCACCAGGGCCATGCGATAGGCCAGGGCGTTGCGCTTGGAGAAGTTCATGTGGGGCCACGGCTCGTCCCACTCGCGCGCCTCCATCAGGCGGGCGTCGGCCAGCAGCTCGGCCTCTTCCAGCTCGCGGGTGTCCGAGGCGGTGATGGGGCGGCCCTGAAGGCGGGCACCCCCGCCCAGCGTCGCCTCGAACATCTCGCCGAGCATGGGAGCATAGATGGCGGCGGCGACGGGTTCGCCGTCCTCGACAACGGCGATGGGGGTGCACCACCACGGCTTGTTGCGCATGAAGGCCGACGTCCCGTCGATGGGATCGACCACAAAGATGCGCTTCTTGGACAGGCGGTCGGTGCTGTCGGCGGTTTCCTCCGACAGCCAGCCATAGTCGGGTCTTGCCGACAGCAGGCGCTCTTTCAGGAAATTATCGACCGCCAGATCGGCGTCCGTGACCGGAGAGGCGTTCTCCTTGGACCAGACCTTCAGCCCCGCATCGCGGTAGTCGAGCGCCATCTGGCCGGCGTCGAAGGCGGCCTGACGGATCAGGGCAAGGTCTTGGTCAAGCGAGGTCATTTACCGGCGATCGCCACCTTGTCGAACAGCAGCGACGGGCTGTTGAAGGCGCTGCGCCATTCGATGTCGCCCGCGCGTTGCAGGCGGACGTAAAGATCGACCAGATTGCCCGCCACGGTCACTTCGCTGACCGGATAGGCGCGCTGGCCGTTCTCGAACCAGAAGCCCGAAACCCCGGCGGACCAGTCGCCCGTGTTGCCGTTCAGCGAGGGGCCGAACATGGAGGTGATCAACAGGCCGGTGCCCGCCGATGCCATCAGGTCGTCCAGCGAGCCTTCGCCCGGCGTCAGGTGGACGTTGTGGGCCGACACGCCCGACGGGCCGACCAGACCGCGCGAGGCGTGACCTGTGGACGTCATTCCGAGTTGCGCCGCCGAAGCCGTGTTCAGCAGCCACGTCGTCAGGCGGCCATCCTCGACCAGATTGCGCTTTTCTACGCGCACGCCTTCGTCATCGAACGGGGTGGAGCCGAGGCCGCGCACCATATGCGGATCGTCCACCAGATCCACGCCCGACGGCAGGACCATCTCGCCCAGCTTGTCTTTCAGGAAGGATGAACCACGGGCGATGGCGGTACCGGCAATGGCACCCAGCAGGGGCGACAGGACCTGAGTGGCGATCCGGTTCTCGAAAATGACGGGAGCGGTGGTTGAGGCGATCTTGCGGGCCCCGACGCGGGCCACGGCGCGCTCGCCCGCCTTTTGGCCGATCTCTTCGGCGGAGGGCAGGTCGGCGAAGTGGCGCAGCGAACGGCTTTCACCGCCGCGTTCCATCGCGCCATCCTTTTCGGCGATCACGCCCGCGCCCAGCGAGAACATGCTGCCGCGATACTGGCCGACAAAGCCGTGCGAGGTGACGAGGTGCCATTCGGTCGAGGACCACGAGGAATCGCCGCCCTCGGAACGCGACACGCCTTCAACGGCCATCGCGGCGTGTTCGGCGGCGACGGCGGCGGCTTCAAGCTGTTCGGCGGAGCGTCCGCTGGCGTCGAACAGGTCCAGCTCGGGGTGCGGGCCACGGGCCAGAAGCTCTTCGGGGGCCAGCGAGGCATAGGGGTCTTCGGGTGCAAGACGGGCCATGGCGATGGCCCGCTCGACAAGGCGCCCACGGGTTGGCTCGGACAGGTCCGAGGACGATACCGTCGCCTGACGCTTGCCTACAAAAACACGCAGGCCGAGGTCGGTGGATTCCTCGCGCTCGACATCCTCCAGTGCGCCGTTGCGGACGCCGACGGCCAGAGAGGCGCGGCGGGCGGTGGCGGCTTCGGCTGCGTCAGCACCGGCCTTGAGGGCGGCGGCGACCAGATCATGCAGCATGGAAGGATCGGGCGAGGCGGAGGGCGTCGATGCGGACATGCACCGGATATGGCCGACCCCGCCTGCGACCGCAACTGTTCAAGAGGGTTAGCAGGGCGGATAGCGGGCACTAAGAATGTCAGTCAGTGCCGGGAGACGGACGTTCGCGTTCGCATAGGCACTCCTCGCGCCGTCACGCGAGCTCGGGCCATAGTAAAGCCATGGCTATTAGGCCCAGTGCGTTAGCTACCAGATGAATCGCTAGGATTAGCCAAAAACCCTCCCATCCCTTGCCTCGTTTCATCCAGTGATGCTGGATCGCAGCCATCAAGAAAAAGAACGGGAAGACGGCAAACGATGCCAAGCTGAGCCCGTGATAAGGAACAGCCAGCACCCCGCAAGCGAGGCTGGTTGCCCACACCGGCCACCCCAAACCCTTGTGATTACCCAAGAGCCATACGACGAAACAGATGGCCAGCGACTCGATGAGAGGTGCGAACGCTAGGCTTGCAATAATCCATTCTTCAGTGAGTGCGTCGGGGATGCCGCTGAAATTATCGTACGCACCTTCTCCGGCTATCAGTACGATGGACGCACCCAGCGCCATAAACGACAGGCGTCCGACCACCACTGCCAGTACGAGGGTACGGCCCCAGCGATCGCTCTGCCCGGTCAAGTCGCGCCAAAAGGTCTGGCGGAACGTTTGCTTCGGCTGCGGGATCATCCGGCGTCGGGGGTGGCGACAGTCGCCAACGGTAGGGGGCGTTGCGCGTTCATCATGCAACCCTAGCTAGATGTCGCCTGCCCGCAACTGAAAATCCCATACGCCTTGGACGGATCGAGCAAAGACACCGGCAGCTTGTCTCATGGCTGATCCAAGCCTCGTCGCGTGCCTACAGCACCGACCACGCGATCAGGCTGATCCCGGCGATGAGCATGGAGAGCCACGTTAGCGTCATGCCTGCAGCGCGGGCCAGAGAGAGGCCCGGCAGGTAGAGGACAGCACCGGCGTGGATCAGGCGACCGGCGAACATCAGGGCTCCGACCAGATGGATCAGGGCGGGCGGGGTGTCGAGGAAGGCCAGCAGGATCAGCCCGCACAGACCCGCCGGAATATATTCGGTCGCATTGCCGAAGGCGCGGACGGCGACGGACAGATCGTTCTGTCCGCCGTCGCCATAGGGAATGCGCAAGGTGCGGCGGCGTCCCGCTGCCATGCCCGACAGGACGAACAGCAGCAGGATCAGTATTCCGCCCCAGAGGGCCGCGGACTGAATGGTCGATCCGATCATCAGTTCTCGCGGGCCACGGGGTAGAGCAGGTGGCGCTGGTCATAGAAGGGCGTGCGTTCGTAGAACCAGCCGAGGCGGGCGTGCGGATTGGCTGCAAACTCCGGCTCGGCGGCCAGCTTGGCCTCGAACTCGGCCTTGAGGGCCGGATCGGCGGCCATCATACGGTCGGCAAGCGGCGCGATGGCATAGGGCTCGATATATTCGACGCGGCTGAGTACCTCCAGGAACATGCCCCATGCGAAATAGCTTTCGCGGGACTGGGGCTCCAGCGCCAGCATGACAATGTCCCCCAGCGGCTGGTCGGTGGAGACGCGGACCGAACCCGGCGCGAAGGTCCAGCGGGTCTGCTCTTCCTCGACTGCGTCGATCTTCACTTCGATGTGGCCTTCGTTGGCGCGTTGCGACAGCTTGGGGCCCTTGAGGCGGAGCATGGTGACGTCAACGGCGGTGGGCGTATCCACGCGGGTCATCTCGACGCCCGAGGCGGCCAGACGCTCGATGATGTCGGTGCGATAGGCGGGCACCCAGTAGGCCTTCGGGCGCTTCAGCTCCAGCGTCGGGCGCGAGCCGTACCACGGCATCGACCACAGTTCCGGATCGGCCTCGCCCAGCCAGCGGATCTCCCTGCGGCCCGAGGCGGCGCTTTCGTACATTTCGTATTTGATGCCCTTGAACGGGACATATTCGGTCGGCTCTTCGACCTGTACGAAATTGGCCAGGACAACGTCGGGGCGCAGGGCGCGGTCGGCGGCGATGGCGGCGCGCACCTCGGCCACCTTTTCGGCCATGACCTTCAGGGTTTCTTCGATGAACACATAGGTGCCCAGCACGCGCTGGTCGTGCGGCTTAAGGCTGTGGTTCTCGATCAGGATGGTCGGGATGTGGGCGGCGTCGCCCCAGCCGTTGGAGAAGCGTTCGCCAAGGCCGCCGTCGTTCAGGCCCGCGCGGGGGTTATCGTCGTCGATGCCGAAAACAAGCTCGCCGGGGATGTGGCCGTTGTCTTCCAGCGCCTTGTAGAGCGGCGGCTTGAAGCTGTCGTTCAGCCATTTCGCAATGGCAGGCGAGCGGGTGAAGGTATCGTCCTCGCCGGTGAAGCCGAAGGTGACATCGTACTGGTAGTCCATGCCGTCGGTAACGTGGACGTCAACGTAGATGTCGGGGTTGTATTTGAGGATCAGGCCGCGGACCGCGCGCATCTCGGGCTGGTCCAGCTTGAGATAGTCGCGGTTCAGGTTCTGGTTGGTGCCGGTGTTGCGCCAGCCCTGGATGCGCGGACCGCGCTGGTTCGGACGGGAGTAGCGGCCCGAGCGTTCGTGACCGTCAACACTGAGGATCGGGATCAGGATCAGGTTGGCGCCGTTCAGCAGGTGGTCCTTGCCGTAGAAGGCGATGTCGCGCAGCAGCATCATGCCCGCGTCCTTGCCGTCGATCTCGCCCGGGTGGATGCCCGCTTGGATCAGCACGGTGGGCTTGGCCGGATCGAACTGCGCGCCGTCCTTGGAGGCGATGACGGCGTAGATATCGCGGCCTTCCGGCGAGGTGCCGAAGCTCTCGATGCGGATCAGGTCGGAGGCGGCGTCCAGACGGTCGAACCATGCGCGGGTGTCGACGTAGTTCGGGCTGAAGTTCAGTTCGGCGTCCTGTTCAAAGCCCGAGGCCCACGGATCGCTGGCCGGACGCAGCAGGGCGCGCGAGGCACCGTTCCACTGGGGCGCGGGCGGCAGGAATTCCTGATCCCAAGGGGCGTGATTGGTGATCGACGTATCGGACATGGCAGGACTCGATATTAGGGCGACGACTAGGGCCGCGAGCGTGACGTGCCGCATGAACCCCTCCAACAGGCGACAATATTGCGGCGACCTTAGGGTGTTTTGCGTCCATAAAAAAAGCCCCGATGACCATGTCATTGGGGCATTGGGCAGGTTTATCGCCAATCCTCATCCAGAGGTGCGCCAATATCGGCGGGCGTGCCAACGGGCAGGCCGTTTTGCTGGCGGGCGGTGCGGATGTCTTCGTCCGACATTTCGGCAAAGACTTCACGGAACTCGGCGGCGTAGTCAGAGCGGGCTTTGGTGATAATGGCCAACCAGTCCGCTTCGTTCATCTCATCGGGACGCATGTTCGACAGCGGCAGTCTGGCCTCATAGGCGATGGCGCGTTGGGCCGTGTCACGCATCAGGGCGGGGTCCGCCATGATCCAGGTGTTTATGGTGCGGCCCATCTCGTCGCTCATCGAGTTGCGATAGAAGGAGAAGCCCACCTCGTCCACGCCCGTGACCCACGCATCGGTGCGGATCTGCCAGATGTAATACCAGAAAGAGGCGCGTAGCCTGTTTCCCTTCTTCCATTCGTCGGCAATGACAAAGCTAAGGTTGAAGGGGGAAACCTCGGTCAGATTGGCCAGCACATACTGCGGATCGTGCGCCGGATTGGGGCTGACCGCATCGCTTTCCTGTTCGATTGCGGGGGCGTCGAAGGCGGAGACGACATGAGCTGTGGCGGAAAGCGCCGAGCCTGCCATCAGTAGGGCGAGTGACAGGCCGGTCGTGTGGCGCAACAGCTTGAGGGTCATCAGTCTATCCAGAAATGGCTATCGATCGATAACTGACAAAGATCACAGTTATCGGTTGAACGTAAGCCTATGGACTACAGGGGGGCTCGATCGAAAAAGGGAGCGCCTATCGGGCGCTCCCTTTCGACCTTGGTCAGGACTTCTTCCAGATGGGCGTCCTGTCGCCCGGAAGGCCGAGGCTGTCCCAGATGTCGTTGACGCGCTCGATCACGTCCTCGTCCATCTTGATGACCTCGCCCCATTCGCGCTTGGTCTCGGGCTCCCACTTGTCGGTGGCGTCGAGACCGATCTTGGAGCCGAGGCCGCTTTCCGGCGAGGCGAAGTCCAGATAGTCGATCGGGGTGCCTTCGATCACGGTGATGTCGCGGGCGGGGTCCATCTTGGTGGAGATGGCCCACATGACATCCTTCCAGTCGCGGGCGTTGACGTCGTGGTCCACGACGATGATCCACTTGGTGTACATGAACTGGCNNTGAGCGCCTCGCCCAGCACCGACGGTTCATCCGGCGGGCGGCCGGTGAAGGTGGTCAGATAGATCGGGTCTTTCCGCATGGTGATGGCGGTGACCTGAAACACCGGGAAGGTCTCGACCGAGTTGTAATAGCCCGTGTGGTCGCCGTACGGCCCCTCGGGGTGATGCTCGTCGAGCAGGACGTGGCCTTCCAGCACGATCTCGGCTTGGGCAGGCACCATCAGCGGCACGGTCTTGCACGGCACCAGCTCAGCCTTCTCGCCGCGCATCAGGCCAGCGAACTGATACTCCGACAGGGTTTCCGGCACGGGGGTAACGGCGGCCAGAATGGTGCCGGGGTCGGCACCCAGAACGACGGCGCAGGGCAGGGGCTCGCGCTTGCCGGCCTTCTTGTGGCGGGCATAGTGCTGGGCACCGCCACGGTGGGCCAGCCAGCGCATGATGGTCTTGTCCTTGCCCAGCACCTGCATGCGGTAGATGCCGAGGTTGAAATCATCCTCGCGGTCGTCGCTCGGGCCCTTGGTGACGACGAGGCCCCAAGTTATCAGGGGGGCGGGCTCGCCCGGCCAGCACGACTGGATCGGCAGCTTGGTCAGGTCGATGTCATCGCCGGTCAGGACGACCTCTTGAACCGGAGCCTTCTTCACGGTCTTGGGGCGCATGGACATGACCGTCTTGGCCAGCGGCAGCATTTCCATCGCTTCGCCCAGACCGCGTGGCGGGACCGGATTTTTCAGGAAGGCCAGCAGTTCGCCCACTTCGCGCAGTTCCTGCGTGGTGGTGCGCTGTTTGTTTTCCAGCGTCACGCCCATCGCCACGCGCTTGACCGTGCCGAACAGGTTGACGAGGCAGGGGATGGGGCTGACCGAGCCGTCGGGCATGACGGGCTTTTCAAAGATCACAGCCGGTCCGCCGTTACGCAGCAGACGGGTCTGGATCTCGGTCATTTCCAGCACGGTGGAAACCGGTTCGGAGACGCGAACCAGTTCGCCCTGTGCTTCCAGCTGTTCGATGAAATCGCGGAGGGATTTGTAGGCCATAGCCGTGGATTAGGCGGCATTGCACCGTCTGTCACCTGTGGCTTTGCGTCAGTGGGCCGGAGTGTCGGCAACCAGCGCCCAGATCGGCAGCCGAAGGGCCCGGGTGGCGGCATCCAGTTCGGCGCTGTTCAGGTGCCGCCGACCCGCCTCGATCATGCGTATATCGGCGGCGCTGAGATGCAGCATAGCGGCCAGTTCCTCGCGCTCCATGCCGCGGCGGTCGCGCCAGCGCCTGACCCTGGCACCGACAATCAGATCGACGGGATCAGCCGTCGGAAAACCTAGTACCGAACCCATGACGTCCCTCCCAGAACAGTCGCTTCAGGGTACGCGCGGCAGCCTGTTTTCAGGTTCAGCCCATACTGGTGAGTTGGAAAGGTGCGCGTGATTGGCGGTTTCGTCCAATCACGCGCTCGGGAGCGATTTTAGTCAGCGTCCCATTGGAAGGCGGGATCGAGGTGGTCACCGACCCGGAAATCGTTGGCCAGTGCCGCCATGCGGGCGATTTCGTCCTCGGTCAGGGCAAAGTCGAAAATGTCGAAGTTTTCACGGGCGCGGGCTTCATTGGCGGTCTTGGGAATGGCGATCAGGCCTTGCTGGATGATCCAGCGCAGTGTGACCTGACCGGCGGTCTTGCCGTACTTTCGGGCGATTTCCTGGACGACGGGTTCGTCCAGAACCTTGCCGCGCGCCAGAGGGGACCATGCCGTCAGCGAGGCGCCGAGTTCGGCGGCCTTGGTCTTCAGGGCGTTGATGGTCAGCAGCGGGTGGTATTCGACCTGATTGGTGACCAGCTTGGCCGCCGACAGATCCTGCGCCTTTTGCCACAGGGCCGACGGATAGTTGGACAGGCCGATGGCACGGGTCAGGCCGCGTTCCTTTGCCTCGTTCAGGGCGGCGATGGTCTCGCTGAGCTCCGGCTGAGGCTTGGGCCAGTGCAGCAGAAGAAGGTCGGGCGTGGAGCCCAGACGCTCGGCGCTTTCCTCGGCCTGTTTCAGCAGGGCGTCGCGGGTCAGGTTGGTGACCCAGATCTTCGTCGTCAGGAAGAAGTCTTCGCGTGCGATCCCCGCATCCTTGATGCCCTGACCGACCTCGGTTTCGTTGTCATAGATGAAGGCGGTGTCGATGTGGCGATAACCGATGCGCAGGGCCTCGGCGACCATGCGGCGGGCGTCATTGCCCTTCAACTGCCATGTACCGAAGCCCAGCTGCGGAATGGAGATACCATCGACGGTGATCGAGTGTTCGCTACGCATGTACTTGTGCCTTTTTGGAGATCGCGGATCCCAAACCTAGGAAGAGCGAACGGTTTCCGGAAGGGCGCATGCTGCACCTTCTGGAACAGCCTGCGGCCCGCACCCGATGTGTGGAGCCGAAGGCAGGCTGGGGCCTTAATTCTCCGTATGCCACTTGGAGGATGTGAAATGACCGATACAGACGGGCACCGGAAATGGCTGGATCAGGCCGTCGATCTGGCGATGGAGAATGTCGCTATGGGCGGCCGGCCCTTCGGGGCCGTTCTGGTCCGCGAGGGACAGCTTCTCGCGACGGGGGTGAACCGCATGCTGGCCATTCATGACCCGTCATCCCATGCCGAGATGGAGGCCTTGAGAAAGGCCGGGGCCGACATGGGAACGACCGACATGTCCGGCGCGGTTCTATATGCCAGCGGCCAGCCTTGCCCGATGTGTCTGGCGGCGGCCTATATGACCGGCGTCAGCGCCATCTACTATGTCTATGACAATGCGGACGCCGAGCCCTTCGGCTTTTCCAGTCAGGCCACCTATGACGCTCTGGGCGTGGATATGGACCGGCCCGCGGTGCCGATGTCCAAGGTGGACTTGCCGGGGCTTCCCCCCGCCGCTCTCTATAAAAATGCCTGACGGACGATAAGGGGGTTGAAGGTGGCGGTTCGGCTATCATTTGTATTGATGGCTCAACCGTGACGCTTCATTGTCAGGTGCCCCCATATCCCATTGTAATCCGGAGTGCCGATGCCCCACGCTGACAGTCTGATTGTCACCTTAGTCGGGGGATTTGTGCTGGCCTTTGTGTTCGGCATGTTGGCCAATCGACTGAGACTGTCGCCTCTGGTGGGGTATCTGATAGCCGGTGTCGTGGTCGGGCCTTTTACACCGGGCTATGTGGCCGATACGGAGTTGGCACCGCAGCTGGCCGAAATCGGCGTGATCCTGTTGATGTTCGGGGTAGGACTGCACTTCTCGCCGAAAGACCTTATGCAGGTCCGCAAGGTCGCCTTGCCGGGTGCGCTGGTGCAGATAGCGGCGGCGTCGCTTATGGGCTGGGCGCTGGGCCGTTTTGCCTTGGGGCTGGGGAATCTTGAAGCTTCGCTTCTGGGGTTCTCCCTGTCGGTGGCATCCACCGTTGTGCTGCTCAAGGCGCTGGAAGAGCGCAAACAGGTGAAGAGCGAAATCGGCAAGATCGCCGTGGGATGGCTGATCGTCGAGGATCTGGTGATCGTTGTCGCCCTGGTGATGCTGCCGCTGTTGGTACGGTCGGACGGACAGATCCTTAGTGCCGGTGCAATGGCGGGCAGTGTGGGCTGGACCCTGCTCAAGGTCGCCCTGTTTGTACTGCTGATGTTTGTGGTGGGGGCGAAAGTCCTGCCGTGGCTGTTGGTTCGCATCGCCCATACCAAGTCGCGCGAGCTGTTCACGCTGGGCGTCCTGTCGATTGCGCTGGGTATTGCATGGCTGGCCTACGCCGTGTTCGGGGCGTCGTTCGCGCTGGGGGCCTTTGTGGCGGGCCTTGTGCTGAACGGGACGCCACTGGGGCACAACGCGGCCGAGCGTTCACTGCCCCTGAGAGACGCCTTTGCCGTGCTGTTCTTTGTGTCGGTGGGCATGCTGTTCGACCCGCAGGTTGTGCTGAACCAACCGTGGGCGGTGCTAGGGGTGGTGTTCATCGTCATCATCGGCAAGTCGCTGGCCGCATTGATGATCACGACGGCATTCAAACTGGACCGTGCGACCAGTCTGACGGTGGCGGCTTCGCTGGCCCAGATCGGCGAGTTTTCATTTATTCTGGCGGCCATCTCCATGCAGATGGGGGCATTGGCGCGGGAGACGCATGATCTGATCCTCGCGGCGGCCCTGCTGTCGATTTCGCTGAACCCGTTTGTCTTTGCGATGATCGACAGGCTGGGCCCACGTCTGCCCCCGGCACCGCCTGTCCCGAAGGAAAAGCCTACGGATGCCGAGGCACTGGCCAAGGTGATGTAATAAAAAAGGCCCGCCGGATCGGCGGGCCTTTTGCTTTGACCGGATGGTGTCAGAGGACGCCGATCATCTCTGCGACCAGCGGATGGCGCACGATGTCACGCTCGGCCAGACGGATCACAGAGACGCTTTCCAGTTGTTCCAACCGCTCGGCGATGTCGCCAAGACCCGAGACACCGGGCAGAAGGTCCGATTGGTGCGGGTCACCCGTGACGACCATTGTGGAATGCCACCCCAGCCGCGTGAGCAGCATCTTGAGCTGGACGTAGGTGCAGTTCTGGGCCTCGTCCACGACCACGAAGGCGTTGTTCAGCGTACGCCCGCGCATATAGCCGACGGGCGCTATCTCGATCAGCCCCTCGGCCATCAGGGCCTTGACCCGCTTCATCGACAGGCGGTCCGATAGCGCGTCGTAGAGCGGGCGCAGGTAGGGGGCCAGTTTGTCTTCCATATCGCCCGGCAGGAAGCCGATGGATTCGCCCGCCTCGACCGCGGGGCGCGACAGCACGATACGCCCGACCTTTCCGGCCTCAAGAGCCTCTACCGCCTTGGCGATGGCCAGATAGGTCTTGCCCGTCCCTGCGGGGCCGAGCGCGGTGACGAGGTTATAGCGGTCGATGGCTTGCAGCAGTTGGGCCTGACCGTCGGACTTGGGTTTCAGGGTTTTCAGATAGCCCTGCTCGCGCTCGTCATTCGAAGGGTAGGGCGACCACCCCGCATGGTTTGGCAACCGCCGTACCTTGGCATCCTGTGAGAACTCGCGTGGATCCAGAACACCTTCGCGGACCTGACGCTTCATGGCTGAACGCTTGGACATGGATGCCTCCGGGCAAGAAAAAAGGCGAACCCGAACGGGATCGCCTTGAACGTGTGCATTGTAGGCAGGGCGGAAGTGCGCGAGATGCCGTCTCCGGGATCAGCCGTAGGGGTGCCGCGGCAAATGCCGATAGGCCGACAACCAACTGGTACCGAACACGTCAAACGCATTCTCCAGCGTAGACCGGACCGGGCTTGATCCGGCTTCGGATACGAAGGACCAATAGCACTTCGAATCGCTACAACACTCTGACTGTAACGTGGTTAGGCGAGTGTTAAAGAGAAGAAATTGCAACGGCGGAGTGAAGAACCGATGAGTGTCTATCGTCTTGGAGATGCCAGCCCGAAACTGCCCGTCGCCGGTGAATACTGGATCGCGCCCAATGCCACGGTCATCGGCAATGTCACGCTGATGGAAGGGGCAAGCGTGTGGTTCAATGTGGTCGTGCGTGGGGACAACGATCCCATCGTTATCGGCCGCAATACCAATATTCAGGAAGCTTCCATCCTGCACACCGACATCGGCTATCCGATGACGATCGGTGAGGGTGTGACCGTGGGCCATAAGGCGATGCTGCACGGCTGCGAGATCGGCGACAACAGCCTGATCGGCATTGGCGCGGTGGTGCTGAACGGGGCCAAGATCGGCAGGAACTGTCTGATCGGTGCCAATGCCCTGATCACCGAAGGCAAGGTCATTCCGGACAATTCGCTGGTCATGGGCCAACCCGGCAAGGTCGTGCGCGAACTGGACGAGGGGGCGGTGACGGGCCTTAAAATGTCGGCCCTTCATTATGTCGAGAACTGGAAACGCTTCGCCCGCGACCTGACCGAAATCTAACGTCGGTTGTGCCATAAAGACACGCCCGGGCGTTGCATGCCTCAAGGCGGAACAGGTCTTGCGCCTGTCGGGTGATATTTTGCGGCCTGCGACTTGCATCACAGGGATGCGACACCTGTTGAGGGGCGCATCATGCGAGCATGGGTAGGAACAATCGGGGCATCGGCCCTTGCTGCGGGTCTTTGGCTGGCGGCCGGATGGGCTGTCGCCGGAGATGGCGGCTGCCGGACCTGTGCGCCGCCGCCGCCACCACCGCCACCGCCTGTGCCCCCGTATCACGGTTGCGCAGGCAAGGGTTGCGCGCCCGTAACGCCGCCCTGCTGCGGCGCGGGCGGTTCTGTCAATGTGAACGTCAACATCAACTCCGCCCAGGCGACGGCAGGTGCCGAAGCAAGGGCGCGGGCCTATGGTCGCGCCGGTGCGGGGGCGGCCTCGAGCGTCATCGTCGCGGGCGGTGGTGGAGCCTATTTCAACGTCGATCAGCCCTATCCGATGACGGCATCGGGTCTGGCGGTTGAGGGTATGATCTCCGAGCGGGTGCGTGTGCCTTTCACGAGCACGCGCTCGTGGGAGAAACGCTATCGCCTGCAGGCGGTCTGCGTCGATGACCGCAGTGTGCCGCATGCTGCCTCTCAGGTCCGGCCGGGCCGCGAGGTTCTGGAAACCTATGAGGGCGAGGTCTATCGCTGCATTCCGGGAACCCGTTTGCAATGGACCAAGATCGATCTGGATGGCGGGCCATCCGAAACGGTTATCTGCGAAAAAGGCGAGGCGCTTTGGTACGGCGGAAAGGTCATCCAGTGCCGTCCGCAAAAACGCGAGCGCGACTGTAACGAACGTTCGCTGCTGCGCCGCTATGGGGCCGGCACAAAGGATATCGTGCTGCGCGGAGAGGAGACCATCACAGAATACCGCGAGGAGGTTGTCGAACGCAGCCTTTCCAGCTCGGGTATGATGATGATGGACGGGGGCGTGGGTGGTCGGGTCTTCTGACCTTGCACACCATCCACAAAGGAAAAGGCCCCGGATATTTCCGGGGCCTTTTTGTTTCGGGCCGATTACTGGCCGGCGTGGACCACTTCGAAGGACCATGAGCGGTCCTTGCGCAGATATTTCTGCGCCGCTGCCTGAACATCGGCCGGCGTGAAGCTTTCCAGCGTGGGGATGTAGTTCAGCATCAGTGCCTCGCGTTCGGGATAGCGTTGCAGGCTGCTGAGGCCGCCGAGCCAGAAGCCATTGGCGGCCTGTGAGCGGCGCTGGGCCTCGATCATCGGGGCGCGGGCGCGGTTCAGCTCGTCCTCGGTCACCGGCGTTTCGGCGAAGCTGGCCACCACCTTGTCCACGGCGGCGCGGAAGGCGTCGATCTTTGATGCGTCCACATCGCCCGATACGGTGATGTAACCATAGCCGGGGTAGGTGGGCGAGGCCGTCGAGTTCACGCCGGGGCTATAGGTAAGGGCCTGTTTCTCACGGATTTCCTCCATGACGCGCAGTTCCAGAACCTGTGTCATCAGGCCGACCAGGCGGGATTCGCGACGGTCACCCAGAGCATCGGTGCCGGCCCAGTAAATGGCCACGCCCGCCTGTTCCGGCTTGCCCGTATGGGTAAAGCGATACGGCTCGGTACGCGGTTGCGGCAGGCTGCGCGTCTGTGACTCAGGGGTGGCCTGCGGCAGTGCGGAGCGGGTGGGCAGGGCACCGAAAGTCTTGCCGACAGCCGCCACTACGGCCTCGGCGGAAATATCGCCGACCACGGTGATGTCGATGGGACCTTGCGATACGGCGCGCTCATACGAAGCCTTGATGGCCTCGGCGGTCAGGGCGTTGACCTCTTCAAGGGTCGGTTGGGTCGCGCGACGGTCACCACCTGCGAGGATGGGGGCGGCATCCAGCGACATGGCACCGCCGACCGTGGCGCGGGTCTGCTCCAGAATCTGCGGATAGATGGCCTTGATCTGCTCCAGCGGTGCGCCACGCAGGGCGGCATCGGTGAAGAAGGCGGCCAGAACCTGAAGCTGGAGTTCGAGGTCCTGCGGGCGGGTGCTGCCGGTAAGGGTCACTTCCTCGGTGCCGACATTCATGCCCGCGCCATAGGTCTTACCTGCCAGCACGCGGTTCATCTCGTCGACCGTCAGCCTGCCCAGGCCACCCAGGGTAAAGATCGAAGGGGCGATATTGAGCGGATCGAAACGGTCTTTCGGCAAGCCCAGATCACCAAGGCCCGTCTCGACCGAGACCATGATCTGGTCCTTGCGGAAATCGGTCTGTTTGAAGATCAGGCGGACATTGTTCGGGAAGGTGTAAAGGGTGGCACCGGCCTGTTCGAACGTCTTGGTCGCGGCAGGTTCGGTCGGTGTACCGAAGGCGGTATAGGGCCATTCAGCCGCAGCGGCGGCGGCAGGCGGCTGGACTTCAACCTTCTGGCTGGCTTCGAGAATGCGAACGACCTCGGCCTCGCCGCCATCGATGGCAGCAGGGGCGGTGACAAGGGCAAGAGGGCCGCTGCCGTCGAGGGCTTTTGCGGTTTGGGCTTTGACGTCCTCGACCTTGATGTCACTGGTGACCTGATTGAAGAAGGCCAGATCATCCGCGGGCGAAGTCGGTACCGTCTCACCGTGCAGGCGCGACTGGATCGAGCCGGCCAGAGCCGCCGTCTGTTGGGTGTTGGCGGCAGCGGCGAAGTTTTCCAGTCCGGTGCGGATGTCGGCGATTTCGCGCTGGATCTCGGCTTCGGTCGGGCCGTACTGGATCATGCGGCGCTGTTCCTGCTCGATGGTTTCGAGCGCGCGCTGTAGGCCGCCAGGGTTGAAGTTGGCCGTGATCGAACCGCTGTCCAGCGATTTCACCAAAGCGCCGCTTCCGGCACCCGCACCGTTGAACGGCGGATTGTCCTGACGCGAGATTTCACCAAGGCGGCGGTTCAGAACGGCCAGGCCGATGTTTCGCAGTACGTTCTCGCGACGCAGTTGCTGGTTGTCGATGCGCTCCATGTACGGGCGGATGCGATACAGGCTGACCGAGTATTGGGTGCCCGGCTCGACAATGATTGCGGCTTGCGGTTCACGCGTCTGGGCGACGCCCCGATCCGGTTCGGGGCCATCGGGGTAGGTATTGCGCCAGTCTTCGAACTGACCGCGGATTTTGGCCTCCATCGCATCGACGTCAAAGTCACCGACCGCCACGAAGGTCACACGCTCGGGGCGGTAATAGGCGCGGTAGAAGTCGATGAAACGCTGCGGCGGCGCGGTGCGGATAACGTCCAGATCGCCAATCGGCAGGCGGCGCGAAACCTGTTGTCCCGGGGCCAGAAGCGCCAGTTGGGCCTTTAGGGACCGAAGGGCTGGCGTGTCGCGGGTACGCGCTTCGCCGACAATGACGTCACGCTCTGCATTGATGGCGTCGATGTCCATCTGAGCCCGCGAAACCTGCTCGCGCATGATGCGCAGCGAGGCGTCGATGGTTTCGTCGTTACCGCGCGGAAGTTCAAGACGATAGAAGGTCTCGTCAAAACCCGTCGCCGCATTGGTGTCGGCGCCGAACTGCAGGCCCAGACGTTCCAGAATGCGCAGAAGCTCGTTTTCCGGAATGTTCTCGGTGCCGTTGAACAGCATGTGTTCGGTAAAGTGCGCCAGACCCTGCTGCTCGTCGGTTTCGTGCAGGGATCCCGCATTGACGTGGAGGCGCAGCGAGACCTGACCCGGCGGTGTCGCATTGCGCATCAGCACATAGCGCATGCCATTGTCCATGCGCCCGAAGCGCAGACGCTCATCGGCCTTCAGATCGCTGCGGTCCTGCGGCCACGGACGACCGGCCTGGGTTTGCTGTTGTGCGGCAGCGGCAGGAGCGTTGGCATAGGCGATTACGGGTAGACCTGCGCCCGTCAGAATCGCGAGTGCGGATACAGCCGGAAGAATTGCGCGGCGGTGTGACGTCATGGCAGGGACTGCTCCTGTCAAAGGGGGATGGGGGTATGAAGACGCGTGACGGTTGCGTGTTCAGGTTTTTCTCGCCTACCGGTCTAAGGGCGAAGTTGCGGCCATCAACTTAACGAAATGTAATGTTCGTCTATCATTGGTCGCTCGCGTAGCCCTTGACCCCCCCTTTGACGTCGTCAGTTTCCGGTGCGGGTAACGTAGAAACTGGCGTTGTTACCGGTCGCTGTTGTGCCGGTGATAACGGCGCGGCTCTGCCCGGACAGATTGGTGACAGCGGTTGCGGTGACGGCACCGTGGTTGACCTGTACCGAGTTCGCATTGACCGATCCGGCGCATTCGGAACAGGCATAGGCCGTGACCGTATTGCCGCTCGCATTGGCTCCGACATAGGCGTCATAGCCATTGTGCCCGCTCAGCTCGGCCTCGACCATGACCCCGCCCGAGTTGAGCTGGTTATTGTCGATTTCCACCCAGATGTCCTGATTGCCGACAATGACGGTGTTGGCGGCACCCTCGGCGATCGATCTCAGATCCCCGTAATCATAGGCATAGGTGCTGGTGCGGCCTTGCACGCTGCCCGTATTGATCTGTTCGGCACTAACCACCTGCAATCCGCCCGCATTAAGTGTCGATAGGCGGTTGGCACCGGCCACGGCGGTGGTGCTGCTGTTCCAGGCATTTGCGGCGCTCGATACGGCTTCGGCTCCCACCCAGCCTTCGGCGGTCTGGCGCACAGCCAGATTCTGGGACGACGCCCCCGTTGATGTGACCATAGCCGTATTGGCGGTGGCCTCGGCCGTAAAATGGCTTGTGCCGGGCACATAGCGCGCCGGAGCATAGGTCTGTGCGACCGTGTCAGCCGAGGCGCTTTGCTGGATGGAGCCGGTGACGCGCGTGTTCTGGCCGCCCGCGGTCAGGGCATTGGCATAGGCCGCCGTGGCGATACGACTGCCCCCGGTCAGATTGGCGCTGTCGTTTTCCAGAGCGACGCTGGCCCTGACCGAGCCATAGCTGGCTTGGTCACTGTCCAGGGCCAGTTCGGCATGGTTGGCCGCCACAGACGCTTCATTGCCTCTGGCCTGGGTGACGACGGTGAGACGGCCCGACGCCTCGTCTTCTATGTGGAGGGCGGTGTCAGCGGAGACTACGCCGTGCTGGTACTGGCGGTTTTGGACGTAAAGGTCCTGACCGACAGAGCCACCGGATACACGGTTGCCCAGTGCGGTGTCCGAAACCGTTATCTGTTGGCGGGCCACAACCACATTGAGCCGCTGTCCGGCGAAGACATCACCGAACTGGATTTGCTCGTTCAGAACGATGGGGAACGAGCGTGCCTGTCCGTCTTGAGCCTGCGTGCTATTCGCCGCTGCGGCGCACCCCGCGAGCCACGCGACTGCCACCAGTGTTGTTTGCGTGTGTCGGGCCATAGCGATCGTCCGTTGTCGGATAGGCGGCATAGGTGGGACGGCCACCCAGCGGATCATTGGAAGGGTTCAGGCAGATGTCGGGTCCGGGTGCACCGTAAAGGTTGCTCATGAACTCGATGGTGGCACGCTCGACCAGCGCGCGAACGGCCAGTTGCACAGGCTCCAGTCCGCTGCCTCCGGCGGAGACATCAAAGACATTGCCGTTCAGGAAGTCGAAAACGCCCGCCGATATCTCGCGGCCGACGATCTGCTTCTGGTAGGAAACGACATCGACGACTTCCAGCGTGGTGGTCTGCACCAGTCGAAGGTCGATCGCGACATTCATCACAAAGACGCGGCCATTGATCAGGCCAGAGCCGCCATTGTCCTTCACCTGGCCTGCGGCCACGTCGAAACCGGCGGACCGGATGTTGTAGTTTACCTCGGTAATGCCACCGACCAGATAGAAATCCGAGCCAGGAACCTGTCCGGCCAGGATGCGGCGATAACCCGGATCCTGCGGATCGACGGCACTGTTGCCTATCAGCCTGTTATTGGCATAGCGAAGTTCCAGCTCGGAAACCGAGGTGTCATAGCGTTCGACCAGACGCGCACCGGCCTTGGCCAGGGCCGAGCTGGCCATGAGCGATGCGCCCTGTGTGATCTGGCGACCGCCATCGGCAGAGATGGTGCCCGTATAATCGCTGATCCGGCCCACAGCCATGCGCGGCGAGGGCAGCTCATAACGGCGGGCATAATCGGCAAGACAATACAGTGCGTCCGAATACGGCGTCGGGTTCGATGTGACCGGCGCGTTTCCGATAGGCTGGGCGTACAGGCCCGAAGGTCCGGCCACCGGACTGACACAGCCCGCCAGCAACAGGGCCGTACAGCCAGCAGCCGCGACGCCGCGCACAGCTTTTCTCTTTATTGCACTCACTGGAACACCAGCCTTCCGTTCAGCACCGTGCCAGCGGTGATATTGCCTGTGTTGGTCTGGTTGGACCGGACGATGACTGTGTTGTGGTTGCCCTGAACCACGACATTCAGATTGTTGCCGATGGCCGTCGCGCCACCTATGGCCGTTCCATCCCGACCGCCTTGTGAAATCTGGCTCCCAGCCGATACTCCACCGGATGATTGCTGGTAGCTGCTGGCACCGGATTGGATGATGCCGTCCACGATCAGGCGGTTGCCATTGGAATCCCGGGTGCTGCCCGTGGCGCTTGTGGCGGTGGTGTAGCGCGAGCCGCCATATCCGGCTTGAAGCTGTCCCAGATTGCGACCGGAGGTTTGCTGCGCCTGGCAGGGAAGGGCGAGCAACAGCACGGCCGCCGAGGCCATCGGCACTGTCAGGCCGGAACTCTTGATGTTCCATTTGGTGCGCATTGGCACAACTCCCCCTTGAATAAGGGAGCACACAGCAACGCCTGTGCCAGTGGCTTGCATCGCATTGACACGAGACGGCTTGAGCTTCGAAGGCGCGAAGTCCATCTCTCTATATATGGACCCGTACGATAACCCTCCGCCGAACGCGCCTGCCAAGGGCGAGCCCATGTTCAATGTGCCGTTTATGCCCCTTATGGTCGCGGCCGGATTGATCGCGCTCTACTTTGCCCAGCGACAGCTGCCCGACGGCGGTATGAGCTGGGGGATGAGGCCGGTCGATCTCCAGCAAGGTTATTATGGGGGGCTGTTTACCCATATGGTCGTGCACGGCGGCTGGCTGCATGTGCTGATGAATGCATTCGCGGTCGTCGCCTTTGGCTCGCCGGTGGCGCGGGACTTTGACAAGCCGCTGGGACCGACGGGTTGGCTCGCCTTCTTTATAGTGTGCGGTCTGATTGCCGGTGCGGGCTATGCGGCCCTGCATGCCGGTGACACAACGCCCGTGGTGGGAGCCTCCGGCGCAGCCTTCGGATTGATCGGTGCATCGCTGCGTTTGATGGCAGGTCCGGGGTTCCTGATACCCATATTCCATCCCGCCGTGTTGAGAGCCTCTGCGGCATGGATGGGCGTAAATCTTCTGACCGGACTGTTGGGCAGCACTCTGTCAGGGCAGGGGGCTTCGATAGCCTGGGAAGCTCACGCCGTCGGATTCGTGGCAGGAATCATACTGATCGGCCCATTCCACGCGATTTTCAGCCGCAAGAATCATCCTCTGTTGGCAAATCATAGGTAGGCGGAACATATTTCAGTTGTGATCATGCCTTAATTACCTGAAAAACAGCCACATTCCGGCAATCTAGGTGGTGGTTCTTCCACAGATCGGCCCGAACTGTGGATGGAATCGCAGCCTTGGCATTTGCGACTTGTGAAGCGGGGCCGGTGTCCCTACATCCCACTCATCGGCGGCGGCCACTTCCTCGGAACGGTTCGCAGCAGACAGTCATCCTCCCAAATGCTTCTGTGTGTTTGGATTTTTCGGATTTGGACC
>NZ_DJFS01000084.1:0-246 GCF_002432125.1 Brevundimonas sp. UBA5866
ATATGTTAGCATGTGCGGCTTAAAAACTGGTATCAAAAGTTCGCATTAAGGCTTTGTTATGACCCGACAATCCTGGCTGATCAACGTCAGCCTGCTGAGAACCCATCCCGCGTTTCGCGCTGTTTTTATTGCCCGTTTTATCTCGATTGTGTCGCTGGGGCTGCTCGGCGTCGCCGTGCCGGTGCAGATCCAGGCCCTGACCCACTCCAGCTGGCGGGTGGGGCTGGCAGTCACCCTGACCGGCGG
>NZ_DJFS01000084.1:420-698 GCF_002432125.1 Brevundimonas sp. UBA5866
GTGGGGCGAGAGAACCTGATGCAGGCCGGGGCGATCACCATGCTCACCGTGCGGCTGGGATCGGTTATCTCACCGATGCTCGGCGGCCTGCTGCTCGCCTCCGGGGGCGTGGTGTGGAACTATGCCCTGGCGGCGGCGGGAACCTTTATCACCACCCTGACCCTACTGCGCCTGCCGCAGCTGCCTCCGCCGCCCCAGCCGCGCGAGCATCCCCTGAAGTCGCTGCTGGCGGCGTTTCGCTACCTGCTGCGCAGCCCGCTGATCGGCGGTATCGCCCT
>NZ_DJFS01000084.1:871-5705 GCF_002432125.1 Brevundimonas sp. UBA5866
CTGGCTGAGCGCCATCAGCTCCCTGCTTCAGTACACGCTGCTGCAAACCCAGACGCCGGAGGCGATGCTGGGCAGGATCAACGGCTTGTGGACGGCGCAGAACGTTACCGGGGATGCGATGGGTGCAGCCTTTCTAGGTGGGATGAGTGTGGCGATGACGCCCGCCGCCTCGGCCAGCGTTGGCGGAGCGGTGCTGGCGGTGACGGGCGCGGTGCTGATCCTGCTTCTCGGTGAGCTGCGGCGTTTCCACCACAGCCCACCCGTTGACGCTTAACTAAACAGCGTGGCGAAGCGCTTGAGCAGCAGGGTGGCGCTGTAGTAGTCGAGGCGAAACGTCTCGGTGCCAAGGGCATAGACGCGTTTGTTCTGCACCGCGCTGAGATGACTCAACAGCGGGTTGGCGTAGATGGCCTCGGCGTCTTTCTCGTTACCGGCGAAGAGGAAAAGCGCTTCGCCATTCAGTCCGGCGGCAAGGTTTTCCCCGCCCAGCTGGACGNNGCTGTGAGAGTAGCTGCCCCTGGGCCGAGTCAGCGGTCCATAGGTTGGCGCTGTGCGCCGCCGGGTTATACACCAGGGCGCTGACCGGCTGCGGCGTCAGGGTCATCTGCTGCTTCACCTTCGCCAGCTGCTGATTAAAATCGCTAATCCGGGCTTTGGCCTGCGGCTCCTGGCCGGTGATCTCCCCGAGCTGGGTGAGCAGCGTCTGCCAGCTCTTATCGTCGTAGTTAATGATCAGCGTCGGGGCAATGGCAGAGAGCTGATCGTAAAGTGCCAGCGCCGAGTCGCCTCCAGTAGCGCTGATGAGGATCAGATCCGGCATCTGGGCGGCGACCGCCTCTGCATTCGGCTCACCAATATAGAGCCGGGCAAGCTTGCGCTGCTTCGCGATCTCGCCCCACTGGCGCAGGAAGCCGTTCTCGTCGGCAACGCGGTTGTTCGGCGCGGTTGCGCCGCTGGCCACCACCGGGGCGTCAATCGCCAGCAGCGAGCCGGTGAGCGTGACGCTGGTTGAGACAATGCGCAGAGGTTTATGATCGAGGGTATGAACGCCCCGGCTGTCGGCGATCTGGCGCGGCCAGTCGGCGGCATGGGCTACAGAAAATCCTAAAACAAAAAGACTTAGGGTCAGCAGGGACTTAAGCGAAAGCGGGGGGAGTCTCACGGCGTGCATCCTGTTATTGTGCGGCTAATGCTTCTCATTTTCATCATTGCGCCGCCGGATGCAAGTTTTTAGCCGCACAAAACTGCGCTCGCTGAGGTTGACATCGCTCGGGATAACTCTTAGCTTACCGACCCAAATATAAATGATAATAATTCTTACTACCTTTATCGTTTTCGGAGAAGGATATGGATACGTCAATGGCGGAGGAGACTCAGCTTACCGTGAACACGCTGGCATCAGACCAATTTTTCTTTATGTCGCCGTACCGCAGCTTCAGCACATCGGGCTGCGTTATGCGCATCAGCGAAGGNNAACGGCGGGGACGATCTCAACGGCGCATTCCAGCAGCGGCTGGCTCAGGCGTTCAGCGAGGCCAAAAAGCAGGGGATCGCTAAGCCAATCGTGGTGGGAGCCATTCCGTTTGATACCACTCAGCCCTCCGCACTGTTTATCCCCCGTGCCTGGGAGCGTTTCTCCCGTACCGAGAAGCAGCACTCCGCACGCTACTTCCAGGGGAGAGAGGCCCTCAGCGTGGTCACCCGCAAGGCAATCCCGGAGCACCCGGTCTTTACCGATATGGTGGCCCGTGCCGCCGCGCTCACCGCCACGCCGCAGGTCGATAAGGTTGTGCTTTCCCGCCTGATCGATATCACCACTGACAAACGCGTAGACGGCGGGGCGCTGCTGGAGCGGCTGATCGCCCAGAACCCGGCCAGCTTTAACTTCCACGTGCCGCTGCCTGATGGCGGCGTGCTGCTGGGTGCCAGCCCGGAGCTGCTGCTGCGTAAAGAGGGGGCAATCTTTAGTTCCCTGCCGCTGGCCGGCTCCGCCCGTCGCCAGCCCGATGACATGCTGGATCGCGAGGCGGGCAACAAGCTGCTGGCCTCTGAGAAAGATCGCCACGAGCATGAACTGGTGACCCAGGCGATGAAAACCGTGCTCGCCCCGCGCAGCCGGGCCCTGACGCTGCCGGACTCACCGCAGCTGGTGAATACGCCTACCCTCTGGCATCTGGCGACACCTATCGAAGGGGTGGCGCAGGCGGAAGAGAATGCTCTGTCGCTGGCCTGTCTGCTGCACCCAACCCCGGCGCTGAGCGGCTTCCCGCACCAGGCGGCAAAAGATCTCATTGCCGAGCTGGAGCCGTTGAACCGCGACCTGTTCGGCGGCATCGTCGGCTGGTGCGACGCTGAAGGCAACGGCGAGTGGGTGGTTACCATCCGCTGCGCGCGTCTGCACGATAACCAGGTCCGCCTGTTTGCCGGGGCCGCGATCGTCCCAGCCTCGTCGCCGGAGGCCGAATGGCGCGAAACCGGCGTAAAACTCACCACCATGCTCAACGTATTTGGTTTGCATTAAGGAGCAATCATGACAATTCCTTTTACCCGCTGGCCCGATGAATTTGCCCGGCGCTATCGCGAGAAAGGCTACTGGCAGGATCTGCCCCTGAGCGATATGTTGACCCGCCACGCGCAGAGCGATGCGCTGGCGGTGATCGACGGCGAACGCGAGCTGAGCTATCGCCAGCTTAACCAGGCGGCGGATAACCTGGCCGCCTCACTGCAGGCAAAGGGGCTGCGAGCCGGGGAAACTGCACTGGTGCAGCTCGGCAACGTGGCGGAGTTCTACATCACGTTCTTTGCCCTGTTGAAAATCGGCGTTGCGCCGGTGAATGCCCTGTTTAGCCATCAGCGCAGCGAGCTAAATGCCTACGCGGCACAGATCAAACCGGCTCTGCTGGTGGCCGACCGCGATCATTCTCTGTTTAGCGACGATGGCTTTCTTAACGGCTTCGTCGAGGAGCATAACTCGCTGCGGGTGGTGCTGCTGCGTAACGAGCCCGGCGAGCATGCCCTTGAGGCGGCCATCGCCCGTCCGAGCGAGCGCGTCGTAAACGCGCCGACGCCTGCCGATGAGGTGGCGTTCTTCCAGCTCTCCGGCGGCAGTACCGGCACGCCGAAGCTGATCCCGCGCACCCATAATGACTACGCCTACAGCATTCGTCGCAGCAATGAGATCTGCCATTTCGATAACAGGACGCGCTACCTCTGCGCCCTGCCAGCGGCGCACAACTACCCGCTCAGCTCCCCCGGTGCGCTCGGCGTCTTCCTGGCCGAAGGCTGCGTGGTGCTGGCCGCCGATCCCAGCGCCACCCTCTGCTTCCCGCTGATTGAGAAGCACCGGATCAACGTGACCGCGCTGGTCCCCCCCGCCGTTAGCCTCTGGCTACAGGCGATCCACGAGTGGGGCAGCAACGCCCAGCTGGCCTCGCTCACGCTGCTGCAGGTCGGCGGGGCGCGGCTCTCCGCTACCCTCGCCGCGCGTATTCCAGCAGAGATAGGCTGCCAGCTTCAGCAGGTGTTCGGCATGGCGGAGGGGCTGGTGAACTATACCCGCCTCGATGACAGCCTTGAGCGCATCAACAATACCCAGGGCTGCCCGATGAGCCCGGATGACGAAGTGTGGGTGGCGGACGCCGACGGCAATCCGCTCCCGCGCGGCGAGGTGGGCCGCCTGATGACGCGCGGGCCGTACACCTTCCGCGGCTACTTCAATAGCCCGCAGCACAACGCCAGCGCCTTCGACGAGAACGGTTTTTGNNCCGGGGATCTGATCGCTATCGACGACGCGGGCTACATCACCGTCCAGGGGCGCGAGAAGGATCAGATCAATCGTGGGGGCGAGAAGATCGCCGCCGAAGAGGTCGAGAACCTGCTTCTGCGCCACCCGGCCATTATTCATGCCGCGCTGGTGAGCATGGAAGACAGCCTGCTCGGCGAGAAGAGCTGTGCGTATCTGGTGGTATCCCAGCCGGTGCGCGCCGTGGAGATCCGCCGCTTCCTGCGTGAGCAGGGCGTCGCCGAATTTAAACTGCCCGATCGCGTGGAGTGCGTGGACGCGCTGCCGTTAACGCCGGTCGGCAAGGTCGATAAGAGAGAGCTGCGCCTGCGGCTGGCCGAACGGTCACAGGCGTAACAAAGGAGAGAAGTATGGCAATCCCAAAATTAACCGGCTACGCGCTGCCTGCGGCCACCGAGATCCCGCAGAACAAAGTCAGCTGGGCCTTTGAGCCTGAGCGCGCCGCGCTGTTAATTCATGATATGCAGGACTATTTCATCAACTTCTGGGGCGAAAACTGCCCGATGATGGCCCAGGTGGTGGCGAACATCGCCGCTCTGCGCGCATTCTGCAAGCAGCACAACATTCCGGTCTACTACACCGCCCAGCCGAAAGAGCAGAGCGATGAAGATCGTGCCCTGCTGAACGACATGTGGGGGCCGGGATTGACCCGCAAGCCGGAGGAGCAGCAGGTGGTTGCCGCCCTGGCCCCGGACGAGGACGACACCGTGCTGGTGAAGTGGCGTTACAGCGCCTTCCACCGCTCGCCGCTGGAGCAGATGCTGAAAGAGAGCGGACGCAACCAGCTTCTGATAACCGGCGTCTATGCCCACATCGGCTGCATGACCACCGCCACCGACGCCTTTATGCGCGACATCAAGCCCTTTATGGTGGCCGACGCGCTGGCGGACTTTAGCCGCGACGAGCACCTGATGGCGCTCAACTACGTGGCCGGGCGTTCTGGACGGGTAGTGATGACCGAGGATCTGCTCCCGGTGCCGGTCAGCAAGGCGGCGCTGCGTGCCGTGGTGCTGCCCCTGCTCGACGAGTCCG
>NZ_DJFS01000084.1:5720-6486 GCF_002432125.1 Brevundimonas sp. UBA5866
TCATGCTGGCGAAAAATCCCACCATCGACGCCTGGTGGGCGCTGCTCTCCCGCGAGGTGAAATAGTGACCGGGCTGGATTTTAGCGGCAAGACGGTGTGGGTCACCGGTGCAGGGAAGGGCATCGGCTACGCGACGGCGCTGGCCTTTGTCGAGGCGGGGGCACAGGTTACGGGCTTCGATCGTGACTTCAGCCAGGCCGACTATCCCTTCGCCTGTGAGGAGCTGGATATCGCCAACGCTGACCAGGTGGCGGCGGTATGCCAGCGCCTGCTGGCAGCCACTGCGCGTCTTGACGTGCTGGTGAATGCGGCGGGGATCCTCCGCATGGGGGCCACGGATCAGCTCTCTCAGGACGACTGGCAGCAGACGCTGGCGGTCAACGTCGGCGGCGCGTTTAACCTCTTCCAGCAGACCATGGCCCAGTTCCGTACCCAGCGGGGCGGGGCGATTGTCACCGTCGCCTCCGATGCGGCCCATACGCCGCGCANNCGCATGAGCGCCTACGGAGCTTCAAAGGCGGCGCTGAAGAGTCTGGCCCTGACCGTGGGGCTGGAGCTGTCCGCCAGCGGCGTGCGGTGCAACATCGTCTCACCGGGCTCCACCGACACCGATATGCAGCGCACGCTGTGGACCAGCCCGGACGCGGAGCAGCAGCGCATTCGCGGCTTTGGCGAGCAGTTCAAACTGGGGATCCCGCTGGGCAAAATTGCCCGCCCGCAGGAGATCGCCAATACCATTCTGTTTCTCGCCTCCGATCTCGCCAGC
>NZ_DJFS01000084.1:6677-6840 GCF_002432125.1 Brevundimonas sp. UBA5866
CCGGCGGAGCCTCGGCGGCGCTGGCCGAAACCCTCGGCTCGATGGCGGGCTATCTGATGACCCGCGACGGGCAGTGCGTGGTCGGCACCGAGCTGAACGCCACCCACCACCGCCCGGTGTCGCACGGGAAAGTGCGCGGCGTCTGCCAGCCGCTGCACCTCAG
>NZ_DJFS01000084.1:7052-27992 GCF_002432125.1 Brevundimonas sp. UBA5866
GGCCCGTGGCGCGGACACCGACGAGGCCCGTGCGCGGGCCGCAGAGGCTGCCAAAAAGGTCAATCCTGTCAAAGCCTAAGACCACGGTTCTACGACCTTAGTCGCGCATCCGGATAACGACGGTTGCGCGACACCCTATTTGAGGTCCAGTCTTCCCGCGAAGACCGTCTGATAAGGCGGCGTGGGAGGATCAGTCTTGGGTAAGTTGAAAACCGTCCTGATTTTCGGGGCCATCGCCATTATCGGCGCGATATCGGTCGGGGTTTTGGCCCTGCACAAGGGCGAGAGCATCAGTGCGGTCTGGATGGTGACCGCCGCCCTGTGTGTCTACGTCATTGCCTATCGGTTCTATGCCAAGTTCCTGGCCTGGNNCTGCGTTTGCCCGGCCTACAACTTCTTGGTCGTTTCACCCCGCATAAGTGATCTCCATTACAGAGTGTTGTAAATAACCGGTTACCCCTCTGCTTTCTGACGTAACAACATTGTTAAAACCCGCCGCCTGATCTAGAAACAAAATGTAACATCTTCCTGCCTCAGCCAACGGAAAACGACAGTGCAAAACTCAGGGAAATACCTTATTTGGGCATTGCTCGCGGTAATAGGAGCTTTTGCCCTCGGCTATATCGCACTTAATCGGGGTGAACAGATTAATGCCTTATGGATTGTGGTGGCAGCCGTCTGTATCTATCTGATCGCCTATCGCTTTTATGGGCAGTACATCGCCCGCAACGTGCTGGCGGTGGTGAGGACCCGCATGACGCCCGCCGTACGCCATAACGACGGGCTGGACTACGTTCCCACACCGAGAAACGTTCTGTTCGGTCACCATTTCGCGGCCATTGCCGGTGCCGGTCCTCTGGTCGGGCCCGTGCTGGCGGCGCAGATGGGTTATCTGCCGGGTATGCTGTGGATCCTGATCGGCGTGGTGGTCGCAGGGGCCGTGCAGGACATGCTGGTCCTGTTCATGTCTACCCGACGCGACGGCAAGTCGCTGGGCGACATGGTCCGTACCGAAATGGGGCCCGTCCCCGGCATCATCGCCCAGGTCGGCGTACTGATGATCATGGTGATCATTCTGGCCGTGCTGGCACTGGTGGTCGTCAAGGCGTTGGCCGAAAGCCCGTGGGGCACGTTCACCGTCGCCTGCACCATTCCCATTGCCATCTTCATGGGGCTGTACACCCGCTATATCCGGCCCGGCCGTGTGGCAGAGGTATCGACCATCGGCGTCGTGCTGCTGATCGGTTCGATCATTCTGGGGGGACAGGTGGCCTATCACCCCATTTGGGGGCCGGCCTTTACCCTTTCCGGCACGACCTTGGCCCTGTCCATGATGGCCTACGGGTTCCTGGCCTCGGTCATGCCCGTATGGCTGCTGCTGGCTCCGCGTGACTATCTTTCGACCTTCCTGAAAATCGGCGCGATTGCCGCTCTGGCGATCGGCATCCTGATTGTCCGCCCCGAACTACAGATGCCCGCCATCACCCAGTTCATCGATGGCTCGGGTCCGGTCTTTTCCGGTGCCCTGTTCCCGTTCCTGTTCATCACCATCGCCTGCGGTGCCGTCTCGGGTTTCCACGCCCTGATTTCATCGGGCACGACGCCCAAGCTGCTGGAGAACGAGAACCAGATCCCGTTCATCGGCTATGGCGCGATGCTGTGTGAAAGCTTCGTGGCGGTCATGGCCCTGATCGCCGCCTGTGTGCTGGATCCGGCGGTCTATTTCGTGATGAACAGTCCGGCTGCGGTCATTGGCACCGATGTGACCTCTGCCGCCGCAGCCGTGGCCCAGTGGGGTTTCCACATTACGCCCGAAGCCTTGGACCAGTTGGCAAGGGATGTGGGCGAGCATTCCATCCTGTCGCGTGCAGGCGGTGCGCCAACCCTCGCCGTCGGCATGGCCCACATCCTGTCCAGCGTGATCGGCGGACAGGCCATGATGAGCTTCTGGTACCATTTCGCCATCCTGTTCGAGGCCCTGTTCATCCTGACCACGGTCGATGCGGGCACCCGCGTCTGCCGCTTCATGATCCAGGACCTGCTGGGCGTGGCCGTGCCCAAGATGCGCAACACCCAAAGCTGGACCGGCAATGTGATCGCCACCGCGCTGACGGTCGGTTTGTGGGGTTATTTCCTGTACGCAGGCGTGGTTGACCCGCTAGGTGGCATCAACAGCCTGTGGCCGCTGTTCGGCATCGCCAACCAGATGCTGGCGGCGATTGCCCTGATGCTGGGCACGGTCGTGCTGTTCAAGATGAAGCGGCACAGGTTCGCGTGGGTTTCAGCCGTTCCGGCGGCTGCCCTGCTGGTATTTACCCTGACCGCCGGCTTCCAGAAACTGTTCCACCCCGACATACGCGTCGGCTTCCTGTCCCACGCGTCCCACTACAAGAGTGCGATGGAGGCGGGCGAACTTCTGGCACCGGCCAAGTCGGTCGCGGACATGCAGCACATCATCTTCAACGACTATGTGAATGCGGCCCTGTCGGCAGGCTTCCTGTTCGTGGTGCTGACCATTCTGGTCTACTCCATCGGCGCTTGCCGCAAGGCACTGGCCAATCCGCAGCCGACGGCGGTGGAAATTCCGTCCGAAGCCGAACTGGCACAGGAGGCCCCTGCCCGTGCTTAAGGCCAGCCTGCCGGAGGCCCTGTGCGACTGCCGCGACATCTTGACCCGCTGGGGCAAGGATGCGCGGCGGACCGCCAGCCTGATGATCGGTCAACCGGACTATGACGCCTATGTGGCCCACGCCCGTGCGGCCCATCCCGATCAGCCCCCGATGGACCGAACCGCCTTCTTCCGTCTGCATGAAGCGAGACGCTTCGGTGCAGGCGGCGGGTTCAAATGCTGCTGATTCTTGAACGCCCCCCCCCCGATCCCGCCTTGCGGGGTCGGGGTTGCTGTTTTTTGGACGAAAAAACAGTTCCTGTAACTGATGTTCGCCATCTGTGAGCGCCCAAGGCTTGCAAGTCCGCGCTCATCGTCCCATTGAGACGCCAAACTTTCGTCGTTCCTGACTTGGAGATCCAACCATGACCGTTCGCGTCGCCATCAACGGCTTTGGCCGTATCGGCCGTCTTGTTCTTCGCTCGATCGTCGAGCATGGCCGCAAGGACATCGAGGTCGTGGCGATCAACGACCTGGGTCCGGTTGAGACCAACGCCCACCTGCTGCGCTATGACTCGGTCCACGGCCGTTTCCCGGGCACCGTCACCTCGGGCGAGGACTGGATCGACGTCGGCACCGGCAAGATCAAGGTCACCGCTGAGCGCGACCCGTCCAAGCTGCCGCACGCAGAGCTGAAGGTCGACATCGCTCTGGAATGCACCGGCATCTTCACCTCGAAGGAAAAGGCTTCGGCCCACCTGACCGCAGGTGCCAAGCGCGTTCTGGTTTCGGCTCCGGCTGACAACGCCGACAAGACCATCGTCTTCGGTGTGAACCACGAAACCCTGACCGCAGAAGACATCGTCGTCTCGAACGCTTCGTGCACCACCAACTGCCTGGCCCCGATCGCCAAGGTCCTGAACGAGCTGGTCGGCATCGAGCGTGGCTACATGACCACCATCCACGCCTACACCGGCGACCAGCCGACGCTGGACACCATGCACAAGGACCTGTACCGCGCCCGCGCCGCAGCCCAGTCGATGATCCCGACCTCGACCGGCGCTGCCAAGGCCGTGGGTCTGGTTCTGCCGGAACTGAAGGGCAAGCTGGACGGCTCGTCGATCCGCGTCCCGACCCCGAACGTCTCGGTCGTTGACCTGAAGATCGTCGCTGGTCGCGCCACCACCGTGGAAGAAGTCAACGCCGCTCTGGAAGCTGCTGCCAACGGCCCGATGAAGGGTGTCCTGTTCACCACCAAGGACCCGCTGGTTTCGATCGACCTGAACCACGTCGCTGCCTCGTCGACCGCTGCCCTGCCGCAGACCCAGGTCATCGACGGCACCCTGGTGCGCGTGCTGAGCTGGTACGACAACGAGTGGGGCTTCGCCACCCGCATGTCGGACACCGCCCTGCAGATGGCCAAATTCCTGTAAGAACGAACTGCAAGAGCCCTCTCCTTCGGGAGAGGGCTTGAGCGCCCAAGAGCCGAAGGCGATTGGCTGCGCGAAAGGGTAAGGGGTTGCCGCTATGCAGTCCGACCGCACGGCTTTGGCTAGAGGATTGCGACAGCGGTCCGGATTGGCCGAACAAAAGGTCTGGGCTCAACTCTGTGCTGGAAAACTCGACGGCCTCAAATTTCGTCGCCAGCATCCGGTCGGACGCTTCATTGCTGATTTCGCCTGCGAACGTCTGAAACTCATACTCGAAATCGACGGCGGCGTTCATGACCGCGACGATGTCGCTCTGAACGACCACTTACGACAAAAAGAACTGGAAGCCTTGGGCTGGACGGTTCTGAGATTTTCAAATCGGCAGGTGCTCGAAAATTTCGACACGATAGCCGATGCTGTCAGGGCACACGCCCGTCTGATCCTGTCCGACTACGGCTAAGGCCGACTGATCTGTTAGACCCTCATCCGGCCCTGCGGCCACCTTCTCCCGGCGGGAGAAGGGATATCACTGGAATGCCCTCATGACCTTCCGCACTCTCGACGACGCTAAAGACCTTTCCGGCAAGACCGCCCTCGTCCGCGTGGACTTCAACGTTCCGATGGAGAACGGCGCCGTCACCGACGACACCCGTCTGCGCGTGGCCCTTCCGACCATCAACAAGCTGCGTGACGCCGGTGCCAAGGTGGCCCTGCTGGCCCACTTCGACCGTCCCAAGGGCGAGCGCGTGCCGTCCATGAGCCTGAAGCCGGTCGTCGAGCCGCTGGAGAACCTGCTGGGCGCGCCGGTCCGTTTTGCCGACGACTGCATCGGCGATGAAGCCAAGACCGCTCTGGCCGATACCGACGCTGGCGGCGTGGTGCTGCTGGAGAATGTGCGCTTCCACAAGGGCGAGGAAAAGAACGACGCCGACTTCGCCAAGGCTCTGGCCGAACTGGGCGACATATACGTCAACGACGCCTTCTCGGCGGCCCACCGCGCCCACGCCTCGACCGAAGGTCTGGCCCGCATCCTTCCGGCCTATGCCGGTGAGTCCATGCGCCGCGAACTTGAAGCTCTGGACAAGGCTCTGGGCACGCCGGTCAAGCCTGTGATCGGCATCGTCGGCGGTGCCAAGGTTTCGACCAAACTGGACCTGCTGAAGAACCTCGTCGCAAAGCTGGACTACCTCGCCATCGGCGGCGGTATGGCCAACACCTTCCTGCACGCCCAGGGCGTCGATGTCGGCGGCTCGCTCTGCGAGAAAGACCTTGCCGATACCGCCCGCGAGATCATGGAAGAAGCCCGTCAAAAGGGCTGCGAGCTGCTGCTGCCGGTCGATGTGGTGGTGGCCAAAGGCGTCAAGCCGGGCATCGAGTCGGGCGTACGCGCTCTGGACCGCATCGCCGCTGACGACCTGATCCTCGACGCCGGTCCTGAAACCGTTGCGCGTCTGACCCGCGCGATGGGCCTGTCCAAGACCCTGATCTGGAACGGCCCGCTGGGCGTGTTCGAGGTTCCGCCGTTTGACGCTGCGACCGTGGCCGCCGCCAAGGAGGCCGCTTCGCTGGCAACCGCCGGCAAGCTGACGGCTGTGGCCGGTGGCGGCGATACCGTGGCAGCGCTGAACCACGCTGGCGTGGTCGAAGACATGACCTTTGTCTCGACCGCTGGCGGTGCCTTCCTCGAGTGGATGGAAGGCAAGGCACTGCCGGGCGTCGAAGCCCTTCGCGCCTGATTTTGCTTATGGGACGGAAGCCCTGTGCCTCCGTCCCTTTTCTTATAGTCCGTATAACGTGACTTCACGGCGAACCCGCTGTAAGTCCGACCTTAAAGACACACCGTTTCTGGAGACCTCTGATGGCACGCATCACCCTGCGCCAGCTGCTCGATCACGCCGCTGAAAACGACTACGGCCTGCCCGCCTACAACATCAACAACATGGAGCAGGGTCTGGCCATCATGGAGGCCGCCGACGCCGTCAATGCGCCGGTCATCATCCAGGCCTCGCGCGGTGCCCGCTCCTATGCCAACGATGTCGTTCTGGCCCGTCTGATCGACGCGCTGGTCGAGCTGTATCCGCACATTCCGGTCTGTATGCACCAGGACCACGGCAATGGTCCGGCCACCTGCGCCACCGCCATTCAGTACGGCTTCACCTCGGTGATGATGGACGGCTCGCTGGAAGAAGACGCCAAGACCCCGGCATCCTACGAGTACAACGTGGACGTCACCCGCCGCGTCACCGAAATGGCCCACTCGTGCGGCGTTTCGGTCGAAGGCGAGCTGGGTGTTCTGGGCTCGCTGGAAACCGGCATGGGTGAAGCCGAAGACGGCCACGGCTTCGAAGGCAAGCTGGACCACTCGGCCCTGCTGACCGATCCGGACCAGGCTGTCGAGTTCGTGAAGGCCACCAAGGTGGACGCTCTGGCCATTGCTATGGGCACCTCGCACGGCGCCTACAAATTCACCCGTCAGCCGGACGGCGAAGTGCTGGCCATGAACGTGATCGAAGAGATCCACCGTCGCCTGCCGAACACCCACCTGGTCATGCACGGCTCGTCGTCGGTACCGCAGGAACTGCAGGACATCATCAACGCCTATGGCGGCCAGATGCCGCAGACCTGGGGCGTGCCGGTCGAAGAAATCCAGCGAGGCATCAAGAACGGCGTGCGCAAGGTGAACATCGACACCGACAACCGCATGGCCATGACCGGTGCCATCCGCAAGCTGCTGACCGAAAAGCCGCACGAGTTCGATCCGCGCGCCTATCTGAAGCCTGCCAAGGAAGCCATGCGCAAGCTGTGCCAGGAACGCTACCTGCAGTTCGGCTGCGAAGGCATGGCGGACAAGATCAAGCCGCTGTCCACCGCCCAGATGGCCAAGCGCTATGCTTCGGGTTCGCTCGACCCGCAGATCGGCTAAGTCACCACCTGATCTGATGGATATGAAAGACGCCCCGCAGAATGAACTGCGGGGCGTTTTCTTTACCAGATACCGTAGCGTCCACCGACGGCGCGGATGACACTGCGGGTTTCGCGTTCGACGATCCTTAGCTCGTCCTCGGCCCGGCGTGCGTCCCTACGGGCATCGCCCAGTTCTTCTCGAACCTCGCGGATACGATCCCTGATCCGATCGCGCTCTTCACGGCTCAGCCCTTCCTGGCGCAGTTCCCTTTCCTTGGCGTCCAGCTTGTCGGCACGGTCCCGGATGCGTGCTTCTGCAGATCTCAGCGCGCTCTCCGCATTCGACAGGGCGCTTTCAGCCTCATGGATCATGACCCCATCCTGATAGGCAGGAAGGAACTCCCGTTCCTGTGCAGGGGTACAGACGCCGTAATAGGTCGAAGCGCTGCGCCCCGCGCGAAATCCGTTTTCCCATGTGCAATAGGTACGTAAGCCCTCCTCGCGCGCGGAAAAATAGGCCGGAACATTGGGCGTCACGCCCACCTTGGCGCAGGCCTTGGCATGGTCCTCCAGACGACTCTCGCGCTGCCCGTTCAAGCCATCTTGATAGCCCTTACCGCCCCAGTCACCGACAAGACATTGCTCTTGCGACATGGACGCACAGCCCGACAGCCACAACACCCCGCCCAGTGCGGCAACCATCCCCCAAACGATCTTCATCTTGTCGTTCCCGCTTCCACCGGCGCACTACGCGACGACACCCAAGCCGTGCTATCTCGCCTTATGACTGATGAACACCTGCTGATCGACGACGAAAACCCCGCATCTGTGGGAGAAGAAATCCTCACCGCCGATATCAGCGCTGCCGGTGTTCGTCTGGACAAAGCCCTGGCCGAAGCCTTCCCGTCTCTGTCGCGCGCCCGCCTCCAGTCATTGCTGGCCGAGGGAGCCATCAGCAAGGATGGCGTTATCCTGACCTCGGGCAAGGCCAAGGCACAGGCCGGAACCTATCTGATCGCCCTGCCGCCCGTTGCTGCTGCCGATCCCGAGCCGGAAAACATCCCCCTGACGGTTCTGTACGAAGACGAGCATTTGATCGTCATAGACAAGCCTGCAGGCATGGCGGCCCACCCTGCCCCCGGGTGCGAGACCGGCACACTGGTCAATGCCTTGCTGCATCACTGCGGAGACAGCCTGTCCGGCATCGGCGGTGTCGCACGTCCCGGCATTGTCCACCGGCTGGACAAGGACACATCCGGCGTGATGGTGGCCGCCAAAACCGATGCTGCCCATCAGGGACTATCCGCCCTCTTTGCCACGCATGATATCGAGCGCACCTATATCGCGCTGGTGCGCGGCTGCCCTTCGCCTGACAAAGGACGGATCGAGACCCTGATCGGCCGCTCGCCGCACGACCGTAAGAAAATGGCTGTGCTGAAAACATCGGGACGTCAGGCCATCACCGACTACGTCGTACAGAAACGCTATGGAATCCCGGCAAAGGCCAGTGCCGCACCTCTGGCTTCAAGGGTGGCCTGTACCCTTCACACAGGCCGCACCCACCAGATACGTGTTCACATGGCCTCAAAGGGTGCCCCCCTATTGGGCGATCCTGTCTATGGCTCCGGTGCTCCGGCATTGGCCATTCGCAACGCACTGGAAGATTTGAACTTTACACGTCAGGCCCTCCACGCCGCCGTGCTCGGTTTTGTTCACCCCGTCACCGGAACTTCGCTCCGGTTTGAAACCTCCACGCCCCCGGATATGCAGGCTCTGGAACAACGCCTCGATGCGCTTGATTAGAAACAAGCTCTGTGCTAGTTACCAATCAATAGTCGAGCAATGATCCGCTCTGTCGCCAGAGACATAAAAAAGGCCATCAGGCCGCGTTTTTGCCTCTTTAAATTCATGCAACGGATCACCACCTCGAACCATTGAGAGGCGAGGAAGTGGTGCACCGTTGTGGCCACAGCCGAAGTGCCTGCTCTTGCAACGGTCGGAGGGACCACATGGCCAACACTACTTTGACGGTGATGTCGCCTGAACAGGGGCTATCGCGTTATCTGTCGGAAATCCGCAAGTTTCCGATGCTCACCAAGGACGAAGAATTCATGCTCGCCAAACGCTGGAGCGAGCATCAGGACCCGGAAGCGGCCCACCGTCTGGTGACATCACACCTTCGCCTCGTCGCCAAGATTGCGATGGGTTATCGCGGCTACGGCCTGCCGATCGGCGAAGTCATTTCCGAAGGCAACGTCGGCCTGATGCAGGCCGTCAAGAAGTTCGACCCTGACAAGGGCTTCCGTCTGGCCACCTATGCCATGTGGTGGATCCGCGCCTCCATCCAGGAATACATCCTGCGTTCGTGGTCGCTGGTCAAAATGGGCACCACGGCCGCCCAGAAGAAGCTGTTCTTCAACCTGCGCAAGGCCAAGAGCCAGATCTCGGCCTTCGAGGATGGCGACCTTCGTCCGGAGCATGTTGAACATATCGCGACCCAGCTCGGCGTGACCGAGCAGGACGTGATCGACATGAACCGCCGTCTGTCGGGCGATGCCTCACTCAACGCACCCATGCGCGCTGACGGTGAGTCCGAGTGGCAGGACTGGCTGGCCGATGACGAAGCCGTCTCCCAGGAAACCCGCCTCGCCGACGACGAAGAGCGCGACATCCGCATGTCGCTTCTTCAGGAAGCGATGGAAGAGCTGACCGACCGTGAGAAGCACATCCTGACCGAACGTCGCCTGAAAGACGATCCGGTCACGCTCGAAGAGCTGGCCTCGCAGTACGGTGTCAGCCGTGAACGTGTCCGCCAGATCGAGGTCCGCGCCTTCGAGAAGCTGCAAAAGGCCATGCAGGCCGCCGCTCTGGAACGCAACCTCGTCAACGCCTGACGACCTCTTCCCCCTCCCCCGAAGCGAAAAGGGCGACTGGATCACTCCAGCCGCCCTTTTTTCTTATCCTGCCCGCGAGACACCCAGATCAGGTGCCAGCGCCAGCACCGCCTTAACCGGCCCCATCAATTGGCCCAGACTGTTACGTCCCAGATCAAGTTCGGCCTCCAGCCCGACAGCTGCCAGTGCCAGATTGGTATCGCCCGTTTTCACCGCCAGACCCTTCAGGGTGCGGGCCTGTTCACGGATCGCCCGCACCGCCTGCGCGGGGTCATTCGAAAACTGTGTCAAAGCCGACGCCAGAATTCGCATCGCCTGATCGCGGATCGAGTCAAAGGACGGCGCGGAATCATTATCCGCCTTGCGTTTGCGCGGCCCCGCATAGTCGGTGGAGTTAAACCGGCGCCGGTCCGGTCCCACATAACCCACCGCCTCGACCCAGTCGCGCGGCTTGGTCGCTAGATTTTCAATACGACGGTACAGGTCGCCGCTTGTGAACGGTTTGCGCAGGAACTCGTGAATGCCTGCATCGCGGGCACCTTTGATCGACGATGCCGTTGCATCCGCCGTCACCATGATGATCGGCGCACGGCGCGATGACAGTGACGAGCGCCGGATGCGCCGCGCCAGATGCTCTCCATCCAGACGCGGTCCCTTCCGCTCCAGAATAAAGAGGCCCGGTTCCATTTCGCGGGCCAGATCAATCACCCGCGCCTCGTCCGCCTCTATCGCCGCGTCACGGCAACCAAAGCCTTTCAACAGGTCGGCCATCAGCTTGGCACCTGCCGGATTTGGATCAACGATCACGACCCGACGGACCACGGGCGCGATCTTCTGCATGGATTTGGTGTCTAGAGCGAACAAAGGCTGACCTCCTGTCAGAAGGCCAGCCTTATCCGCTACCGGTTAAGCTTAGGTTGTCCGATACGCTTGTTATGCGTCCTATCCCAGGAAAGGATCGCGCATCAGGATGGTGTCGTCCCGCTCCGGACTGGTCGACAGCAGCGCCACCGGCGCACCGATCAGTTCCTCGATACGGCGCACATATTTGATAGCATTGGCGTTCAGGTCCTTGAAGCTGCGGACACCGCCGGTGCTCTCGCTCCAGCCTTCCAGCTCCTCGAACACCGGCTCCGCCGCCGCCTGATCCTTCAAGCTCGACGGTAGGTAATCCAGAACCTCGCCATTGACCCTATAGCCAACGCAAATCTTCAGCGTCTTGAGGCCATCCAGCACGTCCAGCTTGGTCAGGGCGATCCCGTGGATGCCGTTGATCGCCACCGATTGGCGCACCAGCACCGCATCGAACCAGCCACAGCGGCGCGCACGGCCCGTGTTCACACCCACCTCGCGGCCAACGGTCGCCAGATGCTCGCCGATCTCGTCGTTCAGCTCGCAGGCGAACGGCCCCTCACCCACGCGGGTCGTATAAGCCTTCACGATACCCAGAACATAGCCGACACCGCTGGGGCCAAGACCCGAACCGGCGGCGGCCTGACCGGCCACGGTGTTGGATGATGTCACATAGGGATAGGTGCCGTGGTCAACGTCGAGGAACGCGCCCTGCGCCCCCTCGAACAACACGCGCTTGCCGGCCTTCTTGGCCTGGTCCAGCACGCGCCACGCCGGCTTCACATACGGCAGGATCTTCGGCGCGATCTCCAGCAACTGCTTCAGCAGCGCTTCCGGATCAATCGGCTCCAGCCCCAGACCCGCACGCAGCGGATCGTGGTGCGAGCGCAGGCGGTCGATCTTGACCTTCAGGTCGTCCTCGTTCGCCAGATCGCAGACGCGGATAGCGCGACGGCCCACCTTGTCCTCATAAGCCGGACCGATACCGCGACCGGTCGTGCCGATCTTGGCTCCCGGAGCCGATGCCGCCGCCTCACGCGCCACGTCCAGCGCAGGGTGGATCGGCAGGATCAGGCAGGCATTGTCCGCAATCGTCAGGATATCCGGACCGATATGGACGCCCTGCGCCTCGATCTTCTCGATTTCGTTGACGAGGTGCCACGGGTCCACGACCACGCCATTGCCGATGATGGACGGCTTGCCCTGCACCACGCCCGACGGCAGCAGCGCCAGCTTGTAGACCTTGCCATCGACCACCAGAGTGTGACCGGCATTGTGGCCACCCTGAAACCGGACAACCATATCCGCACGATTGGATAACCAATCGACGATCTTGCCTTTGCCCTCGTCACCCCACTGGGCGCCGACTACCGCAACATTAGCCACTGCACTGATCTCCGCGAGTAAAACGCGGTAGCAGCCTATAACCCCTGAATCGGCCCCTGTCGCGTGAAGAAGCGGCCTTTATACGATTTCACCAGCTGCCGTCTCGAAAGCCCATTCCAGCCACGGACCGGCAGCCACGACATCAGCCGTCTCGACCGTGCAACCGCACCACAGACGAAGCCCCGGCGGCGCATTGCGGTGCGGCTCCATGTCATAGACCGCCCCCTCGCCTTCCAGAAGCGCCTTGAACCGCTTCACAAAGGCCTTCTGCCCCTTCTCGTCCAGCGCCGCCACGCGGTCGTCGGTGAACTTCAGACACACCGAAGTCGTCGAGCGGATCTCCTCACGCTGCGGCAGGAAATCGATCCACGGCGTCCGCTCCACCCATTCGGCCAGCGCGGCATAGTTGGCATCCGTCCGCGCGATCAGGGTCTTGAGCCCGCCGATCGACTTGGCCCACTCCAGTGCATCCACCCAATCCTCGATGGTCAGCACCGAAGCGGTATTGATCACCACACCATCGGCCAGCGCACGGTCGAACTTCCCGTCCTTGCCCGTCAGGCGCAGCACCTTGGGCACAGGCCACGCCGGCACATTCTCGTCCAGACGCGCCACCGCCCGCGGCGACAGCACCATCACGCCAATACCGGCCTCGCCGCCCAGCGCCTTCTGGAAGCTGAAGGTCGTCACATCCAGCTTGTCCCACGGCAGGTGTTGGGCAAAGGCCGCCGACGTCGCGTCACAGATGCTCAGCCCCTCGCGGTCTGCGGCAATCCACTCCCTGTCCGGCACCTTCACGCCCGAGGTCGTCCCGTTCCACGGAAACACCACGTCGGTGGACCAGTCCACGACCGACAGGTCCGGCAATTCGCCCCACGGGGCCTTCACCACCGTAGGGCTCAACTTCAGGTGGTCGCGGACATCCGCCGCCCACGTCAGGCCGAAATTCTCATAGGCCACCACCGTCACCGGACGCGGCCCCAGCATGCCCCACAGCGCCGCCTCCACCGCGCCCGTATCCGAGCCCGGCGTATAGACCAGCACATAGTCCTCCGGCACTTCGAGGATGTCCTTGGTCAGCTTCAGCGCATAGGAAAACCGCTCCGCCACCTCCGGCGCGCGGATACCGCGGCCCTGCAGGTTCTCCGGCAGCTTCGCGGTCGAATAGCCCGGACGTTTCGCCGTCGGCCCCGCAGAAAACCACGGACGCGCAGGCTTCACTACAGGCTTGGCAGTCATGGGCGGCAATCCTCGCACACGGGTGGCACAGCAAGAGACTCACCACCACAGAACAAAGATTGCCTTACGCCATCACTTCGTCGGCGTGTAGGGCCGATTTTTGCGCCAATCCTCGGCAAACCGGACCAGCAGTTCATCCTGCTCTTCCGGCAGCGTCACCATCAGCTTGGCCAACAGGTCCCCGCGACGCCCGTCCGCATAGGCCCCGCGCCCTTTCAGACGCAGCACCTTGCCCGAGTTCGAACCCTTGGGGATGCTCATCATCACCTTGCCCTCGGGCGTCGGCACCGGAACCTTCCCGCCCAGCACCGCATCGGGCACCGACACCGGAAGGTCCATGTGCAGATCGGCTCCGTCACGACGATACAGCGGATGCGGCAGGATCCTCAGCTCGATCAGCGCATCGCCCGACTGGGTCCGCCCCGGTGCACCCTGCCCTTTCAGGCGCACCACCTGACCGTCCGACGCGCCCTTGGGGATGGCCACATCCACCATCCGCCCGTCCGAGAACTGGATACGGCGCGTGGTTCCGGCAATCACTTCCTCAAGGCTGACTTCCAGCGTGGCGCGGATATCCTGCCCCTTGCCGCTGCCAAAGCCACGTCCCCCGCCACCGAAACCGGCAAACAGGTCGGCCAGATCGATATCCTCGAACCCGCCACGGTTGCCCGAGCCGCCAAAGCCCGAGAATCCGCCGCCAGCCCCGCCACGCGCACCGCCGCCAAAGCCACGGAACTGCTCGCGGCCATCGGCATCGATCTCGCCACGGTCGTATTTGGCCCGCTTCTCGGCATCACCCAGCAGGTCAAAGGCCGCCGTCACACGCTTGAAGCGCTCCTCGGCCGCCTTGTCCCCGGGGTTCTTGTCCGGATGCAGTTCTTTCGCCAGCTTGCGAAAGGCTTTCTTGATCTCGTCGGCACTCGCGCCTTTGGAAACGCCAAGTTCCTTGTAGGGATCACCAGCCACGCTCGTTGCACTCCGGGGTTCTGAAAAACACTCCCCCGTCAGTTAGGGCATCCCAGCCCCTTCTGAAAGAGGCAGATGTTTACACGATCAAACGCGCCTCATCGCCCCATCCCCAACCCGCGCCCCACTGGGCCACAGCAAGGGCAGCCCCTACCGGCCAGCCTTGCGGAAAATCCGCTGCCTGCAAGGCATCGGCATAGAGGGCCTGCGTCCCCGCAACCTCCCACTCCCGCACCACGACTTCGCCCTGCATCACGCGGACACGAAAACGCAAAGCCTCTGCATCGACGGCCTCCGCCTCCCAGCTGTCGCCTCGTGCCACACACGGCACCCACGACAGACGCAATCCATCGTCCACCAGCTCCAGCTTCAGATGCACCGGACGCCACGGCATCCGCGCCCGTGCTGTCCACACGCCTTGGCGCTCGCTAAAGCGGCTCCCCGCCGGTGCCAGCCCCTTTGGTCCCGCCCGCCACAGGCGCAGCAGACCGCGCTCGCCCTCATCGACCTCCAGCCTCGGCATCGCTCGCGACAGGACGACAACACCCGCCCCTGCCACAGCACCCCGCTCCGCTTCTGCAACCGTTCCCAGCCGCCCCCGCAACAGTTGCGACAACTCCCAGACATCGCCAGCCACCAGCCGCGCCTCGCAGAACTGGACAATCTCCCAGCCCGCCCCGCTTTCAACGGCCAGCGCATTTGCACCGTCCAGCACCGCCCCCACGCCAAGGCTCTGCAAGCTCCCCCCGCCCAGCCTCAGCCTGATCCGGTTCACCCGATCACAGCGATCCACAGGCCCAGCCGCCAACGGCGCAACCAACTCGCCCACAGTCGTAGGCTCGTCCACATCCGCCCTCGCCGTCAAAGCGCCAGCATCCGCCCCGCCATGAACCGTCATCGGCCACCAAGGGTCCGCCGCCACAGCCACGACCGGACGCGCATCAACTTCCTCGCCGGGCAAGGCTGGCAAATCCAACACCCGCATCCACGGCGCGCCGACCACTTCCAGCCCGCCACCACCGCCCTTCCAGTCCTCCTCGGCATCCTCCAGCGGCACCTCGACCACGGGCATCAGCTCCGCCTGAACCGTCTCCTCATAGGCTACCCGCCCCACGCGCCAGCGACCATCACGCCCCTCCAGCGTCACCACGTCACCCGCCTCAAGCAGCAAGCCCTCCAACGGCCCCAGCCGAACGCTCACCGTCTCGCTCTCAACTGCCCCCAGCACGCGGCGCGCCGCCGTCCGCGCCAAGCCCGACGACACCACCATCGGCAGGTCCACATCCAGCACATCCCCCAGCGGTGCTGCCCCCTCGCCACGCGGCTCGATCCGGTCAGAGCGCACAATCACCGCGCCGGTTTGATAGGTCTGCTCCTCGCTGATGAACCGTACGCGCACACCTTGCGGTCGATCCTGCAACGCCCGCTGACAGACCACTGCCCCGCCATCTTCAGGCAGGGCCAGCGCCCCCAACGCCAGTTCCGTCTCCGCCGCAACGGCCCCGGACACCACAATTGTCCCGCTCTTTTCGGACGCCACCGCCCCCAAGGCCGTCAGCACAGACCCAAGCGCCGCCCGCGTCGTCATAGGCCGGTCGATCACCAGCCCCGCAACCGTGCCCTCCAGCCCCTCGATGCGGTAATCGCCCTCAGCCAGTCCGGCCCGTTTCAGCAAGGCCGACACAATGTCCGCGACCTGCCCCTGCATCCGGCCATTCAGCCAGTGTCCTGTGCGCCACGCCCCCGCATCGGCCCACAGATCATCCCGAGCCGGAAACGCCGGATAGGGCCGCGCGTCCCAGCACCAGGCATCTGCCCCCTCCAGCATCCTGCGGCCATAGACCGCCGACACCGGATTGTTCACAGGGTCATCGAAATGCCCCAGCATCGCCTCCAGCAAGGCCCGCTGCATCCGGTCATCCCGCGCCCCCGTCGAATGGGGCGGCAAGGCATTTTCCGAGCTTTTCGGATCGACAAACAGGTTGGGCGCATTGCCCCCGCGATCCACCGCCGCACAGCCGAACTCCGTCAGCCTTACAGGCTTCATCCCGGGCACCCACGCGGTCGGCTGCGCCTGCCGCACGCCCGCAACGCGCTCATAATGGCGGTTCGACCACCACCCCTTCAGGTCCTTGACCCGCCAGACCCAGTCCTCACCATACGCCCCATCAAGGATGGGCGTCCGCACCTGCGCCGCCTCGTCCGCCGCGCTGGCATAGTACCAGTCATAGTCGCGCCCACCGGCCACCTGCCCCGCCAGATAGGCCACATCCCACGGCCCCTCGAAGGCCTCGGCATCCACGCCGCCATCACCCGCGCGCCAATCCCCCATCGGCGGGTACCAATCGATCCCCACGAAATCGATATTCGGATCGGCCCACAGCGGATCAAGGTGAAACCGTACCTCTCCCGCGTCCCTCAGGCCGGCATATTCCGACCAGTCCGCGGCATAGCCCAGCTTCACGCCCGCACCTGCCTCGTCCCGACATTCCGCTGCCAGCGCCTGATACCGCGCCCCCGCCGGAAACCCCCCCGCCGCATCCCGCGTCAGGGTCAGCCCCCGCATCTCCGAGCCGATAATCAGCCCGTGCGCGCCTTCCTCCCGCGCGATCCGCGCATAGTGCAGCGCCTGCCGCCTCAAACCCCAGCCGTCAGCCGCGCCGAACACAGCCGCCACATCCGCCGCCGCATCGGCCCCATGACGTCCCGCCACACGCCCGCGCCACGGATAGCCCTCGCAATCCATAAAGACGAACGGATAGATCACCACTTCCAGCCCGCGCCGCTTCAGCGCACGAATGGCCTGCCGCACCGTCTGGTCCGACGGCGTCCCGCCATAGGCCACCGCCCCATCCACCCTAGAGATCAGGTGCGCGTCCGAGCGATCCAGCCCCGCCACACCCCACTCCAGCGGATCGGTCGGCTTGTCACGACGCTCCACCCCCGGCTTGATCCGGCATTGTGCGGCCTGCACATCCGTCCCGAACCACCCGACGACCAGATTGACCCGCTTCACATTCGGCAACTGCGCCGTCAGCTGGTCCAGCGACACCTCAAGGTCCGCCCGTCCCTGCCCCGATCCCGCATTCTCCGGCACCGAACGGACAAAGCTCTCGCGCCTCAGCACCACCTCATCGGCCAGACAGAACTCTCCCGCACCGGGGATCAGGCACACCCCATCCAGACGGTCCTCCAGCCTCGGCGCGTCACCCCGCGCGCGACGGAACACCTCGAACGACAGCTGCGGCACCCGATCGCCATAGGCCTCAAGGGCAAGGTCCTCGAACACCACATAGGCCGTCCCGCGATAGGCGGGGGCCTCCACCTCGATGGCCTCGATCAGCGGGTCCGGCGTCTGGTCCTCGCTCCCGCGATAGACCCGCCACGTCACCCCGTTCAGGTCCATCGGCATACCGTCGGCCCAGACACGGCCCACACCGTCGATCTCGCCCTCGCACAGCGCCACCGCAAAACTCAGCGAGTATCGGTAATCGACCGTCTTCTGCCCGCCCTTGCCGCCCGAAGACTTGTGCTTGCTCTCTAAAAAGCGCGCGGCCCAGATCACCTGCCCCGTCACCCGCGCCCGCCCGAACACACAGGACATCGGCGCACCTTCCGCCGAGCCTTGTATCTTCAAGCTCTCCAGCCTCGGGCCGATCTGTCGCGCAGGCTGCAAGCTGGCGACGATCTGGTTGTCGATCATCCCGCCAACCATCCCGCCCAGCGCCGCCCCGATCGGGCCGCCCAGAAACCCGCCCACCATCGTCAGTGTCGTACTGGCCATGACCTATTCCCCCTGCTCCGGCCAGCCGAACACCGCCACCAGCCGCCTCTGCCACCACTGGCCCATCCAGCTTTCCACCACCGAACGCGCCCAATAGGCGTGGATCATCCTCGGCTCCGGTCCCGACAGGTCCGACACCACGGCGCAATGCTTGGCGACACTCCCCGCCTCCATCCGGAACAGCAGCACATCCCCGAGCGCCATCTCCTCAACCGGCTTCTCGACCAGCCATCGCCGCGCCGCGTCCCACAGGGTTTCCTCGCCCCCCATCTCGGCCCACTCGGGGCGATAGGGCGGCACCGCTTCCGGCTCCTGCCCATAGGCTTCGCGCCACATCCCGCGCACCAAGCCCAGACAGTCCGCGCCCACGCCCTTCTCGCTGGCTTGATGCCGATAGGGCGTCCCCAGCCACCCGCGCGCCCGCGCGGCCATAAGCTCGCCCCTCATCGACGGCTCTTGCCGTTGTGACGCACACCCGCCTGCGGTCGCGTCAGGATGAAGTCATCCCCCGGCACATCCGGAAAGCCGCGAAAGTTCAGCCCGTTACCGAACACCCTGACACAGGTTTTCCACGTCCTGTCACAACGCCGCCCATCAATCGCCTCTGCCGACAGACCACAGCGCCCGTCCCCCAGCACCGCATCGCAATCGCGCCCATAGGTCCGCCCCACCACACGATCCAGCTGCGCCATCGGCCCTTCCAGATCGGCAACAAAGGCCCCCGCCTCGCGCCGGATGCGATTCAGCCTGCCCGCCCACAGACACACCCGCGCCGAAACATCGGCCCAGTCCACACGCCACAGTTCCACCCGCGCCGCATCGAACCGTCCGCCCAGAATGTCCTCCTCGCCCAGCGCATCTCCATCCAGCGCCCCCGACGCAGACCAGCCCCCCGCTTCCAGCCCGACCTGCGCCTCGCCCGTTCCGCGCGCCCACGCGCTTCCCGCGCGACACTGCACGCCTTCAAAAACCAGATCGCGGTCATGGTCGGTAAAGCCCATCCGGCTCCCGTCGCGACATTCCAACAGCCAGACATGACACAGCCTCGCCGCGCCGCTCTCCACCCGCTCGGCCAGCGCCCCTTCCAGTTCCCGCATCCATCCCCCGAACACAAAAAAGGGGAGCCACCGGCTCCCCTATCCATCCCTCGTCACCGCGCTCACGCGCCGCGTATTTCCACCAGCGGCACCGCCGCCATCCGCCCCGCCTCGAAACTCTCCAGCGTGACTTCCAGCCGATCCGTGTCAAAGCGCACCGGCGTATCGAACCAGAACCCCGCCGACACCACCGTTCCCGCCTCTGGCGCAAAGCCCAACGTCACCTCACCCGTCGCCGTATCGACCTCAAAATCTGTCGTCTCCACGCCGTCCACCGCCACGCGCACCGTGCCGTCCACCGGCTTGGCAATCACACGCCTCACCGCGCCGTAGGCCTTCACCAGTACAAACCGAGTCTGCGCTCCATCTCCGGCACCAATCACCTGATCGGTCGGTGTCACCTCGCCCGACGGCGCACAGGATTTGAAATCGGCAAAGTCCTTGAAGCGAAAGCCCCGCAACCGCCCCTGCCGCGCCTCGAAAAAATCCGTCAGCGCCGCCATATCATCCAGGGATCTCAGACCTGCCCCGATCAGATAGCGCCTGCGCCCCGTCGCCCACGGCGTCGATCGACGCTCATATCCCGACGCCAGTTCCACCACCTCGGTCCGGCGCTCCACCCCGCCGGTCGATCCAAACGCCAGTCGCGCAGGCAGCCTTACTTCGTCAAACATAGTAATCCTCATAACCAGTGCTTGCAGTTGCCTTACAGCTGCGCCACTCTTCCGCCCCATTTCGGCTTTTGCCGATTTCCCATCAGGAGATGACCTTGCGCGGCGAGATCACCAGCTACGACGAGATTTCGAACACCGGTTCGATCAAGGGTCAGGACGGACAGCCCTATCTGTTCGCCCGTCACGACATCCACACCGGCAGCGAGATCAAAGTCGGTCAGGCCGTGGACTTCGTCCCGACCGGTTCCACAGCAACCCAGATCGTCATCCTTGGCGACGCCGTGGCTGCCTCTGTCGATCCTGCGGCGGCCTTCGGTACAGCTGCGGGCGCAGGCACAGCCTCTGCGGCCCCCATCGGATCCGGCTACGACTGGCAATATGCCCTGCTGAAATTCGACGGTCGTCTGCGCCGCCAGGACTTCTGGATCAGCTTCCTGATCATCCTGGGGGCCAGCATCGTCGGCGGGATAATCCCGATCATCAATCTCTTTATCGGCCTTATCCTGATCTGGCCCAGCGTCGCCATCATGTCCAAACGCCTGCATGACATGGGCAAGAGCGGCTGGCTCGCCGTCGTGCCCTATGCTGGATGGTTTGTCGGTTTGATTGTCATGTTTGTCGGCGGTGCGGGTGCCTTCATGGCTGCCGCCGCTACGGGCGACGCCGGCGCTGCCGCCGCTGCCGGCGGTATCGGTGCTATCGGCCTCGGTATCCTGATCATGATGATCACCAGCCTCGGCTTCCTGATCTGGATCGGCGTCACCGACAGCCAACCGGGGACCAACCAATACGGTCCCAACCCCAAGGGCCTCTGATCCACCGACCATACCGAACCAAAAGGGCAGCCCACCGGCTGCCCTTTTTTATGGCATCAGCGCGCTCCCAGCGCCGCCGCCCGCGCCATCATCCGTGCCACCTGCGCCTCGGACCTCAGCAGAGCCTGCGGACCTCCATCCACCGTCACATTCACCACCACAAACGCCGCCCCGCCCACAGGCTGCACCGAACCTCCAACACCGGGCCTGAACACCTCCGGCCCGCGCTCACCGACCAGATAGGCCCCGCCCGCCATCACAGGCCCGCCCTCGGCCCGCGCACCGGAAAAC
>NZ_DJFS01000083.1:0-40091 GCF_002432125.1 Brevundimonas sp. UBA5866
CCCTGCGCGGCCCGCGCCGTGACGAGGCGGCGACCGCTGCCGCCCCGGCGGTGGTGGACGAGAACAATCCGTTTGCCGCCCTGATGGCGCTGAAAGCCGCCGAGCCGGAGGCCAAGCCTGCGCCCAAGCCGCGCCGCGAGAAAAAGCCGAAGAAGGCCGCTGCGCCCGCCGTCGAGGGCGAAACGCCGGAAACCAAGGCCGAGGGCGAAGAGGCTTTGAAAAAGAAACGTCGTCGCCGTCGCGGTAAGGGGAAGGGCGAGGCGGTGGCCGCTGAAGGGGCAGAAGCCGGAGTGACCGAGGGCGTTGAGGGTGAAGCATCGGTGGCAGCCGATGGTGAAGCCGCACCAAAGAGAAAGCGCCGCCGTCGCCGCAAAGGCAAGGGTGAGACCAAGCCGGTTGGCGAAGGTGAGGTCATGGCCGAGGGTGTTGACGCGACCGATAGCTCGGAGGCTCCCGCGACTGCCGAAGGCGAAACCGTATCCGATCCGGCCAAGAAAAAACGTCGCCGCCGTCGTGGCCGTAAACCAGCGGGTGCAGTGACGACCGAGGGCGCGGAATCCGCCGAAGCGGGTGATGCTGCTCCTGTCGCAGAGGCAGCGGACGGCGCCGCCGAAGGCGAGGCGAAGAAGAAGCGCCGTCGTCGCTCGCGCAAGCCGAAGACCGCAGGCGAGGCTGTAGTGGAAGCCCAGCACGGCGAACCCGTTGAAGGTCCGGACAAGCCGCCTGCGCCGACCTTGGCTGTGGCGTCGTCAGAAGGCGAAGCCTGAGCGGAGGCGCGATGAGCGAGGATTCAGGCGAAACGTCCGGCCGTATCGACCTATGGCTGTTCCATGCCCGCTTCTTCAAGACGCGGGCGCTGGCGGCTGAAATGGTGTCGAAGAAGAAGATCCACCTGACCCATCAGGGCAAGCAGGTGCGTCTGGACAAGCCCAGCCGCACTGTCCACGTCGGCGACGAGATCATGTTCAGTCTGGGCGGTCGGATCACTCAGGTGAAGGTGCTGGCCATCGGCGAGCGTCGCGGGCCGGCCACCGAGGCGCGGATGCTGTACGAGGACCACTCGCCCGTGGACCAGCCCCAGCGCGTGGCCAAATGGGACGGCGACCGCAGCGGTCGCGGGCATATTTAAGGGCGCAGACCCGATAGCCCGCGCCCATGAAATGCTGGCTGCCATCGGTGGATGGCGGCCATGGGATTACTTCACGAACTCGCCTTCGATGTGCAGTTCGACCTCGTCGCCCAGCATCGGCAGACCATAGGTGATGCCGAAGTCCGAGCGCTTGATCTTGGCCGCGGCGTCGAAACCCGCACGATAGGTACCGCGCATGCTGCCCGCCTGATTGAACTCGACCTCCAGCTTCACCGGCTTGGTGATGCCCTTGATGGTCAGGTCGCCATAGACGTCGGCCTCATCGGGATCATCGGCGTCCACCACAATACGGGTCGAGCGGAAGGTGGCCGTCGGGTGGTTCTCCACATCAAAGAAGTCGGCGTTCAGCAGGTGGCGCTTTAGCGCGTCATCGTTCGGGGCGATGTCGGCAATCGGGATTTCGGCTGTCAGGCTGCTGTTGGCCGGATTGGCCGGATCAAGCTTCAGCTCGGCCTTCACGTTCACGAACTGGCCGATGTAGTCGGAGAAGCCGAGGTGGTTGATTTTCCAGGTGATGCGGCCATGCGAGGAATCAAGCTGGTAATCGCCTGCCTGCACCTCTGCGGGATTGGTGGTGAAGGCGGCCTGTGCCACCACGGCACCTGTGGCCATGAGGGTGACAGCCGAAGCTGCAATCAAAGCCTTACGAAATGTCGTTCGCATCGGAAAACCTCCCTATTCCGGCATGAGGCCGGACTTCAAAATCTACAGTGCCTCAAGGCGCTGGAGCCACACCAGCGATTTTTAGGCCTATGTGACCAAGGTTGAAGCTCGGGTCGGTTGACATCTGCCTGTCTGCGGGGGCATTTGCCCGCCCTCGACCTCAACCAGTTCAGACGGGCCAGTTTGCCGCAATGACCTACATCGTCACCGACGCCTGCGTGAAATGTAAGTTTATGGACTGCGTGGAAGTGTGTCCGGTGGACTGCTTCTATGAAGGTGAGAACTTCCTCGTGATCGCGCCGGATGAATGCATCGACTGCGGCGTGTGCGAGCCGGAATGCCCGGTGGACGCCATTGTGCCGGACACCGAGGACGAGCCGGACGGCAAGTGGCTACAGATCAACGCCGAATACGCAAAGGTCTGGCCCAATATTACCGTCAAGGGCACTCCGCCTGCGGACCGCGAGCAATACGAACGCGAAACGGGCAAATACGAGAAATACTTCAGCCCGAAGCCAGGCAAAGGTTCCTGATTTCGGGGCCATTTTCTGAACACAATTGAGCATTGCACAGCTTTGGCGTTGTGGATGTTTTGAGATTTAGCAATTTTGTGGTAGGTTCCTCCCATTCGAAACGGGTGGTGCCGCAAATATGCACGCCATCCGAGTTTACGACAGAACCCCGCATTTAACGGGGTCGGCCAGAGGTTCGGTGATCCGGTACAGCATCCAATAGATCATCTCAACGTTCTTCCGACGGGGCAGGCCTGACGGAGGAATCGTTTTTGCGTCTGTGAATGCCGTGCGTTTCATCTGCTTTTGGGCCGGGAAAGGAATGTCATGACGAGCAAGTCCGGTCTGGAATTCAAGGTTGGCGATGCCGTGGTCTATCCGGCCCACGGTGTTGGCAAGGTTGCCGCGATCGAAACTCAGGAAGTCGCGGGCATGTCGCTCGAGGTCTATGTCGTGACCTTCGATCATGAAAAAATGACCCTGCGCGTTCCGACCAAGAAAGCCGCATCGGCTGGTCTGCGTACGCTCGCTGCCGACGACACCGTCACAAAGGCACTGACCACCCTCAAGGGCCGTGCACGTGTGAAGCGTACCATGTGGTCGCGTCGCGCTCAGGAATATGAAGCCAAGATCAACTCTGGCGACCTGATCTCCATCGCCGAGGTCGTGCGCGATCTCTACCGCGCCGATACCCAGCCGGAGCAATCCTATTCGGAGCGCCAGCTGTATGAATCGGCCCTGGACCGCATGGCCCGTGAAGTGGCTGCGGCTAACAGCATCGACAAGGACGCGGCGATCGCCCTGCTCTCCAAGTCGCTGGCTGCCAAGAAGCCGGTCGCATCGGCTGCTCCGGCTGTAGAGGCCGAGGACGAAGCCGAAGCCGCCTAAGGCTTGGGATCGAACCACTTAAAAAAAAGGCCCGGACATCATTGTCCGGGCCTTTTTCTTTTGGCGGGCGTCGCGGATTAGGACAGGACGACGATAGCCACGCGGCGGTTCTGGGCGCGGCCTTCGCGGCTGTTGTTCGGTGCGACCGGGTTCGAGGCGCCGTAGGAAATGGTGGACATGCGGTTCAGCGGAATGCCCTGGGTGCTGAGGAAGCGACGGACGGCTTCGGCACGGTTCTGGCCGACACGCTCATTGGTGGCGGCGCTACCCGACGAATCGGTGTGGCCCTGGATTTCCAGATACACATTGCGGTTTTCGGCCTTCAGACGCTGGGCCAGTTCGGCCAGACGCTGCTCGGCTTCCGGCGACAGGGCCGTGGCGTTGTTCGGGAATTTCACCGAGTCATCGGACAGGATGACTTCATAGAGGAATTTGCCCTCTGCCAGCTTGTGGGCGGCGTTGGCGCGTTCCAGAGCCTGGTTGGCGGTGCTTTCGACACCGGTGACACGGTTGTCGACAGCCGATACGCGCTCATCGACAACGGCAATGTTTTCGCGAACGAATTTGTGGCTGGCGCAGCCGGTGGTGACGACGCCCAGCGCCAGAACAGTACCGATGGCAAGGGCCTTGCGGGTCATGAATGACATCCAGTTTGCTCTCTTTTTAGCGACGGAGGTTGCTCCGCCAGATGTGCAAGGTGAACTAATCGTGACACTCGGGGCCGTGTGATGGCCGCAGAAAGGCAGGACTTTGTTACCTTTGCTGGGGTGGAGAACGCGCTGTGAGTAAAATATTTCCTTAGATTTTAACGTTCGCCATTTTGTTGGCATCAGACGATGCCTGATAATGTAAACGCAAATCGTTGGTCGCTGTGGAGATGGCGTGCAAAATCGACTTGGGAAAACAGCTGGATCCAAAAAATTTACAAGCTTGGCTGTATTCCTAAGCTTTGCCATACACCTGGGTGTTGGGACCATTATTTGGCTTATGCAGGATCCATCGTCAGAGGCCGATGAAGGGCCCAGGGTTGTAATGGTCGAGTTGGTAGAGCCGCCCCCCATACCACCCGAGCCAGAACCCGAGCCAGAACCCGAGCCAGAACCCGAGCCTGAACCCGCGCCCACAGGCCCTCCCGCAGAAACGCCCACACCCACGCAGGCCGCCAGAACGGAAGACGCGGCCAAGGCCCCCGTGGTCACATCGAAACCGCAGACCGCACCGCCGCCGCCGATCCATCGCACGATCACGCCCGTGATGCCTACCGAGGTGGTGGCGGTATCCTCTGCGCCGCCCGCTCCGGATATGCGGTTGTTGGGGGCGGGTGAGATGGCCGGTGCCCTTGTGGCCGGCACAGGTGCGGGCGGGGGATCGGGCGATGGCGGATCGGGCGGGGGAGGCAGTGGTGGTTCCGGCACCGGCACGGGATGCAATATGGTGGGCCGTTTGCAGTCCATGGTCCGTCGGGACGCAAGGGTGCAGACTACTGTACGCGAGGCGCAGGCCCGCATGCAGTCGGGCGGGCGTGCCATTGTGATCTGGGATGGCGATTGGGTGCATGCGCTCAATCAGGACGGTCGAGGACTGGCGGGTGTGCGTCAGGCGATTGCCGTCGAGGTAGCCTTTGCGCCGCGTGAGTGCCGGATGGAGCGCGTCAATGGTACGGTCTTGCTGTCATTGGGAGACGACGCCGCTTCTCCCAAGCTGGCCTTTGTTGCCCCCGACTGGCGCTGGGGCGAATTGGCGCTGCGTTAGAAAGCTGACTGATCAACTGTAATATTGCGGCTTGAGGCTGATCGACGCCAAACAACGCCGCTTCAGCCTACACAAATACAGAGTTTTCTGCTGGTAATCGCTGGCGTAACTGTGGTTGCTCTACGCTAGAAACATGAACGCGTTCATAGCTTTCCGCATTTTCGCCACATTGCGGGCATGCTTAATCGTGAGCTAACTTGCTAATATCACAGCGTTATTCACGAAAATGTGGGATCGAAATAGGGCAATGTCGCGTTAGCGTCATGTTCGAGACACCTCTACCGCAAAGTAGAACAGGGAGGGCAGGCGAAATGGCTGAGACCTGGGGAATTGAAGCGGCACGCAATGTTCTTAAGGCGTGGGCCAAGCAGCGCGTTGACAAGGCGACGCGTGAGAATGGCTTGGGCGTCCAGTTTGACGGTGTGGAGGCGTGGCTGTTGGCCCAGTATCCGCAAACGCTGGAAGAAGCCGAGCGCATTCTTGCAATCCTCGAAGCATTCGAAGCCGGTGCTGAGGGAATGGATGTGCTTGCGCGCGCCGGGGGTGAGCATCGACGCGACGGGGCCTCTACCTCACGTGTGAGCCACAGCTTCGCGCCGCGTGCCTACGGTCCTGTGGGCGGTCGCGCCTGAAACAACCTTTTGTGGAAGTTTCCCTAGCGTAAACGCTTGGATTATATCGCGGGTATTTGCTAGATCGGCGCTCTCCGGTCGCCGAATCGTGGCGTCTCATGAAGCGAGCCTCTCCTCCCGTGACGAATATTTCGCGTTTTTGTGCGGCCGGTGCGCCGTGGGTTTTGCTGGCTGCGGCATCGCAGGTCTGGGCCGCAGAGGCCGATGTGCAAGGTCCGACACCGGTTTCCGAAATCGTTGTCACTGCCGAGCGCGGTCGCGATGTCCTGGCGCGCGTCCCGCTCTCGCTGAGCGTGACCGATGCGGCGCTTATGCGTGATCTGGGTCTGAGAGACATCAAGGACCTGCAACTGACGACGCCGGGCCTGCTGACGGCTTCGTCCTCGAACCAGACCTTCACCACGGCCCGCATCCGCGGCGTGGGCACGGTGGGCGACAACCCGGGCGTGGAAAGCGCCGTCGGTGTGATGGTGGACGGCATCTACCGTCCGCGCAACGGTGTGGCGCTGGGCGATCTGGGCGAGGTCGAGCGCGTCGAGGTGCTGAAAGGTCCGCAGCCGACCCTGTTCGGCAAGAACGCCTCGGCGGGTATCATCAATGTGGTGACGGCGGTGCCTTCCTTCGACCCGTCGTTGAGCCTCGAGGGCACCTTTGGCGAGCATGGCACGAAGGGCGGCAGCATCGGTCTGAACGGCCCATTGGTCGATGACCGTCTGGCCGGTCGTCTGTATGTCGCCACGCGCCAGCGCGACGGCTTCTATACGGTCCGGACGGGTGAAGGGCCGCGCACGGCGACCGACGACCAGAACGAAAACTATGATACCGTCCGCGGCCAACTGTTGTGGGCGCCGCGCGAGACGATCAGCGCCCGTCTGAGTGCGGACTATACGGCGCGGGACGAGCGGTGTTGCGTCGGTGTTCAGGTCCTGACCGGACCGACGGCTCCCATTCTGGCTGTGCTTTCCCCGGACGGCGGCGTGATGGCGACGCCGGATCCGGATGCCCGCATCGCCTATTCAAACCGCGACACCAATACCCGCATACGTGATCGCGGCGTCTCCCTGCATGTGGACGCCGATCTGGGGTGGGCACGTCTGGCGTCGGTGACGGCCTATCGCGACTGGCGCGGCGTGATTTCGCAGGACTGGGACTTTACCTCGGCGGACATAGCCTATCGTCCCGATGACGGAAGCTGGTCCAACCGTTTCCGTACCCTGTCGCAGGAGTTCCGCCTGTCGGGCGAGGCGGCGCGTCTGGATTGGAGCGCGGGCCTGTTTCTGGCCGACGAGAAGCTCAGCCGCCGTGACAGCATCCTGTATGGCCGCGACTATGAGGAATATGTCGGACGTCTGCTGACCCGCAATGCGGGCAACCCGCTGGGGCAGGCCGATGGAGTGTCGCAACTGACGGGCCTGCCGTTCGGCGCGAACTTCATCGAGGGTGAAGGCCAGTGGGACGCCTATGGCCAGCGGGCCAAGTCGGCGGCCCTGTTCGGGCAACTGGATTATCATCTGACGGATGCCGTAACGCTCAGTGCAGGCCTGCGGGCGGCGCACGAGAAAAAGACCATGACCGCCGAGTACCGCAACACCGACGGCGGGGCGGCCTGTGCGGCGGCGCTGGCGCGGGGGGTGAGCAACGCCATGCTGTGCCTGCCGTGGTCGAACCCGGCGTTCAACGATTTGAAGCAGTCAGAAAGCCTGACCGACGAGGGCGTGACCGGCATGGTTCGCGCCGAATGGCAGGTCAGTGATCAGGTGCGCCTGTATGGCGGCTGGTCCCGTGGGCGCAAGAACGGCGGCTTCAATCTGGATCGCGGCCAGACCAATCTGGTACCCGATAGCACGCGCGCCTTCCCGTCAGAGCGGGTGGACGCGTTCGAGGTCGGCTCCAAGGCGGTGTTGCTGGACGATACCCTGTTGCTGTCGGTCGCGGCCTTCCGCCAGACCTATGAGAACTTCCAGCTCAACACCTTCCTCGGCACCACCTTCCTTGTGCGCTCCATCCCCGAAGTGCGGGCCAAGGGGGCTGAGGTCGATGCCATCTGGCGTCCGGTGGAGGGTCTGTCGCTGCAGGGGGGCGTGACCTATGCCCAGACCGAATACGGCAATGATCCGATTGCGGGCCTGCCCTTGCTGGCAGGCAAACGGATGAGCTTTGCGCCGTTGTGGTCGGGGGCGCTGTCGGGCACCTATGAGCGCAATGTATGGGGCGACCTGACCGGACGTGTGACCTTGGGCGCGAAATACAGCTCTGCCTACAATACCGGCTCCGACCTTGACCCGATCAAGGTCCAGCCCGCCCACTGGCGCGTCGATGGCCGCATCGCACTGGCGCGTGAAGAAGCGTGGAGCGTCGAGGTCTGGGGCCGGAACCTGTTCGATGAAAACTATCGTCAGGTCGCGTTCGGTGCGCCCTTCCAGACCGGAACACTCGGCGCATTCCTGGGCGAGCCGCGCACTATGGGCGTCACGCTCAGGCTGATGCGCTAGCTGCGGTCAGAACCGCGCTTCGGTGGCCTTGTGCTTGTATTGGGCGCAGGCCATCCAGCCCTTGAACGGACGCAGCAGGCCAAGGCACATCACGACGATCAGCGGGAAGGTGAACGCCATGTGCACCCAGATCGGCGGGTGGATGGTGAACTCGAAGATCATGAAGCCGACCATGCCCAGCGTGCCCATGATGGACATGACGAAGAAGGCCGGACCATCGGCGGTGTCGGCAAAGCTGTAGTCCAGACCGCACTTCGAGCATTTGTCGGTGATGGTCAGGAAGCCTTTGAACAGCGGGCCTTCACCGCAGCGCGGGCAGCGGCAGCGGATGCCCGTAAGGACAGGGTTGAGCGGCGGGTACTGTTCGTCGGACACGGTGTGAATTCCACATTCAGGCGGGCGATGTGCGTCGCCGCACGTGGGTACTGATGTCGGATTTTATCGCTATCAGTTCAAGCGGTCGTTTTGTCCAACCAAGCTTAACCGTCGTTAACGACGAGGAAAGCCCCTTGGGGTGACAATGGGGGGATATGTCCGGGGCCCGTGCGACCAAGCGTGTTTTGAAGACCTCTGCTGCGGCTGCCGCGGCAGGGGTTTTGGTGTTTGCACCACTGGAAATGCCGCTGGCCGTGGCGCAGGCAGGCGATCCCATAGAAATCCGTATCGGCGCGAATGACGCCTTTACCCGCGTCGAGTTCGCGGGCGTCATCGGTCGTCGTGCGCAGGTTCGCCAGCAGGGGCAGCAGGTGATTGTGCGGCTCGGATCGACCGCCGCACCCGATGTCAGCCGCCTGAAGGTCGATCCGCCCAAAGGAATTACCAAGGTCGAGACACGCGCCGTACCGGGCGCGACGGAACTGGTACTGACACTGGCAGACGGGGCGGCTGTCGGTAGCGGCAGTGCGGATGGCTCGGTCTGGGTGAACATCCGGCCCGATGGTCCGGTGGCGCAAACAGGCGCGGCTGCGACCGGATCTGCCACCGTTCCGCTGTCCGTCGTGCACGAGAACGGTCGGGCGCGTCTGACCTTCGGTTTCAAATCTCCGGTCGCGGCGGCTGTGTTCAAACGCGGCAATGCGGTCTGGGCTGTGTTCGACACCAAGGCTGCGGTCCAGATCAAATCGGGCGAAGCCCAGGGTATCCGCTGGGCCGCAGGGCCGGACTATACGGTCGTGCGGATCGAAGTGTCTTCGGCCCAGCCGGTGTCTGCGATCGCCGATGGTTCCAACTGGATCGTTTCCCTGGGCGAGAGCCGCGCGGGTGAAGCGATAGAGATCGTGCGCGATGACGAGGTGAAGGCCAGTCTGGCCGCGCGGATGTCGGGAGCCAGACGCACGATCTGGATCACCGATCCCATGTCGGGCGAGCGTATCGCCACCGTGCCCGCCCTTGGCCCGGTCAAGGGCGTTGCGGTGGGCCGACGCTCGGTTGAGGCCAATATCCTGCCCACGGCCCAGGGCATGGCGGTTGAATCCTATGCCGATGATCTGACGGTACAGGCAGCGGCGGACCGCGTTGTGGTCAGCCGCAGTGGCGGCCTGAAATTGTCCTCGCCCAAGGCGGCATTGGAGGCGGCAGGCGCACCTGCGGTCGATGCGCCACGGGCGGCCCGTTTTCCGGGCCTGGTCCAGACAGGCTGGGCCAACACCGGCACTGTCGGGTTTTCTGTCCGTCACCGTGATCTGCAGCGGGCGGCGCAGGAAGAGATGGGCCGCGCGGTAGACGAGCCGCGCGCGCCGGTCGAGGCGCGTCTGGCCTATGCCCGTTTCCTTGTTGGATCCGGCCTTCACTACGAAGCCATTGGCATTCTGAATGCCCTGATCGAACAGACGCCGGGCATGCTGGGCGTTCCCGAGGTGCGCGGACTGCGCGGGGCGGCCAGGGCCAGTATCGGACGCCTGGAAGAGGCGGAAACCGATTTCACCTCCGGCGCTCTGGCCAATGATCCGGCCAGTCGGGTGTGGCAGGGCTATATCGCCAGCCAGCAGGCCGACTGGGCCACGGCGCGGCGTATGTTTGCGGCGGGCGCCAGCGCGGTTGATGCCTTCCCCGCGGAATGGCGTGCGCGGTTCGGCACAGCCCACGCAATGGCGGCACTGGAAACCGACGACAAGGGCGGAGCCCGCGAACTGCTGAACTATGTGTTCGGACAACCGGCCGTGCCTGCGGTGGATCGTCTGGCTGCGCGTCTGGTTCAGGCCCGCCTGCTGGAAGCCGAAGGGCAGTCGGACAGGGCGATGGCCATCTATACGGCGGCCTCACGCGCGGGCGTTGACAATATCCGCACGACGGCCAAGCTGGGCGTTGTGCGTCTGTCACTGGCCAAGGGCACCCTGACCGCGGACAAGGCGGCCAAGGAGCTGGAACTGCTGAAATGGCGGTGGCGCGGGGATGGCATCGAGCTGGCGGTGATCCAGTCTCTGGGTGAGCTTTATCTGTCGCAAGGGCGTTACCGCGAGGCGCTGACCGCGCTGAAGACGGCGGGCAGCCGGATTACCAGCCTGCCCGGTGGTGCGCGGCTTCAGGAGCAGCTGGATCGCGCGTTCCGTGCCATGTTCCTGGAAGGCGCTGCCGATGGCCTGCAGCCGGTTCAGGCGCTGGCCCTGTTCTTTGACTTCAGAGAGCTGACGCCGGTCGGGGCGGACGGCGATGAAATGGTGCGCCGTCTGGCGCGTCGCCTGATCGACGTGGACCTGCTGGACCAGGCGGCGGAGCTTCTGAAATATCAGGCGGAGAACCGGCTGGACGGTGTGGCCCGGGCGCAGGTGTCGGCCAATCTGGCGGCTGTGTATTTGATGAACCGCCAGCCGGAACCGGCGCTGCAGGCCTTGTGGAGTTCGCGTTCCACCCTGTTGCCCAATGCGGTTGCTGCCGAGCGTCGCGCGCTGGAGGCCCGGGCCCTGATGGAGCTGGGCCGTTTTGACCACGCAATAGAGGTGCTGGGCCGTGATGCGTCTCCGGCAGCCCGTCAGGTGCGTGCTGAGATCCTTTGGAAGCAGGAAAAATGGGGCGATGCGGCGGCTCTGTACGAACAGGGGCTGGGCGAGCGCTACAAGGATGCCGCCATACCCCTGACGGCGGTGGAAGAGACGCATTTGATCCGTGCCGGCGTCGGTTATTCCCTGGCACGCAACGGGGCCGCACTGACGCGTCTGTCCTCGCGCTACAGCGGATTTGCCGAGCGGGCCCGCTCTCCCGGTGCGGTTCGTATCGCGCTGGCCGGTTTGGAAGGGCAGGGCAGCGGCGGTGTGGGTGACTTCGGCAATCTGAGCGCACAGGCCGATGCCTATGCCGGCTGGATCGCCCAGACCAAAGCCGCCTTCCGCGAGCGTACCCAGTCGCAAGCCGAGGGACCGGCCAACGCCGCCGCACGTCCGGCAGCGGCTCCTGCGGCCGCAGGGTAGATCATCCGTTTTTTGGTATTCGGCGGGCTTTGTCGCCTTAACGGCGATGGCGTCGCTGTCTTCGCTTAATGGCCCGTATGCGAAGGGCGGCATCACTGGACATGGCCAGCGGTAGAAATGGAAACGGCGACCCCGTGAGGAGCCGCCGTTGTCCGTAAGGATTAGCTGTTCACAGCGTCCTTGAGCGGCTTCGACACGCGGAAGCGCACGGCCTTCGAGGCCGGGATCTTGATGGTCGCGCCGGTAGCCGGGTTGCGGCCTTCGCGCTCTGCACGCTCGGCGGTGTCGAACACGCCGAGGTTCGAGATGCGCACGTCGCCGCCCGACTTGAGCGACTTGTGGATGTTTTCGACGATGGCGGTCAGCACCTTGCCGGCGTCAGCTTGCGAAACACCTGCGTCCTTGGCGACAGCAGCGATCAGTTCGGCTTGAGTGGTCATGAGGGTCGTTTCCCAAAGTGGTCGCCCGCGAACGTCGGGCGAAGATGAGGGATCAACGACGGTTTCGGGCGATTTGGCAAGCCCCCAAACTGCGCAAAAGCCCACGTGGCGGGGTTTTATCCCCCGCCAGCCGCTCTTTGGAAGCTCTCGACGAGGCTTCCGGCGACCAATCGCCAGCCATCCACGAGCACGAAAAAGATCAGTTTGAACGGCAGCGACACCACCGCTGGCGGAAGCATCATCATACCCATCGACATCAGCACGCTGGCAACGACCAGATCGATCACAAGAAACGGAACGAAAAGAAGAAATCCGATTTCGAAAGCCTTCTTCAATTCACTGATCATGAAGGCCGGGGTGACCACCCTGAGGGGCAGTTCCTGAATGTCGGAAGGGGGCTCGATTTTGGCCAGTCGGGTGAACAGTCCGAGGTCCGCACGGTCCACCTGCGCCAGCATAAAGGATTTTACAGGTTCTGACGCTGCATCGAACGCCTGGGGCAGTTCCATCTGCTGGTCCATCAGCGGACGGACCCCCGAATCATAGGCTTCCTGCCAGGTCGGAGCCATGACGATGGCCGACAGGAACAGCGCCAGCGACACCAGCACGGCATTGGGCGGGGACTGTTGCAGGCCCAGCGCCGTCCGCAGCAGCGACAGCACGACGACAATCCGCACAAAGCTGGTGGTCATGATGACGATGGACGGTGCCAGAGAAAGCACCGTCATCAGGGCGATGAGCTGCACCACCCGTTCCGACAGGCCCGCGCCCGTGCCAAGGTCCACATTGATCGCCGACTGGGCGAAAGAGGCGACAGGCCACGCCATACAGGCCAGCGTCACCAGTGCCGACAGGATGGCCGCGCGCTTCAACTCGGCACCGGTCGGTTTCACGAACAGCTTCATGCGCAGGTCGGCCTTCATAGCTGGTCTCCCAGCGCGCGGGCGCGTGAATAGGGCGATTTCATTCCCGACAGGGCATCGTCCAGACGACCGGTCGCCGCGTCCCCGGCCGTCGCGGCAGGGACAGGCGGATCGACAGGGCCGCGCGGCTCGATCAGTTCGCGCCCCTCGCCCAGAAGTAGCAGGCGCTCTTCCTGATCGACCTTGACCAGAACCAGACGGCGCGACGGATCCAGCATAAGGGTCTCGATGACCTTGAGCCGCCTGTCGCGTCGCGGGGCCGAGCCCTGGAGCTTTGCCATGAGGTCGGGCGCATAGCGGCGCACCACATAGGCCGCCATACCGATAAGGCCCAGTGTGATGGCGAGACCGAATACGGCTCGCAGCAGGTCAATCCAGTTCATCGATTATCCGAGGCCCCCGGCACGCGCCGTTCTTAAGGCCAAGGTTTCTGCCAACGTGGTTAACACGGCTTTAAGATATAGGGACTATTAACCCTGTAGGCGGCAAATTCTGCCGATCGGGAAATATTCGGGGCGAGGGGCATGTCCGTCACTGACCTGTCACTGCTGAACCAGATCAAGGGGCGTCTTGGCTGGCTGGACGATCGCCAGCGCGTGATCGCCCAGAACGTCGCCAACTCGGACACGCCGGGCTATGCCGCGCGCGATCTGAAGGTGCCGACCGACTTCGCCAATGCAATGAACCGCCAGAACGGTGTGCGGATGATGGCCACCAACGCGGCCCATATCGTACCGCCCGGGCAGCCGGTGCGCTTCGACGTCAAGCGCACGCCAGACAGCGAAACGACGCTGGACGGCAATTCGGTCGTGGTCGAAGAACAGATGCTCAAAATGGCCGAGAGCCGCATGGCCTATGATGCGGCCATCGGCTTCTACCAGAAATCCATGTCGATGATCCGTATGGCAGCGCGCCGTCCGGGGCAGGGCTAACGGGAGAGATAAACGATGGCAGATCCGATCAACGGCCGTCCCGCAACCGCTCGTAATCCGGCCATGAGCGTGGCCGCTTCGGCTCTGCGCGCCCAGCAGTCGCGGATGCGTATCATCGCCGAGAACATCGCCAATGCGAACTCGACCTCTCCGGTTGCCGGGGGCGATCCCTACCGTCGCCAGATGCCGGTGTTCCAGGCGCGTGACCTGAATGGCACCACGGGTGTGGTGCTGGCCGATGTCCGTCCCGACCAGAGCGATTTCAAGCTGGAGTACGACCCGTCGCATCCGGCGGCCAATGCCGAGGGTTATGTGCGCCGTCCCAATGTCGATACCCTGGTCGAGGCTATGGACATGCGCGAGGCCCAGCGCGCCTATGAAGCCAACCTCAATGTCATCGAGACGGCCCGCGTGATGGAATCGCGCACCCTCGACATCATCAAGCGTTAAGGGGCCGATAGACCATGAATCCGATGATGGCCGCCCGGCTTTATTCCACCGTTCAAGGTTCGGCATCGCCGACGGTGGCCAAGCCTGAAATGGCTTCACAGGCCAAGGGCGCAGGCTTTGCCGAACTGCTCCAGTCAGTGGTGACCCAGACCGCCGAACAGACCCGCGGTGCCGAGGTGCAGATGGCCCAGAACGTCAACGGCCAGGGTAATCTGATCGACGTCGTCACCTCCATCAGCGCCGCCGAGGCCTCGCTGGAAACGGTTCTGGCCGTGCGCGACCAGGTGATTTCCGCCTATAAGGAAATCATGGCCATGCCGATCTGAGCGGCAGCGATCGAAGCAAGAAAAAGGGCGGCTCCGAGGTTCGGGGCCGCCCTTTTCTTTGGTGGTCTGAGCCGGGCCTAGCGGACCAGGCGCAGGAATTCTTCGCGCGTGCGCGGGTCTTCGCGGACGGTGCCCAGCAGGCAGGAGGTGGTCAGGCTGGAGTGGGGCAGGTTCACGCCGCGCATGGTCATGCACGAATGCTCGGCCTCGATCACCACGCCGACGCCGTGCGGTTTGAGCACGTCCATGATGGCGTGGGCGATTTCCGAGGTCATCTTTTCCTGGATCTGTAGGCGGCGGGCATAGCCCTGGACCACGCGGGCCAGTTTGGAGATGCCGACCACGCGGTCGGTCGGCAGATAGGCGACGTGCGCGCGGCCGATCACCGGCAGCATATGGTGTTCGCAGTGCGAGACGAAACGGATGTCCTTGAGGACGACCAGTTCGTCATATCCGCCGACTTCCTCGAAGGTGCGCAGCAGATATTCCTTGGGATCGACGTCATAGCCTTGGAACAGCTCGCGATACGACTTGGCCACACGTTTGGGCGTGTCCAGAAGGCCCTCGCGGTCGGGATTGTCCCCGGCCCAGCGGATGAGGGTGCGAACGGCGGCTTCGGCCTCTTCCCGGGAGACTTCGGCAGGGTGCTGGTGATCAGTCATGGAGCCTCTTTAGGACAGACCGTGGCGTTTGGGGAGGGTGCATAGGTACGGTTTTACTTATGCGGCGGATCACCTTCGCTGTGTGGTTATCAACTCGTTAACCATAGTGTCGGCATTTATTGCCTAGGTTGACGGAGCGGGTCATGAGTGGCGCGGAAGTACTGGATGTGGGGCGTGATGCCCTGTGGCTGACAATCCAGCTTTGCCTGCCCGCGCTTGTCGTGGCGCTGGTGGTGGGTGTGGCCATCGGTCTGTTCCAGGCCCTGACCCAGATCCAGGAGCAGACTCTGGTCTATGCGCCCAAGATCATTGCCATTTTCGTGACCTTGCTGCTGGCGCTGCCGTTGATGGGCGCGCTGATGGGGGCCTTCATGCGTGACATCGCCGCGCGGATCGCCGGTATCTAGAGAGCGTATGGAGCCCTACGCCACAGTCGAGCAGGTTTGGGCGGGCGGACTTCTGTTCGCGCGGCTGGGTGCCATCGTCATGCTGTTGCCCGGCATTGGCGAGGCCTATGTGCCTGCGCGGGTCCGGCTGTCGCTGGCGCTGGTACTGGCGCTGGCCCTCTATCCGCTTGTGGGACATACGCTGCCGTCGTTGCCGGCCACGATGGGCGCGACGCTTGGGTGGGTACTGCGCGAGCTGATTGTGGGGCTGGCCATTGGGGCGATCCTGCGCATCTTCATGCAGGCCCTGACCACGGCGGGTGAGATCGTCTCACTGCAGACAACGCTCAGCTTCGCCCAGACCGCCAACCCCATGCAGGCCGCGCCGGGTTCGACCCTGTCGGCGTTTCTGGCCTTGCTGGGCGTGACCCTGGTGTTTGCGACCAATACGCACCATTTCTTCATCGGGGCGATCGTCGGCTCCTATGAATTGATCGCGCCCGCCCGCTCGCTGGTGGTCGGCGACTTTACCACTATGGCTGTGCGCACCATGAGCCAGAGCTTCCTGCTGGGGGTACAGCTGGCGGCTCCGGTGCTGGTGTTTGCCGTGGTGTTCAATCTGGCATCGGGGCTGGTGGCCCGCGTGATGCCGGCGTTCCAGGTTTATTTCGCGGCAGCACCGCTGAGTGTGCTGCTGGGGCTCTCGATCTTCGCGCTCAGTCTGGGCGTGATCGGTACGGTGTTCATCAGCCGCTACCAGTCGCTTGTGAGCCAGTTCTCGGGAGGCGCGCTTGGCTGAAGACGCCGACCAGGACTCGAAAACCGAAGAAGCCTCGCCGCGAAAACTTCAGGAAGCGCGCAGGAAAGGTGATTTCGCCCGTTCGCCCGATGTGGCGACAACGCTGGCACTGGGCGGTGCGGCTGCGGTCCTGATGTTTGGCGGTGCCTATTTCAGCCAACAGATCGCCGCCGATCTGCTGCCCTTCATCGAGCGTCCGCACACCATGCTGGGCGGGCTAGATGCCGGTGCGGGAATGGAACTGGCGATGACGGCCATTCTGTCGGTAGCGCCGTTCCTGATGTCTTTGATGCTGGCGGTTATCGTAGGCAGCGTGTTTGGCAATGTGGCCCAGTCGCAGGGCTTTATCCTGACCACGGAAAAGCTGAAGCCAAAGCTGTCAGCCATCAGTCCGCTGTCGGGCTTCAAACGGATTTTTGGACCGGACGGACTGGTCCAGTTCCTCAAGACCTTCCTCAAGCTGGTGGCCATCGGCTGCGTGTGCTGGTGGGTGCTGAAGCCCCATGTGCGCGAGGTCGAAAACCTGGCGGCGATGAGCCCGATGGCCATACTGCCCTATGCGAAAGACCTGGCTTTCCGGCTGTTTCTGTCGGCGCTGATCTTTCTGGGGGCGACGGCCGGTGCGGACTACATCTGGCAGCGGATGCGCTTTGCCAAGCGGATGCGCATGACCAAGCAGGAAGCCAAGGACGACTACAAGCAGTCCGAGGGTGATCCGCACGTCAAGGCACGGCTCCGCCAGCTTCGCATGCAACGCAGCCGCCAGCGCATGATGCAGGCTGTGCCGACGGCCACCGTCATCGTCACCAACCCGACCCACTATTCGGTCGCCCTGCGCTACAATCCCGATGACGGCGATCCCGCGCCGGTGTGCGTGGCCAAGGGTGTGGACGCTATGGCACTGCGCATCCGCGAGGTGGCCAAGGAGCATGATGTTCCGATTGTCGAGAATGTGCCCCTGGCCCGCGCCCTCTATGCGACTGTCGAGGTCGATGACATCATCCCGCGCGAGCATTTCGAGGCTGCGGCCAAGGTCATCGGCTTTGTGATGCAGAAGGGCAAGGGGCGCTGACCGTTCCGGCCATTCCGAGATAAGGCGTCCTGTTTCGGGACAGGATCAGGTTAAGCTTTCGTGGCCTATTCTAAGGCCCGATTGATTCGCTGAAGGCGAGGCGAGATGACTGTTTCCACTCCGCAGGCTCGGCAGAAGACGCGACGGGTCCAATCCGTGCGTATTGATCCGCTGCTGGTCCTGATGGCTGTCGGGTTCACCCTGACGGTGGCGGCAATCGCCTATCCCGCATTCCGTTTCAACGCCCTGAGCGCGCCCAGCCTGATACTGGTCATGACGGCCGGTGCGATTGCCTCCATCGGACTGATGGTGTTCGGGCGCGGGGAAGCCCAGCGCCCCCTGGGCGACACTGCCGTAGACATGCTGGACGCGATGGCCGAACCGGCGGCGCTGGTCTGGGAGTCGGGTCAGGTCCTTGCCTACAACGCGGCATGGGCCGAGGAGAATGGCGACCTGATCCACCTGCCGCGTGGCAAGTCGGGAAGGGCGCTGTACATGGCCTTCGCCCAGGCACGCGAAGGCGATCAGGGGCGCGCTATCGTCCAGATCGGCAGCCGCGAGAAGGAAGTCCTGATCGGACTGGCCGGGCAGGGGCGCTATCTGGTCCGGGCGGCACCCGAGGCGGCATTGCCGATCTCGTCAACGCCTCAGCTGGCCACGCCCGTGGCCAGCGCGGTGGGCGAACTGCGTGCGATGGCAGCGGGGGCTCCCTTCGGATCGGGCGTCATACGCGGGGATGACCTGTTCGCGGGTCGGGTGAGCGATGCCAACGCGGCACTGGCGGTGCTGACGGGGCCTGCGGCGTCGGGCGATGCTGCCTTCGGCCATCTGTTCGATGCGGCCGGTCTGGCCGAGGCGCGTGCGAAGCTGGAGGCAGGGTCTTCTGGCCCGATCGAACTGGTTGCCCGTGCCCACCCCGATCGCAGCCTTCACCTGTATGTCGCGCCCGAGGGGGATGGCCGCCGTATCTGGCTGTTCGACGTGACGGGCCAGAAGTCGATGGAGCTGCAACTGTCGCAGGCCCAGAAGATGCAGGCCGTGGGTCAGCTGGCGGGCGGTGTGGCGCACGACTTCAACAACCTGCTGACCGCGATCCAGCTTCAGCTGTCGGGCCTGCTGGAACGCCATCCGGTCGGTGATCCGTCCTATGAGGGGCTGAACGAAATCCGCCAGACCGCCATTCGCGCCGCCGATCTGGTGCGCAAGCTGCTGGCTTTCTCGCGTAAATCTACGGTTCGACGCGAGCGGCTGGATCTGGGCGAGCTGGTGGGTGAATTCGCGGTTCTGCTGCGTCGTCTGCTGCGCGAGGATGTGCGGCTGGAAACCGATTACGGGCGTGATCTGCCGCTGGTGCTGGCCGACAAGTCGCAGCTGGAAACGGCTGTCATGAACCTTGCGGTCAATGCCCGCGACGCCATGCGGGGCGTGGTCGAGCCGGGCGCGGGAGTGGTCACCATCCGCACGCGCCGTCTGGCCCAGAAACATGCGCGTGAACTGGGCTGGCGCGATGCCCCCGAAGAGGTGGCGCTCATCGAGGTCGCCGATACGGGGCCGGGTGTGCCGCCTGAACTCCTGGACAAGATTTTCGAGCCCTTCTTCACCACCAAGGCGGTGAACGAGGGCACCGGCATGGGTCTGGCGACCGTCTACGGCATCGTCCAACAGGCAGGTGGCCATATCACCGTCACCAATATCGAAGGTGCGGGCGCGGCGTTCCGGATCTTCCTGCCTGCGGCATCGGCCGAGGAACTGGTCGAGGTTCCGGTGGTCGAAAAGACGGTGAAGGCCCCGCGCGACCTGTCCGGTGCCGGTCGTATACTGTTTGTCGAGGACGAGGCGGCCGTTCGCGGCATTGCCGCCCGCCTGCTGCGTCAGCGCGGCTATGAGGTGATCGAGGCGGCTGACGGTGAAGAGGCGCTGGAGCTGGCCGAGGAATGGGCGGGTCAGATCGACATGCTGATTTCCGACGTCATCATGCCGGGGCTGGACGGCCCGTCGCTGCTGCGCAAGGCGCGTCAGTTCATCGGAGATGTGCCCGTGCTGTTCATCTCGGGCTATGCCGAGAGCGACTTCTCTGACCTGCTTCAGGACGAGGTGGGCGTCAGCTTCCTGCCCAAACCGCTGGACATCAAATCACTGGCCGAACGGGTGAAGCAGGAACTGCACGCAGAAGGCTGACGTCCTAGACGCTGATCTCGAAACGCCAGTCGTCGATGCCGCTGTTAGAATTGCGTTCGCGGGCTTGCGCGTAAAAGAAGTCGGCCATCTCGAAGATCTGCAGACGCGTCATGCGCCGCATGACCGGCGCAAGCTGATCTTTCATAAAGGCCACCTGGTCATCGCTGATGGGAGTCGACGGGTCGTAATCTGCCATAGGTTGGGCCGGTTCTGTGCGGTTTCAACCTTGAGAAACGTCGCTATCCGGAAAGGTGTTCCCTCGATTGGGGAAATCCCGAGAAAAATCACTTCAATTTACCGAAGGGGGTTGGGTTCGGCGCGACGTGCCTTAGATAGTAGGCAGGATTTTGAAACACCCATTTGATGGAGTCTCCTGATGGCTTTTACCCTTCCGCCTCTCCCCTACGCCTATGACGCTCTGGAACCGGCCATCGACAAGGAGACGATGACCTTCCACCACGACAAGCACCACCAGACCTATGTCGACAACCTGAACAAGGCAGTGGACGCTGACGAGAGCCTGCAGGGCAAGTCGCTGGAAGAGCTGTTCGCCAACATGTCGAAGCTGCCGAAGGCTGTCCGCAACAACGGTGGCGGCCACTGGAACCACGCCCTGTTCTGGGAACTGCTGGCTCCGGCCGACAAGACTGGCGAGCCGTCGGCTGAACTGGCCAAGGCCATCGAGTCCGACCTGGGCGGCATGGACAAGTTCAAGGAAGACTTCAACGCCGCCGGCGCCGGCCAGTTCGGCTCGGGCTGGGCCTGGCTGATCGTCCAGGACGGCAAGCTGAAAGTCACCTCGACCCCGAACCAGGACAACCCGCTGATGGACGTCGCCGATGAAAAGGGCGCTGTCGTCCTGGGTGCCGACGTGTGGGAACATGCCTATTACCTGAAATACCAGAACCGCCGCGCCGACTATCTGAAGTCGTTCTGGACGGTGGTGAACTGGAACAAGGTCAACGAACTCTATGCCGCGGCCATCAAGGGCTAAGGCATAAGGATTTCCTGATTTTTCAGGGGATAGTTGCGGGGAGTCGGTTATTCCGGCTCCCTGTTTCATTTTAAGGGACTGTTATCCCTATGCGTTTGGACGCTAGTTACGCCTGAGGAGCCAGAACAGGCTCCCGTTTTTGAGGCGTAGTATGCGCATACTGACTTGTGTGGTCGAAGACCACAATCTCCTGCTGGTCGCACTGGCGGCTGCGGTCTGTGTTATCGGCGCAGGCATAACCATGAGCCTGTTTCGCAAAATGCGCGGAACCAGAGGCTTGATGCGGGCGACCTGGCTGGTGACAGGCGCAGGTGCCGGTGGCGCGGCGATCTGGTGCACCCACTTCATCGCCATGCTGGCATGGACGCCATCGCTGGCCACAAGCTTCGAGCCAAGCTTTACCGCCGGTTCCCTGGTCATCGCATTGATCGGCTGCTCCGTGGCTTTGGGGGTCGGCTCGGGGCGCGGAATCGTGGCCAAGCTGTGTGGCGGCGGCCTGTTCGGTATAACCGTATCGGTCATGCACTATCTGGGCATGTTGGGTCTGGAGAACCGCGCCTTCGTGCTGTTCGACCCGGTCTATGTGACAGTGTCGATCGTGCTGGCTGTCGCCTTGGGTATGGCGGCCTTTTACCTGGGCGGCATCCGTGATCTTCCAAGGGCGCGTATCTACAGCAGCCTTGTTCTGGTGCTGGCCATCGTCAGCCTGCATTTTACCGGCATGGCTGCGGTGTCTGTGCTGCCTCTGGACGGGGCGGCCGATGCGACCGGTGTCAGCCATAGCCTGATGGCTTTTGGCGTCGCCGGGGTGGGACTGCTGTTGCTGGGCTCGGCCTTGGCCACCTATGCCTTGCAGGAACAGTCCCAGAAGCGCGAGCAGCGCCGACTGAAAGCCCTGATCGACGGCACGGCCGATGGCATGGTTGTCGAGATCGAGGGCAAGATCTTCATGGCCAATGAAGCCTTTGTTGCCCTGTGCGGTCTTTATTCCGCCGATCTGCGCGGTAGCCCGATCGCCCGCTGGATCGAGGACGCCGATGCCATGACGGGTCAGAGCGTTTTCCAAAGCCAACTGCAGAGCGTGGACGGCGAGATTGTTCCGGTCGAGGTGACTGTACGTCACGAGCGCGGCGAAAGCGGTACCGACGTGCGCTTGTTCGCTGTACGCGACCTTCGCCGCCGTCTGGAACAGGAGCGTCGGATTGCGTTTCTGGCCCGAAACGACAGCCTGACGGGGATGCCAAACCGCGCCTCCTTCCTCGAGAAGATGGCGCGTATGTCCCAGCTGTTGGGCGGGGGCGGTCGCTTCGCCCTGCTGGCGATCGACCTGGATCGCTTCAAGGATGTGAACGATCTCTATGGTCATGCGGTCGGTGACCAGTTGCTGGTGCATATCGCCAACAATCTGCGTGCCACGGCCCAAGAAGGTGAGTTTCTGGCCCGCCTCGGCGGTGACGAGTTCGTGGGTCTGGTGCCGCTGAAACCGGATATGGACGAGGCCGATATCCGTGCCGTGGCCATGCGCTGGATCGAGGCGATGGAACGCCCCATGCAGAGCGAGCATACCGATGTCGGCTGCGGGGCCTCTGTCGGTATCGCGGTGTGGCCGCAGGATGCAGAGGATACCTCCATCCTGATCAACAATGCCGATCTGGCCATGTATCGGGCAAAAGCCTCGGTGACAGACAAGGTGTGCTTCTACGAAAAGGCGATGGACGAGGCCGTGCGCCAGCGCCGCCGCGTGACGCAGGGGCTGCGCGAGGCGCTGGAGCAGGACCAGTTCCAGATCTATTACCAACCCCAGGTCAGCGTCGTGGATGGCAGTGTGACGGGCTATGAGGCCCTGTTGCGCTGGCCGCAGCCTGATGGCTCGTTTGTGCCGCCTGACCGGTTCATTCCCATTGCCGAGGATACGGGCCTGATCTTGCCGATTGGCGAGTGGGTGTTGCGACGGGCCTGTCAGGAAGCTGTGTACTGGGACAAGCCGCTGCGTCTGGCGGTAAACCTCTCGCCGGTTCAGTTGACCCACAGCGATCTGCCCCGGCTGGTGCATCAAATCCTTATCGATACCGGCCTGCCGCCGTCACGGCTGGAGTTGGAAATCACCGAGACAGCCATGATATCTGATATGACCCGCTCGACCCATATCCTGCGCCAGATCAAGGCGCTGGGGGTATCCATCGCTATGGATGACTTCGGGACCGGTTATTCCTCCCTGTCGACCCTGCGGGCGTTTCCGTTCGACAAGATCAAGCTGGATCGCGCCTTCATGAGCGAGCTGGAGGGCAGCCCGCAGTCACGCGCCATTATTCGCGCCGTGCTGACCATAGGCGAGAGCCTGAACATTCCGGTTCTGGCCGAGGGGGTGGAAACTGTCGACCAGCTGAGCTTCCTGAGGGAGCAGGGCTGTGACGAGGTGCAGGGCTATCTGCTGGGGCGGCCGATGCGCGAGCTTGTCGAACCCGATACGGATATGGCGAAAGCGAGTTGATACGCAGCGGACCGGCGGGGGCAGGCATCTGCCTCATGATCGTTAGAACGCCCGTAAAGATTGACTCCGGCGGGGTTCGCGGCCATAAGCGCGCCCTTCACATCACGGGTTTGCGCCCGAGGTGCGTTCAAACACGGACGATGCGTGAACCGCCGTTGAGATCGTCACTCCAATAGGGGAGGGACCGGGCCGCGTCATATAAGAGAGTAGACTATGTCCAAGCGTCATAGCGCCAAGTACAAAATCGACCGCGCCATGGGTGAAAACCTGTGGGGCCGCGCCAAATCGCCGGTCAACAAGCGTTCGTACGGCCCGGGCCAACACGGCCAGCGTCGTAAGTCGAAGGTTTCGGACTTCGGTCTGCAACTGAAGGCCAAGCAAAAGCTCAAGGGTTACTACGGCAACATCACCGAGAAGCAATTCTCGGCGATCTATGCTGAAGCCAACCGTCGCAAGGGCAACACCTCGGAAAACCTGATCGGTCTGCTGGAATCGCGTCTGGACGCCATCGTCTACCGCGCCAAATTCGTTCCGACCGTTTGGGCTGCCCGTCAGTTCGTCTCGCACGGCCACGTCACCGTCAACGGCAAGAAGGTCGATATCGCTTCTTACCGCGTGAAGGTCGGCGACGTCGTCGAGGTCAAGGAAAAGTCGCGCAACATGGCTCTGGTGCTGGAAGCCCAGCAATCGGCCGAGCGTGATATCCCGGACTACCTGGAACAAGGTGATCGCGGTTTCTCGATCCGTTACGTGCGCGTGCCGGAACTGGCCGACGTACCGTACCCGGTCAAGATGGAACCGAACCTGATCGTCGAATACTACTCCTCGTAATATTCGTGTCTGTCCGCCTCGCCGGACAGAGATCGGAAATGGAAAAGGCCTCGCTTCGGCGGGGCCTTTTTTATTGCAAAGGTTTAATATCGAACAGTGTTCACATTCGGGGTGGTATCGGGCATGTTCCGCCCCGTGAAATCATCAAGTGTCGGGAGGGGAAGATGGTCCGAACACTGATCCGTACTTCGCGCCTGCTTTCGGTGCTGGTGATGCCTGCGGCTATGGCATAGGCCTGTGCGCCCATGATAGCGCCACAGGGCCCCAGCGAGCCGCTGGGTGTGGTCGAGCCTGTCTATGGCGCGGCTGTCGCCGGTGACGTGGCTGTGGTCCGCGTCAGCACGAATGGTTGTACCCGCAAGTCCGACCTGACACCGCATCTGTCGCGGGGGGCGGGCAAGGCCATACTGACGGTTCGCCGTACACAGGCGGACACCTGCAACCAACCCGCTCAACTGTCCTTGCAGTGGACATTCGAAGAACTGGGTCTGGAACCGGGAGCGATGCTGCAGGTCGCCAATCCGGTGGTGGTCCGATACGAATACAGCGTTGGCGGACAACGCTAATTTAAAAGATAATTCACATGTAAAACGGCAGCGGAACTGCCATCGTATCCTTGAAAACAACGAGGGTACATATGAACAAGCGCATTCTTTCGGTAATGGCGGTCGTGGCAGCGGCTTCTGTTTTGTCCGGCTGTATAATCGTTGCTGGCGGTGATCGCGTTGTGCACGACGCCACCACCATCGAAAGCGCGAAATAATGCGTGGGAAGTTCCTGGCCGTTGCCGCTTTGGCAATCGCTTCGGCAGGACTGTCGGGCTGTTTGATCATTGCGGATGGTAACAGCACCAAGAACAGCAATGTCGTGACGGTCACGCGCGGTACGCCGATGGGTCCGTACCTGCGGGCCTTCTCCGCCGACGGCAGCAATGTGCACGCGACCATCGTCACCAACTGTACCCGGCGCGCGGACTTCGAGGTGGTGCTGCGTGACGGTGAAACCCTTACCATCCGCCAGCACAAGGATGCTGTCTGTGAGGGGACGCAACGTGATCTGGCGGTGAGCTGGACCTATGAGGTGCTGGCTCTGCCGGCACAGAGCGCCATGCGTGTCACCAATGCGGTGGCTTTCTAGAGCCGCCAGCCAGTCTGTGCAGGCCTAGGTCGAAAACGGAGCCAGCATTTCAGCCTGGATACGGTGGGGGCGCAGCGTGCTGGCCTCCACCAGACACCATTCGGAGATGCCCTGTGCGTAGACCTTGCCGCTTTCGTCCTCGATGCGGACATAGCGGGCAAAGCGCGGGCCTTGCGGATCGCCGACCCAGGTGCGCGCCTTGATACCGGTTGCGCCCGGCATGATGCCACGGAAATAGTCGATCTCGTGACGCAGGGCGACCCACGACCATTTGGTGCGGGTCTGTTCATCGAAGCGGGCGTTCCAGTGGGCGGTGCCGACATCCTGCAACCAGCCCACATAGACGACATTGTTGACGTGGCCGTTCTCGTCGATGTGCTCCGGTTTGATTTCCAGCGGCACAACGAAGATTTCGCGGTCTTCGCGCGGTTCGAGAACAGCCCTCGCCATCAGTTCATTCCTCGACGTCAGTCTTCGGCAGGGCCGATGCCCTTTTCCGTCATCAGAGCCTGCAGCTCACCGGCGTTGAACATTTCGCGCATGATGTCCGAACCGCCGACGAACTCGCCCTTCACATAGAGCTGGGGAATGGTCGGCCAGTCGGAATAGGCCTTGATGCCGTCGCGCAGTTGCTCGGACTGCAGCACGTCGACGCCCACGAAGGCGACGCCGATATGGTCGAGGATCTGGACAGCGAGGCCCGAGAAGCCGCAGCGCGGCGAATCCGGCGTGCCCTTCATGAAAAGTACGACGTCGTGATCCTTCACGGCGTTGTCGATGAAGGCGTGGACGGGATCAGCAGATTGGTCGGTCACTTGAGGCACCCTTAAGACGTGCTTGGTCAGCTAGGTTGCCAATGTGGCGCGGTCAAGGTGAGGGCACCGAATAAGGCGGCAATCAGCGCGTTTTCGCAGCCAGCATCAGGTCTTTCGCACGCACAGCCAGGGATGGCGCACCGGCAAGGGAGGCAGCGTCGGAGGCTTCGTACAAGGCCATGCCCAGATCCTGGAGCGGATAATGCACACGGGTGGACATCGTCATGGCCAGCCGCGCCATCGATATCTGGTCGCTGGCCCAGTCCACGGCGGTGGTTTCATCCATTGGTCGTGCAAGGCGATGGCGCAGCAGCAGCTCGACCTTGGCCAGAGAGGTCATATCCCCCTCGGCCTCGGCGCGACGCAGTGTGTAGGCCAGACTGCGCTCGCGGATCAGGGCCCCGATGATCAGACCGGGTTTGTCGGTCAGTTTCTGCGCCTGTTCCAGAGCCTCGGGGTCGCCTTCGGACCGCTCGGCCTTGAGGAGCTGGATGGTGGCCCAGTCCAGCGGGCTGTGGTCGGGTGTGAACTGGTCGGCGGCGGCATCGAACAGGGCACCGGCTTGCTGGCGGGCCGATGGATCATTGGCCACGGAGGCCAGAGCGGCCATCCCGGTTCCGCACAGGGCCAGTGCGCGGGCGCGGCTGACGGGGCGCTCGTCCGGGCTGGCGCTCTCGACCAGGTCGCGCAGTTCGCGCCCGGCCTGATCCAGCAGGCGGGCATTGCGGGTCTGGATACCGGCTTCCAGCGACAGGGCGGCGCGATCCAGTGACAGGTCCTCGCCGATCAGGGTGTCCGTCGGTTTGAGCCCCAGCATGGCTTCGGACAGGCGCTCGGCAGCCTGTGCCATGCGCTCGGCATCATTGGCTATACGGGCCAGACGCGCTTCCAGGCGGGCCTTGAGGGAGTCGATTTCCGCCTGGGTTTCGGCGCGACGGGGAAGGGGCAGTTGGATGACGCTGTCCAACAGGCTGTCCAGACGGCGTGGCACACCGAAAAGATCGAAGGCCAGCATGGAGGTGTGGCCGATGTCGATGCGGGCACGAATGGCCTGATCCTCGTTCAGGGCGGCACGAAGGGCATCACGTCCGGCCTGTTCGGCCCGTTGCAGGCTTTCGGAAGAACCCGAGCGGCGGGCATGTTCGCGCCACAGGGCAGCGGCGCGCATCCAGCCCTCATAAGGGTGGGCACACGAGACGCGACCGGCATCCGTGGACTGGGAACGGGCTTCGGACTCGACCAGACTCAGGCCGACAAGCTCCAGCCAGCCCAGATCCTGGCTGTCGCGGGCCTTTTCGAAAAGGCGTCTTAGATCTCTTCCAAACTCGAACATGGGTGCGTCTGTCCCGGATTGGGATCGATCGTCGATCCCGGATGTGACCAAGCAAACGCAGCGCCATCGGGAATGGTTCGGCTATAAAGATCGTTGATATTTTATTACCCGAGCGAAGGCGCAGATTTAATGCACTTTTCCATTTGCTCGAGGGTCTGGGAATTCTTGCGGCTGAGTTCGCGTACAGAGCGAATCCGGGCGTTTGACATATCCCGCTCGGTCAGGGTGTCGGGCCGTCCCGAGGCCTTGCCCATCTGAATCGTGGTGAGGGACCAGTAGAGCGCGGCATCAAACAGTTTACGGCCCCGTTCGCTCTCGTTGCCTTCCAGTTCCGAGCCCGCCTGGGTTACGCCGGCACAGGCGACAGCATCGGCATAGGACACCACAAGGGGACGCACAGCCGGAGCCGCAGGCGCGGACTGGCCCGTAGCCAGCAACAGCGTCATGGCCAGCGCAATACTCGGCATCGCATCTCCAGACTGGAAGATATTCTTCCCCAAGGTGAAGAAATCACGTCCCGATGGCAGAGGGAAGCCCGCAACCGCGCCAATCAAGGCCGCAGTAAAGGTATTTCCGTGGCCGTGGCCTGGGCTTTGATCCACTGGATAAAGCTTTTTTGTGCGCGGCCTGTCTCGCTACGGGACACAGTCAGGCCTACCCCGCCTTCATCGGGGCTAAACCCGTACGGGGCAACGATCTTTCCCTCGGCCAGGGCATCGATGCAGACGATCCACGGCAGTACTGCGGCTCCCCAGTCCGCCATCACCGCATCCAGCGAGAAATGCATATGGGCCAGCGCACGCGCAGGCCTGTCCGGCGGGGGCAGGGATACGCCCGAAAGGCTTTGCCAGTCCTCCCAGCTCTGGGGCTGGGTGCGGGCCACCATACGGGGGACGCGGGCAATGGCGGCCCGGCCGTCGGTTCCGGCCAGACGTGCAGACACCACCGGCCCGATGGCATTGGGCGCGATGGCGACTGTGCCGTCCTGCCTCAATGCGGCTGCGTCCATCAACCGGATCACCATGTCGGCCCCGCGGTGGCTCTGCGCATGGGGCGGCAGCTCGATCAGATGGACATGGATGTCTGGAAAGGCCTCGTGAAAACGGGCCAGTCTCGGGATCAGCCATTTGACCGAAAGGCTGGCATGAACGGCTATGGACAGCTCATCGCTTTGACCGCGGGCATGGGTGACGGCGGCTGAAATGCGGTCGAAGGCAGGATAGAGTTCACCGGCCAGAGTGGCCCCGCGCGGTGTCAAGCGCAGGGCGTGCCTTGGGCCCTCGAACAGGCGCAGACCCAATTGCTGTTCCAGTGCCTTGACCTGGCGGCTGATGGCGCTGTGGGTCACATGCAGTTCGGCGGCGGCCGCCGTGGCGCTGCCGGTGCGGGCCATCGCCTCGAAAGCCCTGAGCGCGGTCAGGGAGATCTGCGATGTCGTGCCTGTGAGTTTTTGGAACATGGTCTGACTGATAGATCGCTAACGGCGATGTCGCAATCGGCGGCATTCAGCCTGGCTTATGACGTACACATCGCACCCGCCGCGCCCCTTTCGCCTGATCGCCGCCCTTGGCACGGGAATGATCGTCTCCTTTGCCTCCAGCTATTACCTGCTGGGGGTGATGGCCGAACCCATGGCCAGCGCCACCGGCACCACGCCCCTTCGGTTGTTTACGGCCTTGTCCGGGGCATTTCTGCTGGCGGCGCTGGCCAGTATGGCGACAGGGCGGTGGATCGACCGGCGCGGCGGGCGCGAGGTTCTGGTTGTGGCCTCGGTCCTGCTGGCGGTTGCTCTGGGCATGATGGCGGTTGCCCGTACCGAGGCGATGGCCCTTTCGGGGGTGCTGGCACTCGGGTGCGGCATGGGTGTGGGCTTTTATGCACCGGCCAATGCCCTGCTGGTTTCGGTGTATGGAATGGAGGCTAAGAAACCGATCACAGCCGTCTCTTTGATCGGGGCATGCGGGGGCGCGATCGGCTGGCCGCTGATCATCGCCTTGATGGAGGCTTTCGGCTGGCGCGGGGCTTTGTGGGTCTGTGCGGCAGCCCACATTGGCCTATGCGTCCCGCTGTATCTGATCTGGCTGCCGACGGGGCGGGTGGTGATCTCCAAAGCACCGGAGGATGCGGTGAGATGGGATCGCCGCATGGTGCAACTGGCCATTCTGTTTGCAGGGGCATGGTGGGTCGCCACAGCCTTTGCAGCGCAACTGCCAAGATTGATGGCCGCATTGGGAATGGAACCGGCTCTGGCTGCGATTTCCGCCAGTGCAATGGCCCTGGCCGCAATCGCCATGCGTGTTGGCGCTCTGGTCGCCCCGCCCAGGTTGTCGCCGGTTCTGGCGGTGCGGGGGGCCAGTTTGCTGCACCCATTGGGCGTCGTGGTGGCCTTGATCGGAGGCAAGTGGGCCAGCGTCGTCATAGCGATCGGTCAGGGGGCGGGGAACGGGTTGTTGTCGGTCGCCTCGGGCGTGCTGCCGCTGCATGTGTTCGGAAAGGCCAACTACGGTCGCCGTCAGGTGGCCATCCTGTTACCGGCGCGCTTCGTTCAATCCATTGCACCCATGAGTTTCGGACTGGCGCTGAACCAGTCTGCCCATACGGCGCTGGCGGTTTCCACGCTGGTGTGTCTGGCCATGTGCGCCATGACGTTCGGCCTTGATCGTACCGCAGCAGTTAAAGGTCGCATTACAGCGGTGGATCAGGCATGACGCGATTATGCGGTCCAAGCGTTTCATCCAGCTCATACTCGGACTTTCGGTGTTCGGGCTCGGCGCGGCCCTCATGGTGCGTGCGCATCTGGGGCTCGATCCGTGGAATGTCTTCCATCAGGGGCTCTCGTCGCTGACCGGCCTCAGTCTTGGCTTTTTGAGCATCCTTTCCGGTGTGGTGGTGATGCTGTTGTGGATTCCCCTGCGGCAGAAGCCGGGTGTGGGCACGATCTTGAACATCCTCGTCATCGGCCTGACGCTGGACCTGTTCCTGTGGCTCATTCCGGAATTTGAGACCTGGCCCGCGCGGATCATCGCTTTGGGATGCGGCGTGCTGCTGACGGGGATCGGCTCGGCAGCCTACATAGGCGCAGGCATGGGCACGGGGCCGCGCGATGGACTGATGATCGGGCTCAACCGCAAGTTCGGCTGGTCGATACGGCTTTCGCGTATGCTGGTCGAACTGGTGGTGCTGGCCATCGGCTGGATTCTGGGCGGGGTGGTCGGTGTGGGGACCGTCCTGTTCGCGCTTGCCATCGGTCCGCTGGTGCAGTTCTTTTTGCCGCCGTTCCAGAAGTGGTGGCTGCTGTCGGCCCGATCCTAAGCCGCTGCCTTTTGCCTCAGCTCGCGCTCGATCTCGATCAGGCGCTGTTTGCGCCATAGCCCGCCCGCATAGCCCGTCAGCGACCCATCCGCCCCGATAACGCGGTGGCAGGGGATCATCAGGGCGATCTGGTTGGACCCGTTGGCGCGGGCCACGGCGCGGACGGCGGTGGGCTGGCCGATCTGGCGGGCGATGTCGCCATAGGATCGGGTTTCGCCCGCCGGAATGGTCTGTAGCGCCTGCCACACCCGTTTGTAGAAGTCGGTGCCGTGCATAGCCAAGGGCGTCTCGAACCGTGCGGATTTGGCGGCGAAATAGTCGGCCAGTTCCGCCTCGGCCTGTTCAGCAGGGCCAAAGCGGCCAATGCCCAATCCGCCCGGCGTGGCCGCCTGAAGCTTCTTCAGTTCGGCAGGCAGGCCCTTGCGGTCGGTGAACTCCAGCAGGTGCAGATGGGTGGTGCTGCTGACCGCGATCATGTCGCCCAGTGCCGTGGGGATCCACGTCGCGCGCATGTGGCCATCGGTCTTGAGGTCCGCGGGCGCACACCCCATCAGCTTGGCGAAGGCAGCGCGGAAGGCGGACGGCGATTCAAAGCTGGCATCCAGTTGCGCGGTCAAAACCGATCCTCCCAAGGCCAGTGTCTCGAACCCTTCGCGCAGGCGGCGCTGGCGGGCCATTTCCAGAAAGGTCATGCCGAAGTGGCGCTTGAAGGCCCGTCGCACGGTAGACAGGTCATAGCCCATGCGGGCGATATCGGGCTCGGACCAGCGACGGTGCGGCTCGGCATCCAGCCGCTCCAACAGGGCGGTCACGACGGGATCGTTCTGCGCCGCCGCCTGTACCGGATGGCAGCGTTTACAGGCGCGGAAACCCGCCTCGATGCATTCGCCCACGGTTTCCCTGAAGGTGCAGTTTTCGCGCAGGGGCTTTCGCGCCGGACAGGTCAATCGACAGAAGATGCCCGTCGAGTGCACGCACACAAACACCCGCCCGTCATAGCGGTCATCACGCGCGACAAGGGCGTCGTAGAGGGCGTCATCACTGGGCAGGTCGAACAACATTCTGTCGTTGTACCCCATCCACCGCGCACTGCCGCCGATTTTCGGGCGTTTATTGTTTCGCGTACGAAAAAAGGGGAGGCCGGAGCCTCCCCTTCAAATCATCAGCCGCGTTCCAGCGTCTTGGAGAAGGTGACCTTCGGGAAGCGCTCCCCGACATAGCCGGTTTCCCACGACGACTTGGCGAGGAAGACCGGATTCTGGTCGATGTCGGTCGCCATCTGCGGGCGGTATTTCGAGGCGAAGTCCTCAAGGTCCGCCTTTTCACCGACGACCCAGCGGGCCTCGGCGTAGGGGCTGGGCTCGAAGATGACGTCGAGGTTGTATTCGGCACCCAGACGGTCGGCCATGACCTCGAACTGAAGCTGGCCGACGGCACCGACGATGAAGTCCGCGCCGATGTCGGGGCGGAACAGCTGGGTCACGCCTTCCTCGGCCAGACCTTCCAGCGCCTTCTTCAGGTGCTTGGCCTTCAGCGGGTCCTTCACGCGGACACGTTGCAGGATTTCCGGCGCGAAGTTGGGCAGGCCCGCAAAGCGGACAAGGCCGCTTTCCGACAGACTGTCACCCACGCGCAGGACGCCGTGGTTCGGGATGCCGATCACGTCGCCTGCATAGGCTTCCTCGGCCAGTTCGCGGTCCGAGGCGAAGAACATCATCGGCGCGTTGACCGACAACTGCTTGCCCGTGTTCTGGACCTTCAGCTTCATGCCGCGCTTGAAGGTGCCCGACGCCATGCGGAACATGGCGATACGGTCGCGGTGGTTCGGGTCCATATTGGCCTGAACCTTGAAGACGAAGCCGGTAACTTCGTTCTGGCCCGGCTCGACCTCGATGGCTTCGGGGGCAGGGGCGTTGCGGGTTTCCGGCGGAGTTTCCTTGCGGGCCTTCATGACCTTGGGCGCGGGGGCCCATTCACCGATGGCGCGCAGCAGGTCCTCGATACCGAAGTGGCGAAGCGCCGAGCCCCACAGGATCGGGGTCATGTGGCCTTCGAGGAAGGACTGGCGGTCAAACTGCGGATAGCCGGCCTCGACCAGTTCCAGAGCCTCGGTCACCTCGTCCTGCTCGCCCTGTTCGAAATACTGGGCGGCATCGGACAGCGGGATGGCCTGCGGGTGTTCGGGATCTTCATCCGAACCTGCAGCCTTCTTGGCATAGGGCTGGAAGCGGCCGGTGCCGACCTCGACCAGACCGCGCAGGCGGTTGCCCGAACCGGCGGGCCACCAGATCGGGGCGGGATCAAGCTGAAGGCGCGAGGCGATTTCGTCCAGCAGGGCCATCGGGTCCTGCGCTTCGCGGTCCAGCTTGTTGATAAAGGTGATGATCGGAATGTCGCGCAGGCGGCAGACCTCGAACAGCTTCAGCGTCTGCGGCTCGATACCCTTGGCGGCGTCCAGCACCATGATGGCGCAGTCGGCGGCGGTCAGGGTGCGGTAGGTGTCTTCCGAGAAGTCCTCGTGGCCCGGGGTGTCGAGCAGGTTGAACATCTTGCCTTCGTGCTCGAAGGTCATCACCGAGGCGGTGACGGAGATGCCGCGTTCCTTTTCGATCTTCATCCAGTCCGAGCGGGCGCGGCGGTTCTCGCCACGCGCCTTCACGGCTCCTGCGGCGCGCAGCGCGCCACCGGCCAGCAGGATGTGCTCGGTCAGGGTGGTCTTACCGGCGTCCGGGTGGGCGATGATGGCGAAGGTCCGGCGGCGGCCAGCCTCGTCGGCAATGGTCAGTTTTGACATGGAAATTCCTTTGACCGGCGGGGTTAGCCGAAAAGCCCCGAAAAGTCACCGTTCACGATGGTGTGAAAGCCCCTAGGCAAGGCAGGGTCTTTGAGAGACGCTTTTGTGGCGAGACGGTGCCCACGATGGTCATCGCCGCACAGGGAAAGGAAACGTCATGGCTCTGGTTCATCCGGGAAAGCCACGCCCCCTGCCTTACGGGCAAGGTGCCAAGGCATCCAAACCGCTTCATCCGGCTGTTGGCCTACTTGCCGGTTTCGCCGTTCTGTTCGCAGTGGCCATCGGCGTGCACACACTCTTCCATCTACTTTTCTGACAATGCCTACCTCTCTCGTGGACCGAAGGGGCCGCATCCATCCGGATGCGGCCCCTTCACTGTTTGAGGGCGGTCATATTCACGAGGCGCGTGTCGGATCGGTTAGCGGCTCGCCATAGCTGCGGTCCGTATGCAGATGCTGCGAGACCATGCCGGTGGCCCGCTGGATCATGCGATGGACCTCGGGCTTGTCCTCGCCGCGGTGCAGGGCGCGGATGGCCTGGGTGATGCGGGCATCGTCGTGGGTCATCCGCTGGTTGTGGCGGACATAGTCCAGCCAGGTCGCCGTCTGGTATTTCTCGACCCAGATGTTCGGATCGGCCAGATCGCGCATCAGTCGCCATTGGTGGGCCCCGTCACGGCGGCGAATGCGGCGGCGCTCGTCCATCAGGCGGACAAACTCGGGTACGTCCTCATCATCGATGCGATAGGCGATGGAGACGATGATCGGTCCGCTGCGCGGTTCCAGATGCAGCTCGGTATCCGGTTCTTTCCAGCGGTCCAGCGGGGCGAGGTTCAACTCCTCGCCATTGGCCAGCGGCAGACGCAGACCCAACAGCAGGCACACCGCCAGAACCGCAGCGGAAATGCCCAAAGCCAGAGTGATGCTGAAGTTCTGGGCCAGCGTGCCCCACAGCCAGGCACCCGCCGCCATGCCGCCAAAGGCGCACATTTGATAAAGCGCCAGAGCGCGGGCCACGACCCAGCGCGGGGCCGACATTTGTACGGTGACGTTGAAGGTGGACAGCACGATCACCCACGAAGCCCCGCCCAGCAGCAGGGCCAGAATGGTCAGGGGCAGGAAGGGGCTGAAGGCCAGTACAAGCGCGGAGATGGCAAAGGTCGAGATCCATATCCGGACCAGGGTCTCGGATTTGAACCGTTCGCGCAGAGGCGTGACGAACAGGGCACCGCCGACCGCGCCAACACCGAACGAGCCCAGTAGGATACCGTAGATCAAAGGCCCGCCACCGACTTCATGACGGGCGATGACCGGCATCAGGGCCTGTACCGCACTGGCCCCGATACCGAATATCAGGGCGCGGATCAGGACGGCGACAATGCGCGGGGACAGAAGGGCGTAGCGCAGTCCCCCGGCCATTGCGTGCAGCAGGCCTTCGCGGGGCAGGGTGCGCTGGGGGCGTTCGGGCTTCCAGCGGAACAGCACCAGCAACAGACCCAGATACGACACGGCATTGACCGCGAATGACGCCGCCGCGCCTGCAATGGCCACCACGGCACCGCCCAGCGCCGGGCCCAGGCTTCGGGCCAGGTTGAAACCCATCGAGTTCAGGGTGATGGCCGATGCCAGCTCTTCGCGCGGAACGATGTCGCCCACGCTGGCCTGCCAAGCCGGGCCGTTAAAGGCCACACCGCAGCCGATCAGGAAGGTAAAGGACAGCAGCACCCACGGTGTCAACCAACCCTGATAGGTCAGAAAAGCCAGACCGACCGACACCAGAAGCATGAAGGTCTGGGCGGCCAGCATGATTTTGCGCCGGTCCATCGTGTCGGCCAGCGCACCCGCTGCCAGGGATAAAAGCATGATCGGCAGGCTGACGGACGCCTGTACAAGGGCGGTCGTCTGGGTGGTGCCGATGGAGGTCATGATCCATGACGCCCCGACCGACTGGATCAAGCCGCCGAAATTGGTCACCAGACTGGTGATCCAGATCGCGCGGAATAGCGGTATCTTCAGCGGAGACAGGGGCGAGGCCTTCGACACCATCAATCAAGATACCTCATCGGGAAAGCGAAACCACGACACGCGAAACACGCCTGTGTTCCAGTGCACACGGGAACAACGAACAAGGCAAGCTTCGGTGTCATGCGGGATGGGTTTTAGGCGATAAAAGCCTTATAGAGACCGCGTGACGAAGACCCCATTCCCCGATTATCCCGTTCTGGTAGCCGCGCTGTACCGTTTCGCGCCGGTGGCCGATACTGCCGCCCTGCGCGAGCGCCTGATCGCCCTGTGCGGTGACGAGGTGCGCGGCACGCTTCTGGTGGCGCACGAAGGCATCAACGGCACGATTGCCGGACCGCACGACGCCATCAAGCGCGTCGTGGACGGCATCCATGCCGAGCCGGGCTTTGACCGGCTGGAGCTGAAATATTCCGGCGCGATGGAGATGCCCTTCTACCGCATGAAGGTGCGGATCAAGAAGGAGATCGTGACGATGGGCCAGCCGGACCTCGACCCCGTCGATGGTGTAGGCACCTATGTGAAGCCAGCGGACTGGAACGCCCTGATCAGCGATCCGGACACGGTGATCATCGACACCCGCAATGATTACGAGGTCGAGATCGGCACCTTCAAGGGTGCGGTGCAGCCTCATACCAAGACCTTCCGCGAGTTTGCCGACTGGTTCGAGAAGGAAGGCCGTGAACTGGTCAACCGTCCGAATCCGCCCAAGGTGGCCATGTTCTGCACCGGCGGAATCCGCTGTGAAAAGGCGACGGCCTATCTGAAGTCCGAAGGCATTCCGGAGGTGCACCATCTCGAAGGCGGCATCCTGAAATATCTCGAGGAAATCCCCGAGCCGGAAAGCCTGTGGGAAGGCGAGTGTTTCGTATTCGACGAACGCGTCTCGGTGGGGCACGGCCTGAAGCTGGGCGAGCACAGCCTGTGCCGCGCCTGCCGCATGCCGGTCAGTCCCGAGGGCAAGCAATCGCCCAAATATGTCGAGGGTGTTTCGTGCGAACGCTGCTGGGACGAACGGGATGAGGAACGCCGCGCCGCCTATGCCGAGCGCCAGCGCCAGATCGAACTGGCCAGGCAACGCGGCAGCGCCCATATCGGCACCGACGCCGTGCGCGCCGCCGAAGAGGCCCGCATCCGCGCAACCGAGGAGCGCGAGAAAGTGCGCCTGGCCTCGCTGAAAGCCAAGCAAGAAGAGGAACGGGTATGAGCCGCACAGTTCTGATCACCGGCGCGACCGCAGGCTTCGGTCTGGCCGCCGCCCGTCGTTTCGCGGCCGATGGCTGGAAGGTGATCGCCACCGGCCGCCGCGCGGAACGCCTTGAGGCGCTGGTGTCGGAACTGGGCGCGGATGTCGTTCACCCGTGCGCCTTTGATATCCGCGATGCTGCGGCCATTGATGCGGCGCTGGCCGGTCTGCCGGACGCGTTCCAGAATATCGATCTGCTGATCAACAATGCCGGTCTGGCATTGGGTACCGGACCTGCACAGGAAGCGGACCTCGCCCAATGGCAGCAGATGGTGGACACCAACATCACCGGCCTGATGACCATCACCCACCGCATGCTGCCGCGCCTGATAGAACGCAAGGGCGCGATCATCAACATCTCGTCGGTGGCGGCAACCTATCCGTACCGTGGCGGCAACGCCTATGGCGGCACCAAGGCCTTCGTGCGCCAGTTCTCGCTGGGCCTGCGTTCGGACCTGCATGGCACGGGCGTTCGCGTGACCTCGATCGAGCCGGGCATGGCCGAAACGGAGTTCACGCTGGTGCGTACCGGCGGCGACAAGGCGGCGTCGGACACCCTTTATGCCGGTGTCGATCCCATGACGGGCGAGGATATCGCCGAGACCCTGTTCTGGGTGGCCAGCCTGCCGCCGCACCTGAACATCAACTCCATCGAGCTGATGCCGGTGAAACAGTCGTTCGCAGGGTTTCAGGTCGCCCGCGACTGAACCCTAGAAGGCCGGCAGCCGCAGGGTGGCCTTGGTGCCTTCGCCAAGCTGGCTCTCCAGAGACAGGGTGCCGCCGTGAAGTTCCGCGAGGGAGCGCGCCAGTGAGAGCCCAAGGCCCGTGCCTTGGGCTTTTTGCTTGGCATCGCCGGCCTGTTCGAACGGACGGCCCAGGCGGGCGAGGTCCTGGGGCGCAATGCCGATACCGTTATCACTGACGGTCAGGATCAAACTGTCTTCCTCGCGGCGGGCGGCCAATTCGACCTTGCCGTTGGCGGGGGTGAATTTGACCGCATTGCCCAGCAGATTGACCAGAATCTGTTTCAGGGCGCGGCGGTCGGTGTGAACCATCAGTGCGGTTTCGGGCAGGTCGGCGCTGAGATCGATAGCCTTTTCATCGGCCTGTACCCGCACCAGCGCCATCGCCGCATCGGCCAGATCGCGGGCGTCTAGGTCTTCGCAGTTCAGCTCGTAACGGTCGGCATCGATGCGCGACACGTCCAGCACATTGCCGATCACATCCAGCAGGTGACTGCCTGCCGTATGGATGGATCCGGCATAGCCGACGTACCGTTCGGACAGCGGGCCGACCAACTGGTTCTTCATCATCTCCGAGAAGCCGAGCACGGCATTCAGCGGGGTGCGCAGCTCGTGGCTGAGGTGGGCGATGAAGCGCGAGCGGGCCAAAACCTGTGCCTCGGCTTCGGCCCGGGCCTGATCCAGTTCGCTCTCGCGGGCATGCTGAAGGGTTGCGTCCAGCATGAGGGCGGCGATGCGTCGGCTGTCGCCCTGCATGCGGCGCACCACCAGCAGCACACGCCGGTCAAGCGCGGCGCGAGGGGTGAAGCGCACCTGGGCCGGTTGTCCGGCCTGAGCCCGCGAAAGGGCGGCGCGCACGGCGGGGCGATCCGGCGGATGGACGGCCTCGATCAAGCCGCCCTCGCTGTCACGCTCTTCAAACAGGGCATCCACATCCATTGCCGGAGGCGCTGCGCCATAGGCGGCCAGGGCGCGGCCATTGGGAGCCAGCACAAGGGTCAGGCCCGGCTGGTCCTTGAGTGCGGATTCCATCCGCGCCATTGCCAGCGGAATGACCGTGCCGCCGGGGCGTGTGTTCAAAGCGGCCACGATCGCAAACAACAGCACCACCAATCCCGTGCCGGTGGTGATCAGACCGTTTGCGGGCAGGGGTGCAAGAAAGGGCGAGGCCATACCGCCGGCGAAGACACCCGCCGCAGCCGCAATCAGCCCCCACACCAGCGGGCGCTCATCGCCCGGTGTGCGAAGGGCCAGCCCACCCATCACCGGAACGAAGCCCAATGGTGCCAGAGGCCCGGATAGTCCTCCGGTAAGGATCATTGTCACTACGGGACAGACCAGCCACGGCACAGTGGCCCAGACGGGGGTGGGGCGTACGGGCTGGGGCCATGACGATGGCACCGAAGGCAGGGTCTGAAGCGCGAACACCCCCACGGCAGGCAGGGCGACGACCAGCAAGGCGACGAGCGGACGTGGCGTGGCCCCGGCAAAAAGGGCCATAGCCGTCAGTGCCAGCAGGCTGATGCCCCAGAGCAGGTGCCAGATCGCACGGCGGCGCGACTGTGCCGGATCGGGCCGGACCAGTGTGGCAGCGACGGGCGTTGGAAAGGGAGCGTTCAAGCGGGGCTTGGGTCCTGTAATGAAGCGCGGCGGCACGGGCCGACGCACAGAATCAAGTGTGGAGGATAGCGCCCGCAGGCCCATGCCCCAAACCCCCTCGCTCAGGTGGTGAAGAGGGCGGATAAATCGGGCGTTGTGAAGGCCCTGTTCAGGGGAGTAAGGAAGCCGCCATGACTGAAGCGACCTCTGCACCGATCCAATCCGTCCTTGATGAACTGATCGAGGATTTCGACCTGCTCGGCGATTGGGAAGGCCGGATCGAATATGTGATCGAACTGGGCAAGACCCTTTCTCCGTTGCCGGAAGAGGCGCGGATCGAGGCCAATAAGGTGCCGGGCTGTGCGGCGCAGGTGTGGCTGAATACCCGCCGCGAGGATGGCCTTCTGTTCTTTGACGCGGATTCCGACAGCGCCCTGTCAAAGGGCAATATCGCCCTTCTGTTACGCCTTTATTCGGGCCGTACGCCGCAAGAGATCCTGGGCTTTGACGCCAAGGCGGCGCTGGATCGACTGGGCCTGCCGTCTGCGCTGACGGTGCAGCGCGCCAACGGGCTCAACAATATGGTGGGTCTGATCCGGCAGGCGGCGCTGGACGCCGCTGGTTGAGTTCAGGCGAGGATGGCGCGGGCCTTGGCGGCGTCGTCCTCGATCTGGACCTTGAGGGCGTCGAGGCAGTCGAACTTCATTTCGCCGCGCAGGAAGGCGACCAGTTCTGTCTCGACCACCTGTCCGTAGAGGCTCTCGTCGAAGTCGAACAGCCAGACCTCGACCAGCGGATCTTCGATCTCGTACATCGGGCGGATGCCCAGATTGGCCACGCCCTTGACCACCCGCCCGTCGGCCAGGCGGGTACGCGTGGCATAGACGCCGTAGGCGGGGCGCATATAGCCCGGCATGGCGATATTGGCGGTGGGCACGCCGATGGTGCGGCCGCGCTTGTCGCCGTGGATCACCTCGCCCTCGATGGCGAAGGGACGGCCGAGGATGGCGGTGGCGCGGGCCATGTCACCGGCCTTCAGGGCCTCGCGCACGGCGGACGAGGACAGCTTCAGGCCGTCGGCGTCGTCCCTGCGCTCGGTCACCGACACGGTGAA
>NZ_DJFS01000083.1:40098-46639 GCF_002432125.1 Brevundimonas sp. UBA5866
GAAGCCCAGCGACTGGCCATATTTCGTCAGCAGGTCGGGAGAACCCGAGCGGCCCTTGCCGAAGGTGAAGTCGAAACCGACGGCGGCGTGTCTGATGCCCAGACCCTCGGACAGGACCTGACGGGCGAACTCTTCGTCCGACAGTCCGGCCATCTCGCGGTCGAACGGCAGCAGGTACAGACGGTCCACGCCCAATCCGTCCAGGGCGCGCGCCATCTGGTCCGGCGTCATCAGGCCGAACGGCGCGGCGTCCGGCTGGAACAGGCGGCGGGGATGGGGATGGAAGCTGACCACGCCCAGCGGCACACCGAGGCGCTGGGCCGCTTCACGGGCGGAGCCGATCACGGCCTGATGGCCGCGATGCACACCGTCGAAAGCGCCCACAGCTACGGCGGCGCCTTTCAGATCGTCTGAAAGACCGCGCCAGTCGCGGATGACTTCGATACCCATACGCTACCCCGACGCTATCGTTTAGCGGGCCGAGGGCTTGCGGCGGCGCGGCACGCGCACGGTGGCGATGCCGTCCATGATCAGCTTGTCACCGACAAAGCCTTCGCAATTCAGCTCGACGCGGGCCGATTCCTGATCGACCGAGATGACCGTGATCAGAATGCGGACCGTGTCGCCGATGCGGACCGGATAGTGGAAAGCCAGCGATTGGGAAATGTAGATCGAGCCCGCACCCGGCAGCACCGTTCCCACCACAGCCGAACCGAACGAGGCGCTCAGCAGGCCGTGGGCGATACGGCCACGATAGGCGGTCTTGGAGGCGAAGGCCTCGTCAAGGTGGACAGGATTATAGTCATCCGAAGCATCCGCGAAAATCTGGATGCGTTCTTCGGTGACCGGAACGATCTTCTCGGCGGCCATGCCGACATGAAGCTCGTCAAGAATGTAGCCGCCCGACGGGTGGGCTTGGACCAGGTTGCTCATAAGCGCTGCTTTACGTCAGGTGAACTATTTTGGCGAGACTTGTTGCACGTGCCCTACCACGCCAGGTCGAGCGCGGCGTAACGGGCGGTAGTATTTTCGGCTTTCAAAAGATCGCCAGCGCGTTCCGCATCGAGCACACCGTCGGCATTCTTGGCTTTGTTGCCGTGAATGCCCTGGGCAATGAACAAGCAGTCCAGCTTTTGACTTTGGGCCCCCAGAACATCCGTTATGACGCCATCGCCGATGCACAATACGCGCGAACGGTCGATTGGATGCCCGCTGAGGGATTCGGCTTCGATGATTGCCAGATCATAGATGGGGGCAAACGGTTTGCCTGCCATGATGACCCTGCCGCCAAGCTCTTCATAGAGATCGGCCAGAGCACCGGCGCAATAGATCAGGTTGTCGCCTTTCTGGACCACACGGTCGGGGTTGGCGCAGATCAGGTCCAGTCCCTTGGCGGCACCGGCGGTCAGAACCTCGCGGTAATCCTCGGGGGTTTCGGTGGCGTCATCGACCAGACCCGTCACCGAGATGAAGTCCGCCGCGTTCACGTCGTTTACCAGCTTCAGGCCGGTGCCTTCATAGGTGGTGGCGTCGCGGTCGGGGCCGATGGCCAGCGCAGCCTGCGGCGCGCGTCTGGCCAGTTCGGCGCGGGTGGCATCGCCCGAGGTGACGAAACGTTTCCATGCACTGCGCGGGACGTTCAGGCCGTCCAGCTGCGAGATCACATCGCTGGACGGGCGGGGAGAATTGGAGATGAGCACCACATGCCCGCCCTTTTCGTTGAAGCGGGTCAGGGCGTCGCAAGCCTCCGGCCAGCTTTCGCGGCCATTATGGATCACGCCCCACACATCGCAGAGCAGGACATCATAATCATCGGCGACAGCCGACAGACTGGGCAGCGGGATCGGGGAAGTCATGCGGGCCATGTAGCAACCCCGGCTGGGGAATGCGAGGGCGCATTGGTCCGCCCGTCTAGTGACGCAGGCGCCGTTCCGCCGATTGCAGGGTCGAGCGCACGAAATCCGAAGGCGGATCGGTCTCGGCCAGCACGGTTTCCTTGATGGCCCGCGGCTCTCCGAACAGATGCCCCTGACCCAGCGGGACATCGAGGTCGAGGATGTCCACGACCTGACGCTCGGTCTCGACCTTCTCGGCAATCAGTTCCAGCCCGTAGCGGCGCACCAGCGGCGAGAAGTCGGCGGCCTGGATGTCGGGCTTGCTGGGCAGGGGAACGGCCCCGTCCATATCCAGCAGCTGTTCGATCATCAGATCGGCAGCGATCTTGAGGAAGCGCACATCCGAGCGTTGCAGATCGGCAAAATCGAGGTCCAGCGTCTGGACCTTGTCGATGGAGAAGCGGAAGCCCAGATCGGCCAGCTTGGCCATGTTGCGGGCCTCGGTGGCGCCGCGCGCCTCGAAGACGGCCTGACCCAATTCGAAGATCAGGGCATCCTTCAGATCGCGGTTCTGGCCTAGGAAATCGAGGAACTGCGGAAAGAAGGTCTCATCGCCCAGCGAGGCCATCGAAATATTGCAGAACACCCCGACCTTGCGGTCCTGGCGGGCCAGACGGCGCACGATCTGGGCGCAGCGGAACAGCAGCAGATTGTCGATGGCGGGGACCAGCCCTTCCTCTTCGGCAATCGACATATATTCGGCGGGCGTCATGCTTTGTCCGCTGGCGTCGCGCAGGCGCGTATAGGCCTCGTAATAGACGGTGCGGCGCTGGGGCAGGGTCACGATGGGTTGCAGGAACAGGTCAACGCGGCCCTCGCTCAGCGCATCGTGAACCGTATGCAGGGCACCGTTGCCCATGCCATTGCCATTGCCATTGGCATGGGCCGGCATGGGTATGGCAGGCTTGGCCAGACGCTCTTCGATGGAGGCATTCATCTGCTGGACCATGTCTTCCAGCATGCGCACCTCACCCGTCAGGGCATCGGTGCGTGACAGGGGACCGTTCTCGATGGCCTGGGCCAGTTGGGTCAGAGCGCCCTGTGTCGATTCCATTGCATCGGCGAGGAGACGGTGCGCCTCCCTGACCTTGGCCAGCTCGCGTCGCAGGGCCTGCTTGTCATTGACATTGGCGGCCAGCGCACAGGCGGCGCCCAGCAGACCCAGCGATCCAATGGCCCCCGCAACGCCTGCGCCTGCGCCCCATCCGGCGCGCCAAAGCGTGGCCCCTACCGCCAGCGACAGGAACAGACACCCAAAGAACAGCAATCCGCCGGTGATCTTTTGCATGGATGATGCGATGACTTTCCTAGTGGATTGAGCGTGCTAACAAGGTAACCAAGGGTATGGCTTAACACTTCGCACCGTACCTCACAATCAAGCGAAGCTGTATCGGCAAGCGCAGCCATTAGGGGAGAAGGCTGAATGGAACTGTTCGACTTAAGCGGCAAGGTCGCCGTCGTTACCGGATCGTCAAAAGGTATCGGCAAGGCCATTGCCGAACGGCTGGCCGATCACGGAGCCAAGGTGGTCATCTCCTCGCGCAAGGCCGAGCCCTGCGAACAGGTCGCCAACGCCATCAATGAAAAGCACGGCGAAATCCGCGCCATTTCCATTCCGGCCAATATCGCCTCCAAGGACGACCTCCAGCGTCTGGTGGACGATACCCGCGCCACATGGGGCCAGATCGACATTCTGGTCTGTAACGCGGCGACCAACCCCTATGCGGGACCGATGGCGGGTATTTCGGACGACCAGTTCGGCAAGATCCTGCAGAACAATGTCGTGTCCAACCACTGGCTGATCCAGATGGTCGCGCCCGAAATGCTGGCGCGCAACGACGGGGCCATTCTGGTGATCTCGTCGATCGGGGGCCTGCGCGGCAATGCCGTGATCGGCGCCTACAATATTTCCAAGGCTGCGGACATGCAGCTGGTGCGCAATCTGGCGGTGGAATACGGCCCGCAGAACGTGCGTGTGAACTGTATCGCGCCGGGCCTGATCAAGACCGACTTTGCCCGCTATCTTTGGGAAAGCCCTGAAATTCTAAAGACGGTCACCGACCCGGCACCTTTGAAAAGGATCGGATTGCCTGATGAAATCGCGGGCACGGCAGTCTATTTGTGCAGCCCCGCGTCTTCCTATGTCACAGGACAGACGCTTGTGGTTGACGGCGGACTGACGATTGCTTGGTGATAAAAAAAGTAAAGTAGGCCTTGGACAGGACCTGACGTGGCGGCTGCAGTCGCTGGCGTTTTCGGGCCTGTTCGGGGCATTGCGTCTGGTGGGCGTGGATGCGGCTTCGGCCTTTGGCGGGGCCATGCTGCGGACCCTGGGGCCGCTGACGGGCACACAGAAAACAGTACTGCGCAATCTGAAGATCGCCTTTCCGGAAAAGTCCGAGGCATGGCGCAATGCCGTAGCCCGCGAGCAGTGGGACCGCACCGGCCGCACCTTTGCCGAACTGGCGGTGATGGACCGCCTGACGCCCGAGAGCGGGCGGGTTGAGGTGGTCGGTCTGGAGCGGCTTCATGCCGTGCGCGACAGCGGCAAGCCGGTTGTCTTCATCTCGGGGCACATTGCGAATTTCGAGGTAATGGCCTCGGTCATCATGCATGCCGGTGTGCCGTGTCAGGTCACCTACCGTGCGGCCAACAATCCCTATGTCGACGAGCAGATCCGCGAGGCCCGCGCCCGTTATGGCATCCGCCTGTTCGCGCCCAAGGGTGATGGCACCCGCGAACTGGTGGCCGGTATGAAGCGCGGCGATTCCATCGCCTTGTTGGTGGACCAGAAATACAATGAAGGCCCCGAGGTCCAGTTTTTTGACCATCCGGTGAATGCTTCGCCGGGGGCGGCGCGTCTGGCGGCCAAATTCGGAACGGTGATGGTGCCGCTATCGGTTGTGCGCCTTAAGGGCGCGAACTTCCGCGTGACCGTTCACGAACCGATCGAAGTGCCCAATACCGGCGATAAAGCCGCCGACACCCTGGCCGGTATCCAGGCTGCAAACCGCTTTGTCGAGGATCGGGTGCGCGAAGAACCGGAAGACTGGTTCTGGGTGCACAAACGCTGGCCGCAAAAGGTCTATGACGCGCTGGACGCGGACTAGTCGGGTTTCGGGTCGGTCGAGCGGCGGAACGGGCCGGCGTGATCCAGCTGATAGGTCCGCCGACGGTCCGGCCCGAAGAAATCGTCCGAGCGCACAAAGGGGCGCGGGCGAAGGATAATGGCCTCCAGCCGCTTGATCAGGGAATTGATCATCACCGGCTTGGCCAGAAACTCGTTCACACCGGCGTCTCTGGCCTCGGTCACGCGGCTGCGCTCCGAATGGCCTGTCATCATGATGATGGGCAGGTAGGGATTGGGGCTGTCCTCGTCCCAGCGGATCGAGCGGGTAAAGGCCACGCCGTCCATCGGCTGCATGCGGAAATCGACGATGGCGATGTCGATGGAATGTTCGCGCAGGATGCGAAGCGCCTGTGTGCCGTCCTCGGCCTCGCTCAAGCGACCGATGCCAATGGATTTCAGCATGGCGGCGACAATCGCGCGCATGTTGGGATTGTCATCGACCAGCAGCAGATGAAGCGTACCGAGCGGACTCATTCACGCCCCTTGTGCGGGGATGCCGGGCGGCCGGTTGCGGCTTCTAGGAATTGCAGCGGGCCGACATAGGCCTCCTGCCGCTCTGCCGACCAATAACGCAGCGCGGACAAGGGGATGGCCTGTTGCGTCACAGCGCAGCGGACATAGCTTCCTGCACCGATCACGGCGAACTCACCGTCGCCGTAATGCAGCGTCGCAGCCTTAGCATCGGGGGAGGGTGTATTCATGGTGCGGCAGAGGCGGGGGTGAGAGGGGGAAGCTTCGAATCAGCTTCACTTTAATCCGGTTTTTGCAGGTGCGGAGGGGGGTGATGAAAATTGCACAATCTATGGCGTCGGGGGCGGTGATGTCTGTGGCCTTAAACCCCGTGACGGCCTTCGCACAGCAAGCACCCTCATGGCGCGAATTGAGGCGCACGCTGCATGACGCAGCGCCGCGCGAAGTCATCGTGCCGGTGGGCTGAGAGGGCGGCCTAGAACAGGCTGCCCTGACCGGCGGGCGGCGTTTTTGGCCTGGGCGCAGGCTTGGCGGCCGGTTTGGATTGAGGTGCGGGCGGCGGGGTTTCGCTGCCAGCCTGGCCGATGACGGCCTTGCGGCGACCGTCTCCGAATACCAGCGCGACCTGCTGTCCTTCGCTCAGGGTATGGGCCGATGTGATCCATTTTCCGTCCGTATCCTCGACACGGGCAAAGCCGGGCTTGGGACGGGATGGGTCGAGGTTGTTCAGGGCCCGCGACAGGGCGGCCAGACGCTCGCCGTCGCGTTGCAGGCGGCGCTCGACCGCAGGTTTGAAGCGCATGTCCAATGCGGCCAGACGATCGGAGCGGCGCTCGATCGGGCGGTGCAGGATGGCCGGAGACAGGCGGGCCGAAACGCGGGTCAGGCGCTGTTCATGGACGCTGGCGTTGCGTTGCAGGGCCGAGCCCAGACGGCTGGACGCCAGATCGAGCCGCTGTTGCGGCAGGGCGAGAAGGTCTTCGGGGCGGCTGGGCAGGCCACGCGCCACGGCCATCAGGCGCGTGCGGCGGTCATCCAGCAGCCG
>NZ_DJFS01000027.1:0-87921 GCF_002432125.1 Brevundimonas sp. UBA5866
GCCGGGGCGGCGTCCTGCGCCAGAGCCGGCGAACCTGCCATAAGGACGGCAGCGCCGGCCATGGCCAGGAGGATATTCGTCTTCTTGCTATCGAGCATGTTTCGCCAGTTCCTGCTTTGGTCTGACTCGTGGAACCCAAGAGACGCCCGCGTCAGTCGAACGCCTCTCAAATGAAATCTTAACCACCGCCGGATTTCTCCCCCGCCGGTTGGCGCCGACCCCGTACTCGTACCAGACGGTACCGAGACAGTGATGGTGCAAAGTGACAATAGCCCTCTACCCCAGCCCTGCAAGTACGGAATGCGGTTAAAGTCCCTTTGGCGAACCCCTAACGGAGCGTCAAGGCCGTAAAATAGCTTTTACCTGATTGTTGAGAGAGCCCAGATCGTAAACGCAAAGATTTTGCGTGGTTTTCTGGAAGTGCGCACGAGCATATACCCAAGCTTGGATTCAGCGCGCGAAACGTCCAGTTCTCAAATATGACGATTTCGTGGCTCGCACGAATATGCCCTGCGGCATTTTGAACCGAGGAAAAATGATTTGGCGCTGTGCGGGAATAAAAAGGGGAGATGGTGCCCGGAGGCGGATTCGAACCACCGACACGCGGATTTTCAATCCGCTGCTCTACCAACTGAGCTATCCGGGCATCTCTGCTTCGCTGCGGGCGTCTGCGCCGCGGCGAGGTGGTCTCTATAGGGGGAGTGTTTCGGGCTGTCTAGAGGCTAATTCACTCAATTCCGCGATCTTTTTCATCAATCTCTTCTTCGGGCCCCGGAATGGTATAGCTGCCGCTGAACCAGCGGTTCAGGTCCACATCCGCACAGTGGCGCGAGCAAAAGGGTTTGTATTGCGCAACCGTCTCGTTGCGTCGGCAAATGGGACATAGAGCCATAGGCTTCACCCTTCTCTTATAATGTACTGACCTGGCGCACCGTCTGGACGCAGACGGGCGCGTGGCCCCAATTGACCGACAAGCGGTGTCAGAAAGTCTGAATCGGCCGGTCCGCACACCAAATCGTAAAAAGGTGTAGCTGTGTCCGCCAGCAAGGCCCTTCTCAAAGCCCTCAAAGCCGACAAAGGCTTCGCCTCCCCCGCCGCAAGACGTTCGTCCAGCGGACGGTAACGCCAGGGCAGCGACAGCTGGACCAGACCGAACCGGCTGACAGGCCCAAATGAAACCTGATCGAATCCGGCAAAGGCCGATTTGGCAGTGCCAAGCACGGCATCGCCAGAAAATCCCACGCCAGCCAGGTCGATGACCACCGTGCCGGCCCAGTGGCGCAGCCTGAGCTGTCGCGCCACTTCGTTCAGGCCATAGCGGTTGACCTGTTCCCTGCCCTTTCGGCTGTCCTTGCCGGGCAAGGGCGCATAGTCGATATCAGCGGCGATCAACGCACGTGTCCGCTGTACGGATAGATCCAGCCCGACCTCAGGGTTCACCACATGGGTCTGGAGAACGTCATCCTCGGCCTGAAGCGACATTTCGATCGCCTCGTGCCCGGTGACGGGCAATTCCTTACCCGCCATATGCTGGATGATCTGTCGGACGGAAGGACCGGCTATGACCAGCCCGACGTCGCCATCGGAATCACCCAGAGCCTTAAGAACCGGACCTTTTGATTCCCGGGGCTCTGCCGTCACTTCGACCAGAAGTCTCGAACCTTCGGTCAAATGCTGATTCTTGGGCAGGGGCATGAAGCCGAATGGCTCACCGCACCCCAGATCGACAAAGGCCGCCCTGATTCCCGGTTCGATACGGGCAATACGCCCGACGACACGTGACCCGAGCCGATGTTCGGGCCGGTCGCTATCGCGCTCTATATATAGAGAGTGGATCTTGTCATCCCAGACGACGATGCCACGGGTTTCACCGGGCATCTCGTCCAGAAAGAATCGCATGCCGGACAAGGCGACTTAACTCGCCGGTCGCCAGCCAGCGCCATGCAGAAGATTGCTGGCCTCGTACAGCGGCAGGCCCATCACGGCAGGATGGCTGCCGACGATGCGCTGGATAAAGGCCGCTGCACGACCCTGAATGCCATAACCGCCAGCCTTGCCGCGCCACTCGCCAGAGGCGACATAGGCGTCGATTTCAGCGTCAGACAGGGTTTTGAACGTGACGCGCGTATCCACCACGCGCCAGGATGTGCGGCCTTCGGATACAACAGCAATGCCGGTGAAGACGCGGTGATTGCGCCCCGACAGCAGTTTCAGGAAGCGCCGTGCCTCCGCCTCGTCCGCGGGTTTCTCCAGCAGGCGACGGCCCACAGCAACGACCGTATCCGCCGCCAGCACCACATCATCAGGGTGACGCTGCGCCACGACATCGGCCTTGGACGTCGCCAGACGCTGGGCCAGACGGCTCGGCATTTCTGCCTTGAGCGGTGTCTCGTCGATATCGGCAGGATCGATTTGATCGGGCACGATCCCGATCTGCGCCAGGAGCTCTACCCGGCGCGGGCTCGAAGAGGCCAGAACCAATTTGCGAGCCGGGGCGTCAGGACGCGACAAGGCGCGTCCTTACTTGAAGCGATAGGTGATACGACCCTTGGTCAGGTCATACGGGGTCATTTCAACCAGGACCTTGTCGCCAGCCAGCACGCGGATGCGGTTCTTGCGCATCTTGCCTGCCGTGTGGGCAATGATCTCGTGGTCGTTTTCCAGCGTCACGCGGAACGTGGCGTTCGGCAGCAGTTCGCTGACCACGCCGGGGAACTCAAGCAGTTCTTCCTTAGCCATGCGGCCTCTCTCGCCCGATGAAACAGCAATGGGCCCGCGCCGGGCGTTGACGCGAGCCTATGATTGGAGGGCGCTCTAATGCACCAAAACTGTGGCTTAGTCGAGTTCAGCCGCGTCGATATAGGGCGCAAACCAGAGTGAACAGGCGACGCGAGGTCTCTTTGTCCATCTCGACCTTGCCCTCAAGACGGGTCTGGAGCAGTTCGGCACCTTCGTTATGAAGGCCGCGTCGTCCCATATCGACCGACTCGATCTGACTGGGAGAGGAGCCTTTCAGCGCCTCGTAATAGCTTTCGCAGATCAGGCCGTAATCACGGATCACAGCCTTCAGCGGCGTCAGAGAGAGCGCGTGGACGTGATTGTAGTTCGGCCCCGATATGTCGAACACCAGACGATTGTCCTGCGAGGACAGCTTAAGCGCATATGGCGCGCCCTGCCCGCCCGCAGGTTTGAACACATTGGCCTCGACAAGATCGAAGATAGCAACACGACGCTCGTGTTCGATCTCGGCCGTAGCCGCAGGCAGAGTGCCGCTATCGATATCGATCTTCGTCAGATCCGCATTCATATTCAAAAGCCTCAGGCTTCATCAGCAGGTTTGTCGTCGTCCGCCGGATGTTCGGGCGCAGTACGGGTCGGCCACCGATCAGAAAGGTCTGTCAGCACAGCGTCAAGGCATTCCACGTCAATACGCAGATCACCACCGCCCGCAAACATCATGATAACCCGGCCTGAAGGCGCATCGGTTTCGACGAAATCAATCGCCAGCAACTCCAGCGCGCTTTCGGGCGCACGCGGCAGGCGGCGGCTTTTCACCGCCTGAACGTCACCGAACTGCATGGCGGAGGCCACACGCGTGCCTCCGCATTCCCAGCAGAAACGAGACAGAACCAGCGTCAAACGACGCGCCTTGCGTTCCCAGCGGATATCCACGGGCCGCATGACGGCATCCTGGAGCGCCGCCGAAATGATCTGCAGATCGTCAGCATCTTCGGCCAACAGGCGCAGCGGCGGAATGTCCGTGCCGGACGAACCGTCACCGTGGCTGTGGACCTCTTGGATACTGTCGATCTGCTCTGTCATCAGTCAGTGCTCTTGGCCGTCGCCTTTTATGCGCCGGACGTCTGCACCGCAGGCCCCCAGCTTGTCTTCCATTCGCTCGAAGCCACGGTCGAGGTGATAGACGCGGCCAACCGTGGTTTCACCCTCGGCAACCAGACCGGCGATCACAAGCGACATCGAGGCCCGAAGGTCTGTCGCCATGACCGGAGCGCCGCGCAGTTGCTCGACACCCCGCACACGGGCTTCGCCTGCGGACACGGTAATATCGGCCCCGAGACGCATCAGTTCCGGTGCGTGCATGAAACGGTTCTCGAAAATCGTCTCGTGAATCACGCTTTCGCCCTCGGCGAGGGTCATCAGCGTCATGAACTGGGCCTGCAGATCGGTGGCAAAGCCCGGATAGATCTCCGTGGTCGCATTCACCGCCTTCAGACGGACCGACGGATCGCGACGCACTACATAGTCGCCATTGGCTTCCTCGGAAATCTCCACGCCCGACTGACGCATCAAATCCGTCAGGGCCGTGATCAGGTCGGCGCGCCCCTTGGTCAGTCGCACTTCGCCGCCCGCCATAGCCGCCGCCACAGCATAAGAGCCCATTTCGATGCGGTCCGGAATCACCGACCAGTCCGTGCCCTTCAGCGAGGTCACGCCGGTGATCACCAGTTCGTCGGTATCCAGACCCTCGATCTTGGCACCCATCGAGATAAGGCAGCGGGCCAGGTCGCCGATCTCCGGCTCCTTGGCCGCGCGTTTGAGCACGGTCGTGCCATTGGCCATGACAGCCGCCAGCAGGGCATGCTCGGTCGCGCCGACCGAAACAAACGGGAACTCGATCTCTGCGCCTTGCAGGCCGTTCGGCACCGAGGCGGTGACATAGCCCTCGTCCAGCTCGATCTTCGCGCCCATGGCTTCCAGCGCCATCAGGTGCAGATCGACCGGACGCGCACCGATGGTGCAGCCTCCCGGCAGCGAGACCTTGGCCGCGCCGGTGCGGGCCAGCAGCGGCCCCAGCACGTTGAACGAAGCCCGCATCTGGCGGACCAGATCATAGGGGGCGAACGTCGACTTGATCTCGCGGGCGTCAAAGACGGTCTGCTGACCATCCGCGCCATCGCTCTCGGTGACTTCGATGCCGAACTCGCGCAGCAGAGCGCCCAGAAAGCGGGTGTCTGCCAGACGCGGCATATTGGTCAGGCGGATCGGCTCCGATGTCAGAATCGAAGCGGCCATCAGCTTGATGGCGGAATTCTTGGCGCCACTAACGGGAATCGAGCCGTTCAGGCGATTGCCGCCGTGGATGACAATGCTGTCCATGGAAACCTTCAGAACCAGTACCACTGCGGTCCGGTGGATCGGCTATCTAGCAAGGCCTTGCGGTCGCATGGAAGCCTGTTTTCAACTCACCTTTGGTGACACCGCAACCTCTAGTGACGATCCTTGTGATCAGGTCTGCCCGCCGCCCCCGGCATTTTGCGACGACGAAGGTTGGTACGCAGCGCCGCCGCGAGGCGAGCAGCCCGTTCTGCCTTGGCGTCCAAGGGCTTGGCAGGCGCAGGCTTGGCCTTGGCGGGTGCCGTGGCTTTGGTATCCGGCTCGGACGAACCGTTGTTATCGTGATCGGAGTTATCCATGAGCGCAGCAGACATCGTGCAAAGATTTTGATCAAGCTTGCATTTTTACTCTTGCGCACTCCGAGAGTCGTTGGCTAAAAGCCGCCTCCTCAGCGACACGCCGCCGTAGCTCAGTGGTAGAGCGCATCCTTGGTAAGGCTGAGGTCGGCAGTTCAATCCTGCCCGGCGGCACCATCCGGCCCTCTGTTTAGCGACAGAGGGCCGGTCCATTTTGGTGTAGTGTCACTGTAGAAAATGTACGTTCGGAATCCGTTCGTCGTCGCCGCCGTAGCTCAGTGGTANNTCCTGCCCGGCGGCACCATCCCCTCCCCGCTTCTGTTTCAACACAGAAGCGGGAGAGCGGGGATCATCCCTTAAATCGCCGATTGTGACGTTCGCGCCTGTTAAGGTTGCGGCGAATTCACGCTTTGGCCGCTTCCCAAACCCCTGCGAACCTCGTTAGCCTTCATCCGAGGGTTTTTAGTTTACGAGGGGGCTTCCACAGATGAAGCGCATTTGGCTCACCACCGTGGCGGCACTGGCCGTCAGCATGCCTGCATGGGCGCAGGAGGCTCCTGCCGCTACATCGCCCGCAGCCGCAACCAGTGAAAAACCGGCCAAATGGGACGTCCAGAACCCGCCCGGACCGTCCAAGAGCGTCAACATCGACGTCACCTCGGGCACGTGGATGTCGGTCGACGTCAGCCCTGACGGTCAGGAGATCGTCTTTGACCTGCTCGGCGACATCTATGTGATGCCGATCACCGGCGGCGAAGCCCGCCCGATTCTGTCGGGCGTCGCATGGGAGATGCAGCCGAAATATTCGCCCGATGGTCGCTATATCGCCTTCACCTCGGACCGCGGTGGTGGCGACAACATCTGGGTCGTGAACCGCGACGGCTCCAATCCGCGTCAGGTCACCGACGAATCGTTCCGCTTGGTCACCCAGCCGGAATGGACGCCGGACAGCCAGTTCATCGTGGGCCGCAAACACTTCACCTCGGGCCGCTCGCTGGGCGCGGGCGAAATGTGGATGTGGCACCGCAACGGTGGCGGCGGCCTGCAATTGACCGAGCGTCGCACGCAGGAAAAGGACACGGGCGAACCCGCCTTCTCGCCCGATGGCCGCTATCTGTATTTCAGCGATGACGCCACGCCGGGCGGCACCTTCGAATATTCCAAGGATCCGAACGGCCAGATCTACGTCATCCGCCGCCTCGACCGCGAAACCGGCGAGATCATGCCCTTCGTCACGGGGCCGGGTGGCTCGATCCGCCCCACCCCGTCGCCGGACGGCAAGACCCTCGCCTTCGTGCGCCGCGACCGATACCAGTCGGTCCTGTACCTGAAGGACCTCGAATCGGGCCGCGAGACGCCGCTGTACAACGCGCTCGACCGCGACATGCAGGAAACCTGGGCGATCCACGGCGTCTATCCGACCTTCAGCTGGACGCCGGACAACAGGCACCTGATCGTCTGGGCGGGCGGCAAGATCCAGAAGATCGACGCCAAGTCGGGTCAGGCCACCGAAATCCCGTTCCGCGTGCGTGACACCCGCACCGTTCAGGATGCCGTCCGCTTCAACGTCGAGGTCGCGCCTGACCATTTCGACGTGAAGATGATCCGCAACGCCGAAACCTCGCCCGATGGCAGCAAGGTGGTGTTCGAGGCTCTGGGCCACATCTATGTCCGCGACATCCGCCCTGACGGCAGCGTCAGCCAGCCGCGCCGCCTGACCCGCCAGAGCGACCATTTCGAACTGTTCCCGTCGTGGTCGCGCGATGGCCGCTCGATCGTCTATGCGACGTGGAACGACCAGTCGCTGGGCTCGGTGCGTGTAATTCCCGCCTCGGGCGGTGAAGGCCGTACCGTCACCAAGAATCCCGGCCACTATTTCGATCCGGTGTTCAGCCCCGATGGCCAGACCGTCATCTACCGCGCGGGTCAGGGCGGCTATCTGACCACTCCGCTGTGGAGCATGAACCCGGGCATCTACAGCGTCTCCGCACGCGGCGGCGAACCGACCCTGATCACCGAACGCGGCAGCAACCCGCACTTCGGTGCCGATGGCAACCGCCTGTTCCTGACCACCCGCAAGGACGGCAAGAACGCCCTGATTTCGGTCGATCTCAGCGGCAATGACGAACGCACGCACCTGCTGTCGGAAAACGCCGCCGAGTTTTCGGTCGCTCCTAACGGCCAATGGGTCGCGTGGACCGAGCGTTTCCACGCCTATGTCGCGCCCTTCGCGCATACGGGCCGTCCGATCACCCTGTCGGCAGACGGCAAGGCCATTCCTCAGACCCGCGTGACCCGCGATGCGGGCCAATGGCTTCATTGGTCGGCTGATTCTTCGGCCCTGAAATGGTCGAACGGGCCCGAACTGTTCAGCCGCAAGCTGACAGACAGCTTCACCTTTGTGGACGGTGCCGCCGAGACGGTCGCCCCTGTGCCCGAACGCGGTATCGAGCTTGGCTTCACCGCGCCCTATGCCCGCCCGAACGGCCTGAAGGTTCTGACGGGTGCGCGCATCATCACCGCCAAGGGCGACGAGGTGATCGAGGACGGCGTCATCGTCATCGACGGCAACCGCATCCAAGCCGTCGGCCCGCGTGGCTCGGTCGCCATCCCCGCTGGTGCACAGGTTACCGACATGAGCGGCAAGACCATCATGCCGGGCATCGTCGATACCCACTGGCACGGCTCGTTCGGCGCGGATGACATCATCCCGCAACAGAGCTGGATCAACTACGCCTCGCTGGCCTTCGGCGTGACTACCGTGCACGACCCGTCAAACAGCAACAGCGAGGTCTTTGCCCACAGCGAGCTGGCCAAGGCCGGTATGGTCACCGCCCCGCGCATCTTCTCGACCGGCATCATCCTGTACGGGGCCAGCACCCCGTTCACCGCCACGGTGAACAACCTCGATGACGCCAAGTCGGCCCTGCGTCGCCAGCAGGCGGTCGGTGCCTTCTCGGTCAAGAGCTACAACCAGCCCCGCCGCGAACAGCGCCAGCAGATCATCGAGGCCGCCCGCGAACTGGGCATGATGGTGGTGCCGGAAGGCGGCAGCCTCTATCAGCACAACATGTCGATGATCGCCGACGGCCACACCACGGTCGAGCACGCGATCCCCGTCGCCAAGATGTATGACGACGTGCTGCAGTTCTGGTCGCAGTCCTCGACAGCCTACAACCCGACGCTGGTCGTGGCCTATGGCGGTTCGTGGGGCGAGAACCACTTCTACGACACCACCAATGTCTGGGCCGACCCGATCCTCAGCCAATATGTGCCGCGCCGCATGTTGGACGCCGTTTCGCGCCGTCCCAAGCGCATCCTCGAGGAAGAGCTGAACCACATCAGCGTCGCCCGCGAGGCCACGCGCCTGAACGATCAGGGCGTCACGGTCCAGATCGGCGCCCACGGCCAGCGCGAGGGCCTCGGCTCGCACTGGGAAATGTGGATGCTGAATCAGGGCGGTATGGAGCCGGTGAAGGTCATTCAGGCCGCCACCATCAACGGTGCCCGCGCACTGGGTCTGGACCGCGATGTCGGCTCGCTGGAAGCTGGCAAGCTGGCCGATCTGGTGGTGCTAAACGCCAACCCGCTGGAGAACATCCGCAACACCCACGCGATCGAGGCGACGATGGTCAATGGCCGCCTGTTCGACAACCGCATGAACGAGGTCGGCGGCCCTGCCCGCAAGCCCTTCTGGTTCGAGGGTGATGCGGCCACCAATCCGGCCTTCTCGGCCACGGTGACCGAGGCGGCTCTGGAGAGCTATACCGAGACGACAGGTCACGGCCACGGTCACAACTAAGGTCCGGCCATGACGCCATAGTAAAAGCCCCGATCCGTAAGGATCGGGGCTTTTTTATCTGTCCGCCTTGAGATCAGTCGCCGGTAACGGCACCCCGCAGCAGCCGGTTTCGCTTGGCCGCGCGGGCCTTCAGCAACCGCTGGATAACCAACACGGCAACAACCAGCGCCACAGCCGCGGAAATCACGACCGTCTTACCGTGCCCCTCGGCCAGATGGTTCAACCCCTTGCCGACCAGCCAGCCCGGAATCACCATCGCCAGCACCCAAAGGAAGGCAGAGGTCACGTTGGCCATCTGGAATGTGCGGCGGCGCATGCCCAGCACGCCAACCATCGTCGGAACAAAGGCTCTCAGCGGCCCGAAAAAACGGCCGATGAAGATGGAGGCCACGCCATAGCGGGCGCAGTAAAGACGGGTCCAGGCGACCTTGCGGCGATGCGGGCGCAGCCATTTGTGACGCAGTACCTTCGTGCCCAGTCTCCGCCCGATGGCAAAGGACACCGCATCCCCCAGAACCGCACCGATCACACAGCCCAGTATGACATTCCACGGATCAAGGATGCCTGCGGCGATCATGGTCCCCGCCACCACCAACAATCCTGTCGCGGGGACGAACGCACCGATGACAACCAGTGACTCTACAAAGGTTACCGCCCCAAGGATCACTCCCGCCCACATCGCATTACGCGATATGAAGTCGGCAACCGAACTCAACAAACTGTCCATTTTGATCCTAAAAGGGTCGAGACGCCGGACATACTGGCCAAACCCGTAACGAAGAATGCGGCTTAGCGCCGCCGCTGCATTTCGTCACAGATTAATTCGACATGTTTTAGACGAACGCTCAGTCCCCGGTGGTCTGGCTGTTTCGTCGGGGAATAAGGGTACCTTCATCGACTGGGCTGAGGCTTCGTCCCGAAGGGGTCATCCACAGCCCGCGGCCAACGCCCGCACGCGCCCAGTCTCCATAGGGATCACGCGGGTCCCAAAACAGGCCATCCCGCCCCAACGGACGGTAATACGGCGCGTTTTTCGTCTCGCTATAACCAAGGCTGAGTGTGCCGTTCTCGCCCAAAGGCACGTCCACACGGGCGGAATAATCACGGTAGTCGCGGCTACCGATCCCAAGGCTGACCTCACCCGTGACCCGACGCGGCTCTTCGTCACGCCAGACCGGCGCTTCGCGCACGGGCTCGCGCTGCGACAGCCAGCGGTCGATCTGTTCGGCTGTAGTCAGGTTCTGGGTGGCGCTGGATACAGTCGATGACGGGGTCGCCGTTTCAATCTCGCCCTTGAGGGCACTGACCGATCCGGCGTCCGGACGCGCTGTGGTGACAACTCCGTTCGGATCCTGATCGCCAAGCGCAGCGGCCAGTCCGAGGGCTGCGAAGACCGGAACCAGAATGGACATGTCACTCACCTCTTATAACGCCAAAGGAGTTTACCCCGTCAAAGACGGCCTTAATCAGGCAATGCCGTCGCCGCGTTTCAACGGATCAGGCAGCGGCTCGCCCTCCGGCGTGAAACTCAGTGCAACAGAGTTTATGCAATAACGCAAACCCGTGGGCGGCGGCCCGTCGGGAAAGACATGGCCCTGATGGCTGTCACAGCGACCACAGCGCGATTCAACCCGAACCATACCGTAGGAGGTATCGCGCACCCCGACTATGTGATCGGGATCAACCGGCTCCCAGAAGGATGGCCAACCTGTGCCGCTCTCGAACTTGGTCACCGACTTGAACAACGGCAGACCGCACTGGCGACAGCAGAAAGTCCCCTGCCGTTTCTCACCCAACAGCGTACCGCAGAACGGAGCCTCCGTGCCGTGGGCCAGGAGCACACGCTTTTCCTCGGCCGACAGATCGGCTTCCAGAGCGACCCGCTCGGCCTCGGTCGGCGGGGTCAGATCATATCCGGCATGGGAACGACGGACGTCGGCGGCGTTTGGGGTATCTGTCATGCCCAAGATATAGGTTCTCGTTCACGTGACCGGTAGAGGTCGCAACATATGCGTAATTCAACGCTTTAGCTTAATCAGTACGGACAGTAGTTTGATGTCCGATTCACATGACCCTCACTGAATGACCTTTTTGACCGAGTTGTTCTTCCATTCCACGCGCCGCACGGGCCGACTACCGTTCGCATTCGGAATCACGGTGCTGGTGGGCGCATGGTGGGGTGTAGAGCGCGCCGTCGAACTGGGTCTGTCTGGATGGTTCGCCGCGCCGGTCAAAGCCCTGATCGCCTACAGCAGCCTGTGCGTGCTGTCCTTGCGCCTGCACGACTGCGGTCGCTCGGGCTGGTGGGCATGGCTGATCACAGGCACACTGGTGACAGCCACCCTCATACAGCCGCCCTACTCCAGCTTCATGTTGGCCGCGGGTTTTTTGGTCCTGCTATTGCTGGGACTGTTTCCGGGTCAAAGAGGGCTGAACCGTCACGGCCCGCCCTCAAGCCAGCGCCTTTCTCAGGCCAGAGGCTGACCTTCGACCAACGGGTGGCCCGGAACGACCGGGCCGAAATGGGTCTGGAACGATGAGCGAAGCGCATCGTCCGCGTCCTCCATCGACGCCACCACACCGAGGTCCAACAGGCTGGTGACGCCGTGTTCGCTGATGCCGCACGGTACGATGCCGCCAAAATGGTCCAGATCCGACTCCACGTTCAGACTGATGCCGTGGAAGCTGACCCATTTGCGGACCTTCACGCCGATGGCGGCGATCTTGTCCTCACGCGCCCAGCCTGCGCCCTTGCGCTCGACCCAGACACCGACGCGCCCCTCGCGCATGCCCGCCTCAACGCCGAAACGTCCGAGAGCGCCGATGATCCAGTTTTCCATACCGTGCACAAAGCCGCGCACATCACGCCCGCGCTGGGTCAGGTCCAGCATCACATAGGCGACGCGCTGTCCGGGACCGTGATAGGTGAACTGCCCGCCCCGCCCCGTCTTGTAGACCGGAAAACGGTCCGGCATCAGAAGGTCCTCGGCCTTGGCCGACACACCCGCCGTATAGAGCGGCGGATGCTCCAACAGCCAAACAACCTCATTGGCTTCGCCCGCGGCAATCGCGGCCACGCGGGCCTCCATAGCAGCCTCGGCCTGTTCGTAATCGACATAGCCGGACGAAACGGCCCATTCGACCGGACGACCATCGGCGCGCATCAGGGGGGATTCGGACATGTTTAACGGCTCAGCAAGCATAATGGGTTCAATGTGCTTCCAAGAACGGCAGCGCAAGGCCGTCTTTTAGTGGTGGGTGTCGTCGTTGAGCCAAATCGAAGCTGTTGATGTCGAAATCTCCGTGGTTCTGGGCCGTTCGGTCCTGCCGATGCAGCAATTGCTGCGCATGGGCCGCGGCGCTGTGATTCCGCTGGACGCCTCGGCCAAGGACGAGGTGTGGATTCTGGCCAACAACCATCCTGTGGCCCGTGGCGAGATCGAGATTCGCGATGACCGGATCGCCATCACCGTCACCCGTACCGCCGATGTCTATGACTATATGGCCGGCCAGACCTGATAGCCGCGTTTTATTTCAAACGCCAAAGCCCGCTACGGCGGGCTTTTTGCTGGGTTTTGAGGGGGTTGGGGCCAACTTATCGAATTTTTCCCTCATTTCGGGCTTTCCTTTTTCAAAAGCCTCGCCTATTCAGCGGCCTCCGATGCGAGCGGTCGTGGCGGAATTGGTAGACGCGCAGCGTTGAGGTCGCTGTGGGGCAACCCGTGGAAGTTCGAGTCTTCTCGACCGCACCATTGAATAGACAGGGCGAATCCCGCCTACTACCAAAACGGGATTCAATCTTCAGGGAGGCTTAAACGTGAACAACACGGATCCAGCCGACCTGAAGCCAGGTCTATCATCGGGCCCCCAGCCCGAAGCTCCTGACATCATCGACCTGCACACCGACGACGAAGAGCACGTCGCCCTTGGCGACGACTATGCCCTGACCGCCGGATTTGTCGAAAAGGTCGTGGATGCCGCCGATGACGGCGACGGCATGCGCCTGCGCGGCCTTCTGGAAGACCTGCACCCCGCCGACGTCGCCGACCTGATGGGCTTCCTGACCGCCGAACACCGCGGCGTGGTCGTGCAGTGGCTGCCGCCGGAACTGCTGGCGGAAACCCTGCCGGAAATGGACGACGGTATCCGCGAGGAGGTGCTGGAACGCGTCCCCTCGGGCGTGCTGGCCGAGGCCCTGCAGGAACTGGATTCGGACGACGCCGCCGCCGTTGTCGAAGACCTCGAGGACGACCAGCGCGAGGAAGTTCTGGCCGCCATGCCGGAAACCGACCGTGCGGCGATCGAATCCTCGCTGGGCTACGACGAAGACACCGCCGGTCGCCTCATGCAGCGCGAGGTTATGGCCGCGCCGCAGTTCTGGACCGTAGGCGACACCATCGACCACGTCCGCAGCGACGGCGAAGACCTGCCCGAACTGTTCTTCGACATCTATGTGGTCGACCCGTTCAACCACCCGATCGGCAGCGTCGCCATCAGCCGCCTGCTGCGCAGCAAGCGCGAGACGCCGCTCAGTGATCTGATGGAGCCGGTGAATGAAATCGCCGTCGACGTCGATCAGGAAGAAGTCGCCTATATCTTCGAAAAATACCACCTGATCTCGGCACCTGTTGTCGATGCGGCGGGCCGTCTGGTCGGCCAGCTGACCGTCGATGACGTGGTGAACATCATTCAGGAAGAAAACCGCGAGGACTTCATGCGCCTCGCCGGTGTGGCCGACGAAGACCGTTCGTCGTCGGTTGGCGAAATCGTGCGCTCGCGTGTGCCGTGGCTGGGCATCAACCTGTTCACCGCCATTCTGGGCGCTGCCGTCATCGCTGTGTTCGAAGGCACGATCGCCGAGATCGTTGCCCTCGCCGTCCTCATGCCGATCGTGTCGGCTATCGGTGGCAATGCCGGCACGCAGGCCCTGACGGTCACCGTGCGCGCACTGGCCACGCGTGAGCTGAACTCCTCCAACGCCCTGCGCACCTTCTGGCGCGAGCTGACGGTGGGTCTGCTGAACGGTCTGATCCTGTCGCCGCTGGTCGGCATCGCGGCCGGTCTCTGGTTCCAGGACTGGCGCCTGGGTGCGGTCATTTCAGCGGCCATGATCCTGAACATGCTGGTGGCCGCCATCGTGGGCGTCGTAACGCCGCTGACACTCAGCAAGCTGAAGTTCGACCCGGCTGTGTCGTCATCGGTTTTCGTGACCGCCACCACCGACTTCTTCGGCTTCCTGATTTTCCTGGGTCTGGCGACCCTGATCCTTCTGTAAGCACTCCCGAAACGAAGCTTAACAGTGGAACGCGCCTTGCTGTTCCCATGACGAAGCCCGAACACGAGTTTCGTTTTGGATCATTTCGTGCCGAAACAAGCGCCCATTCCACGTCGCAGACTGTCCCGCGAGGGACTGTTGCTGATCAAAAGCTTCGAGGGTTTCCGCCCTCGTGCTGTGGCGCGCCGTGATGGCACACTGACCATAGGCTATGGCCACACGCTTTCGGCCCGCGAAGGAATCGACATCAGCGAGCAGGAAGCCGAGCTTCTGCTGCTGCACGACCTGATCCCTGTGGTGGATTTCCTGAACCAGAACGTGCGACGCAACCTCGGCCAGAACCAGTTCGACGCCCTGGTCAGCTTCGTTCACAGCATCGGCATAGAACGTTTCCAGCGCACCGACATACTGGGCCTGATCCGTAAGGGGCGCATGCAGGACGCGGCCGAACTGCTGGCCGCCATTCCGGAGAGGCAGCAGCCCCCTATCGATACCCCCTATCGTCGCCGCTGTGCCGAACGGGCCTTGTTCGAAATGGATCGGGCAGAGAAGCCCTCTGTGATCCGGCTTCTCCTCTCACCCATCAGCCGTCCCGGTACCCGCCTGCCTCCGCCCTTGGAGGCTCCGCTGGGCACGACAGGCGTGGTTCGCCACGAAGGGCTGATAACGACGCCGCGCTGGTCCACCCCGTCTCGCAAACCGCGCGAAAATGACGGCGATGCCGCCACCATCATCCTGCTGGCCGCCGTAGGGGTCATGTTGGGGGTCGCAGGCTATATGGCCTATCAGCACGGGGCGAATGTGCCCGTGATCCAGACCCACGGATTACTGCTGGGCGGCCTGCTCGCCTTCCTTGGGGCCTCCATACTGGGCGGCGCGGTCTGGATCTATGCGATCAGCTGCAAGCCCGTCCGCAAAACGGCCTGAACGGGGGTCTGCGACAATAGGGTCGCGTTTTTGCCCTATACCGATGTGATCAATACTTCGCGTCCGCAACCGGACGCGCTATGGCTGGTTATAGCCATCTATGGCTATCACTGACCTATCGTCGCCCCGGACCTTAATGCCCGCCCCCTACACGTCTAAGCACGCTGACGAACACAGGACATTTTCAAACGTCCTTGAGGGGTTGGGATACGGGGACGATCCGCAACTCACCATACGCGAAATGGTCGATGCGTTTGGCGAGCGCGGCTTTGGTGCCATGCTGCTGCTGCTGGCACTGATGGCCCTTTTCCCGTGGCCGCCGGGTGGCAAGGCCATTTTCTCGGTGCCGATCATTCTGATCTCTGTCGAGATGGCGTTCCAGAAAAGCCGGCTTTGGCTGCCGCCCTCGATCATGCGCAGCAGCGTCCAGCGGGCCACTTACCGCCGGCTGTTGAATACGCCTTTGGCCATGCCCCGCTGGGCCCGCAAACGCTTCATGGCCAAGGGAAACGGCGGCTCGGCGCGTTGGTTCAGACGCCGTGTCGGCGTGACGCCACGCACCCAGACACCACTGTCCCTGCTTCGCACCGCCGAACGGCTGACACGCCCGCGCTGGCCGTTGATGACAGGTGATCTGGCAGACACATTCATCGGTGCCGCCTGTATTTTTCTGGCGGTCATGATGGCGCTGCCGGTGCCGTTCGGCGACATGCTGCCGGGGCTGGCCATTGCCGTGCTGGCGCTGGGGATCGTGCAGCGCGACGGCGTTTTCATCCTGATCGGCGCAATCGGCACAGCCGCCAGCGCGATCTATCTGGTTCTGGTCTGGAAGACTGTGGCCGCCATCGCGACCGGACTGTTCGGATGGTTCGGCAACCTGTTCTAGGCCCGAACCGCTCCTTCAGTTTGACGGTTGGACATCCGCTTCAGGACGCCTGACCGCTCAGCCCCTGCATGATCATACGGTTGATGTCGATCAGGGTCGCAAAGTCATCCTCGCCGCGCGCCACCAGAGAGGTGTGCTTGCCGACAAAGATGCTCAGCGAAATGATATGCGCCCGCACCTCTTGCGGCAGGGCGTTGTTCGGGTCCGAGCAGGCCGTAGCCAGCGTGGACCAAAGACGGCGGTTCCAGTCCAGCGCATCCATACGCTCGGCGAACTGGGTCTTGTCCAGAGTCGAGGCGTGCATCAGGGCACGTGTGACCTGACCGAACAGCCGATATTCCGTCTCGCGCGGGGCTTCAGCCCGCGTCGACGCCGTCTTGTACGCCTGAAGGGACATTGGCGAGCCTTTGCTCTTCGTATTCAACAATCTTACGAGCGCCCATCAGGGCTTTGTAATACTGACGGTTCATCACATGACGCGAGATGTTGACGCACTCGTTCAGGATGGCCGGGTTCTGGATGACACCCATGAACTCGGACAGTCGCAAAGCGAACTCGTCGTAGTATTTGGCCGCATCGTTCTCTTCCAGATACATCATCATGATCGGGAAATAGATGCGCTTGGCCGGGGTGTTCACCTCGGCGGGCTGCATGATGTCTTTCTCGCGCAGCACGCTGGCCTTGTTCTGGAGTACCAGAACGCCACGACGGTCACCGTTTTGGACAACAGCGCCGTTCAGCACGAATTTCTCGCCGGGCTTCAGCGACAGTTTCAGAGCCAAGAGTAAAAGTCTCCGTAGGAACGCCTACCGTGAAGGTTGGCGACTGATGAAAAGTAACCCAACGTGGTTAACCATCTATTCTGATTTGCGCCCCACGGCCAAGTTTCCACAGTACGATCTTGGTCGCGCGCGCGTAAGTCCGTTGCGATCGTGATGCGCCGATATGTCCATTCTGCATCGGAACGGTGCCGCCCCTCCCCCCGTTAATCATCTGTCCACTGTGCAGGGAGGCCGAAAATGGCGGACGCACAAATCGATACCGACGGCGGCTTTGATCCCCAGGATACAGCCGAAGTGTTCGACGAGACCCATCTGGATGACGATGGGGACGGTGACATCCTGTTGGGTGAGATGGACGTCTTTGACGCCACTCGCCCGCACGATGAACGACAGAACCGCCCCGTTCCGGAAGAGGATTTTTCCGAAGAAGACGAACCGTCTGCTTTGGAGATCGAGGCCAATAGCCTTTTGGCCGCATCGCCCGTCCCGGACAGTGACGAGATCGAGCTGGTTTACACGGGCCTTATGCGGAACCAGCGCGGCGCACAGGGCAGCGCGGCCCATTGGGAGGCCAAGAGGCTGTCCGACGAGGATGTCGGCGCGCTGGGATACAAAGACACAAACGAGGAAACACCATGAGCGAAGACCCTAAAAAGACTGAAAAAGATCATGACGTCGATGGCCCCGCGACACGTCGCGTCCCGCCGGAAAACGGAAAAACCGACCAACTGAAGGACAAGCTCCAAGACTCCGAGGACCGGCAGGAGGCCCTGCTGGACGAGGCGGTCGAGGAATCGATGGACGCCAGCGACCCGCCTTCGCCCAAACACATCACCTGAACACTGTTCAGCATCGTTTCTTTAAGCTACCTGCTAGGGGTACCCCTATCAGGAGCAGGTTTCGTATGAGCACCCGTTTTGAAGGCACGCAGGACTATATCGCCACCGACGATCTGAAGATCGCGGTCAATGCGGCTGTGGCGCTGGAGCGGCCTCTGCTGATCAAGGGCGAACCCGGCACCGGCAAGACGGTTCTGGCCTATGAGCTGGCCAAGGCCCTGAACGCGCCGCTCATCACCTGGCACATCAAGTCCACCACCAAGGCCCACAACGGCCTTTACGAATACGACGCCGTCAGCCGCCTGCGCGACAGCCAACTGGGCGATGAGCGCGTCAAGGACGTCCGCAACTACCTGAAGAAGGGTAAGCTGTGGGAGGCGTTTACCTCCGACGTGCGCCCTGTCCTGCTGATCGACGAGATCGACAAGGCCGATATCGAGTTCCCGAACGACCTGCTTCAGGAACTGGACCGGATGGAGTTCTACGTTCAGGAAACGAACGAGACGATCAAGGCCGAGGTCCGCCCTGTCGTGGTCATCACCTCGAACAACGAGAAGGAACTGCCGGACGCCTTCCTGCGCCGCTGCTTCTTCCACTACATTCGCTTCCCCGACGCCGAGACGATGAAGGACATCGTCGAGGTCCACTTCCCCGGCATCAAGCCGCGTCTGGTGTCCGAGGCCCTGCGGACCTTCTACGAGATCCGCGAAACGCCGGGTCTGAAGAAGAAGCCCTCCACCAGCGAACTGCTGGACTGGCTGAAACTGCTGCTGGTGGACGAGATCGATCCCGAGACCCTGCGCGAAAAGTCTCCGAACAAGCTGATCCCGCCGCTGCACGGTGCCCTGCTGAAGAACGAGCAGGACATCCACCTGTTCGAACGGCTGGCCTTCCTCGCCCGCCGCGAGGGCGTAAGGCCCGGTAGCTAAATCCCCGAGATTACGGCTACGTCATCGCATTACTGCGAATTCACTGGTCTTGCCGGCGCTTGATGCTCAACTGGCACGTCTAGGAGTTGGATATGTACAAGCTGATACTGCCACTTGCCGCTCTGCTTGCCTTGGGCGCATGCGACTCTAACGAGGGTGTGCGCGTAGGCCGTAGTGTCGAAATCCATTCCGATTCCGACAGCGGCACTTCCTCCAAGGGCCTCAAGGTCATCAGCACGCTTCAGTGCCCGTCCGATCAAGGTGTATTGACCCGCATCGGCTCGGCCAGCGTTGACGGCAAAACCTGCACCTATACCGGTCCGCGCGGGTCTGAAGTCAAACTGCATCTGGTGGCATTGGATGGCCAATCTTCAGAGCACATTCTGAAAGACTTCCAGACCCAGTTGGTCCCTTCGGTTGACGGTGCCCATGTGACCGCCACTGCGAAAACCGGCGAGGGCGCAGGCGAGGAAACCGCCGATGTGCGCCTGCCGGGCCTCAGCGTCAAAGCCGAAGGCGACCGCGCCAACATCAGCCTGCCCGGTATGCGTATCGAAGCGGATGGCAACAAAGCCAACATCCGTATCGGCGGACTGGTCATCAAGGCCGACGATGAAGGCAGCTCGATCATCAGCAACGGTGCCACCATTACGGCCGATGGAAACGGCGCGACGGTTAAATCCAACAGCCGTCAGGCGATCCGCGCCACCATGATCCACGCTATGTCCAAGCCCGATGCAGAGGGCTGGCGTGTGGTGGGCTATGAGGCTCGCGGCCCCGGCGGCGGCCCTATGGTGGTTGCGACCTTCCGCACCCGCGACCGCGATGAAGGGACTATCGTCGACTCCGTTCGCGAGCTGGTACTGCTCAACGTCGGCGATTAATCCCAAGGTTTTACCTCCGTCGCCCTTGAAAGCGCCGCCTTGGTGGTTCACCTGACCAGCCCATGAGCAGGACGATCCCCTTGGCACTCCGCGACGAAGACGAACTGGCACCGCTTCCGAAAAAGCCCCGCACCCCCAAGCCCCCACGGGCGTGGCAGCGCATGCTGTCCGGTCGCCGACTGGATCTGCTGGACCCCTCGCCCTTCGATATCGAGATCGAGGACATCGCCCACGGCCTGGCCCGCGTGGCACGCTGGAACGGCCAGACCATTGGCGAGCATGCTTTTTCGGTCGCCCAGCACTCGCTGATCGTCGAGGAGTTGTGCCGTGTGATCCGTCCGGGGCTGGAGCCCAAATGGCAGATGGCAGCCTTGCTGCATGACGCCTCGGAATATGTGATCGGGGATATGATCTCGCCGTTCAAATCGGCGCTCGGCTCGTCCTACAAGGATTTCGAGGCCCGACTCGAGGCGGCCATTCACGTCCGCTTCCAGCTGCCACCCAAGACACCGCAGACCATCAAGGCGCTGATCAAAAAAGCCGACAAGGCCTGCGCCTTCTTTGAAGCCACCCAATTGGCAGGCTTCAACAAGCGCGAGTCGGTGCAGATTTTCGGCGCCCCGCCTGCCGGATATTCGATTACGCTTGAGCCCATGCCTGCGTTCGAAGCGCAAAAAGCGTATGTAGACCGCTACAGGGAACTGGCCGAAGCTACAGGACTCATCACCAAGGCCTGATCCGACCGCCACGAGGACATGGATGACCGACGGCGACGCCCACATCCCCCCGCACAGCGAGACGCACATCGGCGTCCGTATCGGGCTGTCTGCCGTCATCATATCCCTGCACCAGCGCGAAGCTGTGGTTCTGACGACCCATGCGCCCGATGGTGCACCGGCCCTTCCCTTCGGTCCCTTCGACCCGGTCAAGGACAGAACATTCGAGCTGGCGCTGCGTGACTTCGTGACCCAGCAAACGGGCTTCCAGCTGGGTTTCGTCGAGCAGCTCTATACCTTCGGGGACATTGGCCGCGCCTCGCCGCGGGCGTCCAGCGGCCCCCAAGGTGCCCGCGAAGTCTCCGTCGGATACCTGACCCTGACGCCCGACAGCTCACCTTCGTTTACGGGCCAGTCCGGTCAGGATGCGTCCTGGACCCCGCTTTTCCAGATATTTCCCTGGGAAGACTGGCGCAAAGGCCCGCCGGCATCCCTGCCCGCCCTGACCGATGGATTGCGTCTGTGGGCCGGAAACGATTCCCGCCGCCTGTCCCGCATCAACACCCTATTCGCACTGTCAGAAGATACGCGCTGGAACGAAGAGCGCGTCCTGGAGCGATACGAGCTTCTTTATGAAGCCGGACTGGTCGAGGAATCACACCGCGACAATCCCCGCGAATCGGGGCCGGCCATGCTGTCCGACCTGCCGATGGCATCCGACCACCGGCGCATTGCCGCCACGGGTCTTGGCCGTCTGCGCAGCAAGCTGAAATATCGCCCCGTGCTGTTCGACCTGATGGAAGACGAATTCACCCTGTCGAATCTGCAGTCAGCGGCAGAGGCGGTTTCGGGCCTGTCACTGCACAAACAGAACTTCCGGCGCGGCGTCGAACGTACGGGTCTGGTGACCGCAACGGGCCGATTTGCGACAGATACGGGCGGTCGTCCGGCCGAGCTTTTCCGCTATGTCGGTCCCGATATCGGCGGCGCGTCTGCATCCGGCCTCACCTTGCCGGGGCAGCGTTGAAATAGAACAGAATTTTTCTGAAAAAACAGCTTGCAAGGCAAAGGCCCGTTAGCTACATAGCGCTCCTCAACCGGCCCCTACGGGGACCTGACGATCTCGCGGAGAGGTGGCAGAGTGGTTGAATGTACCGCACTCGAAATGCGGCGTACGTGAAAGCGTACCGGGGGTTCGAATCCCCCCCTCTCCGCCACGATCACCTTCCCTGAAAATAGATATCAGCCCTACGGGCACCCCTTCGGGTTATCGACGTGTGCCGTCCACATAGGCCGCGTGGAGCAAGGGTGCGCCCAGCCAATAGCTCAGCTCTGCCGGACGCTGGATATCCCAGACGGCCAGATCGGCGCGTTTGCCCGCTTCAATCGTTCCCACTTCGTCCTGCATGCCCAGAGCCCGCGCGGCATTACGCGTGGCTCCCGTCAGTGCCTCCTCTGGCGTCAGGCGGAACTGGACGCAGGCCAGATTGAGCGTCGCCGTCATCGACGCCACAGGCGAGGTGCCGGGGTTGCAGTCTGTAGCCAACGCCATCGGCACGCCATAGCGGCGCATAAGGTCAACTGGCGGTACTTTCGTCTCGCGCAGCATCAGGAAGGCGCCGGGCAGCAGAACCCCGACCGATCCGGCCGTAGCCATCGCCGCGATACCCTCTTCGTTCGAATATTCGATATGGTCCGCCGACAGCGCGTTAAATCGCGCCGCCAGTGCCGCGCCGTCACTGTCAGACAACTGGTCCGCATGTAGCTTTACCGGAAGGCCCAGCGATTTCGCCCTGTCGAACAGACGGCTGACCTCATCGACCGAAAAGGCAATCGGCTCGCAATAGGCATCCACCGCATCGACCAAACCCTCGGCATGGGCGGCGGGCAGGATGTCATCCACAGCCTTATCCACATAGGCGGCGCGGTCGGTCTTATGCTCGGGCGGCAAGGCGTGCAGGCCCAGATAGGAGGTGCGAACCCGCACCCCGCCTTCGCGCCCGATGCGGCGGGCGACGCGCAGCATCTTCAGCTCGCTGTCGCGGTCCAAGCCATAGCCGGACTTGATCTCCACCGTGGTGACGCCCGTGTCCTTCAGCCCCTGCAACCGCTTCATGGCCGAGGCGAAAAGCTCATCCTCGCTCTCTTCACGGGTGGCACGGACGGATGAGACGATACCGCCACCAGAGCGGGCGATCTCCTCATAGCTGACGCCTTGCAGACGTTGCTCGAACTCGCCCGAGCGGTCGCCGCCGAACACCAGATGGGTGTGGCAGTCGATCAGGCCGGGCGTGACCCAGCGACCTTCCAGCCTGTCCGTGCGGACGGCGGTATGTTCGGGCAGGTCTTGCCTCGCCCCGATCCAGACGATCACCCCGTCGCGGATCAGGATCGCGCCATCATCGACGGCTCCATAGGGCGCGCCACCCTCCGTCATGGTAGCCAGCCTGCATTCGGTAATGAGAAGGTCCGCTTCGATCATCGCGACGACACTCCGCTCAGGATCTCGCAGAACCACCGCCCCGCCGTCAGCGAGCCCAGATCACCGACCTCAAGGGATGGATCGTATTCCGTCAGGTCCACCACGCGCACCTTGGGATGCGCGCCGACCACGCGGGCTGCGTCGAAAAACTCATGCACCGACACGCCCCCCGGCCTTGCCCCCGGAGAGGCGGGCCACTGGCTGCGGTCGATCACGTCGATGTCGAAATCGACATAGATGACCTCGCAAAGGGCCGACAGGCGCTCCAGCTCCTCGGCCACCACAGCGGCCAATCCCCGCTCGCGGCACTCGCGGGCAGTCCGCACGCTGATGCCCGCCGCCTTGGCCTTTTCATGGGCGCGGCGGGTGTTGGCAAAGGGGGCCAAGCCCACCTGACTGATGCGGTGCCCGTCCATACCGTCATCCAGCAGGGCCTGAATGGGGTTGCCGTTAGTCAGGCCCTGATCGGTATCGCGCAGGTCGAAATGGGCATCCAGCGTGAGAACGCCCACGCGGTCCAGTCCCAGTGCATGCACACCCGCACGCGTGATGGCATTATTGCCGCCGACAAGGATGGTCAGGTCGCGATGTGCGTGTTCCTTCACCGCATCGCGCACCGGCTCGAATGCATCGGCTGGAGAGACGGCCTTCAACGGCACATCGCCCGCATCATGCACGCGGATGTCCAGCTCCAGACCCGTCTCGACATCATAGGTCGAAAGGCGCGGCAAAACGCCCCTCAGCGCCTTTGGTCCCAGATCGCACCGCCCCGGCGTCAGCGACCGCTCGTTTAGCGGTGCCCCCACCAAGGCCACCCGCGCATAGGGATAATCCCCGACCAAATCCCCGACGGAACGCCAACCCAAGGCTTCGGAGTGTTCACTCATGGCGGTCATCCTTTCGTGGGGGAAAAGCGCGCGACCAGATCATAGGCCGTGCCGGGGAAAATCTGGGTGGCGCGGGTCACGCCTTGGCCGTCGCGCCAAGTCCGGCGCTCCAGCCGCAGACAGGTCGTGCCGTCGGCAAGGCCCAGATGGCTGGCCGTCTCGCTGTCGGCGGCGACGGCGGAAATGCGGTGCTCGGCCTCGGTCCACGGCATATTGGCAAGCAGCCATCCGCCGGGGGGCTGGGCCGCGAAGTCCGCCGCTTCCGCATCGGGCGCGGCATCCAGAGAAATCAGACGCCGCTCGAACACGAAGGGCAGCCCGTCGGACAGGTGCAGGGTCGCCAGTTCGATCACGCGGCTGCCCATATCCTCGCCCGCCGTCGCAGGCCGCACGATCCGCGCCAGCAGGGTGTGGCTGTATTCCAGCCCCCTTCCCTCGACCTCGGACTGGATGTCGGGAATGGCGACCAGTGCCGAGGAATGCACCGGAGGATGGGCGACCACCGTGCCCGCCCTGCGACGGCGCACGACCAGCGAACGCGCCGCCAGATCGGTAATTGCCCGCGACACCGTCATCCGCGCACAGCCGTATTCGGCCATCAGCTCGGCCTCGGTCGGAATGCGGAACCCCGGCTCCCACTCGCCCGAGGCGATCCGGCGCTCGATGTCACCGGCGATACGTCTGTGCAGCGGCTCAATATCCATGAGCCGACCCTGCATCGATCAAATAATAATGTCTAGACATAATGAAAAACCCGTGCAGAACTCTGCTCGTCAAACAGCGATGTTGCATGGAGCGTTATCGATGACCACCGCCAATAGCCGCGTCATTCGCAGCCCTCGCGGGCCGGAGAAAACCGCCAAGACATGGGCCGCAGAGGCCGCCATGCGCATGCTGATGAACAACCTCGACCCCGAGGTGGCTGAGCGCCCCGAGGACCTCGTCGTCTACGGCGGAATCGGCAAGGCGGCCCGCAACTGGCAGGCCTTTGACACCATCGTCGAGCAGCTCCAGCGCCTCGAAGCAGACGAAACCCTGCTGGTCCAGTCGGGCAAGCCGGTCGGCGTGTTCCGCACCCATGCGGATGCCCCGCGCGTGCTGATCGCCAACTCCAACCTCGTGCCCAAATGGGCGACGTGGGACCACTTTAACGAACTGGATAAGAAGGGTCTGGCCATGTACGGCCAGATGACCGCCGGATCGTGGATCTATATCGGCACCCAGGGCATCGTTCAGGGGACCTATGAGACCTTCATGGAAGCGGGTCGCCAGCACTATGGCGGGGACTGGTCGGGCAAGTGGATCCTGACCGCCGGCCTAGGCGGCATGGGCGGCGCCCAGCCACTGGCCGCGACCATGGCGGGCGCGTCCTGTATCGCCGTGGAGTGCCAGCGCAGCCGCATCGAATTCCGCATCCGCACCCGCTATCTGGACGTCATGGCCGAAACGCTGGACGAAGCGATGGCCCTGCTGGAACAGTCGCTGAAAGACGGAAAGCCGACCTCCATCGGCCTGCTGGGCAATGCCGCCGACATCCTGCCGGAAATGGTCAAACGCGGCATCCGCCCCGATCTGGTGACCGACCAGACCAGCGCCCATGATCCGGTCAACGGCTATCTGCCTTCGGGCTGGACCTTGGCCGAGTGGGAAGAAAAGCGCGTCACCGCCCCCGCTGAGGTCGAGGCGGCATCGCGCCCCTCCATGGCCAAACACGTTCAGGCCATGCTCGACTTCCAGAAGATGGGCATCCCCGTCACCGACTATGGCAACAACATCCGTCAGGTCGCCTTTGACGAGGGCGTGAAGAACGCCTTCGACTTCCCCGGCTTTGTGCCCGCCTATATCCGCCCGCTGTTCTGTCGCGGCATCGGCCCGTTCCGCTGGGCCGCCCTGTCGGGTGATCCGGAGGACATCCGCAAGACGGACGAGGCGATGAAAAAGCTGTTCCCCGACAATGCGGGCCTGCACCGCTGGCTGGATATGGCGGGCGAGCGCATCGCCTTCCAGGGGCTTCCGGCCCGCATCTGCTGGATCGGTCTGGGCGACCGCCACCGCGCGGGGCTGATGTTCAATGAGATGGTGAAATCGGGCGAACTGTCCGCGCCCATCGTCATCGGCCGCGACCATCTGGATTCCGGCTCCGTCGCCAGCCCCAACCGCGAGACAGAGGCCATGATGGACGGCTCGGACGCCGTATCCGACTGGCCGCTGCTGAACGCGCTTTTGAATACGGCGTCGGGTGCCTCATGGGTTTCGCTGCACCACGGCGGCGGGGTCGGCATGGGCTATTCCCAGCACTCGGGCGTGGTCATCGTGGCCGACGGTACCGACGAGGCCGCCAAGCGCCTTGAGCGCGTGCTGTGGAACGACCCCGCCACGGGCGTCATGCGCCACGCCGACGCCGGATACGACATCGCCAAGGACGCCGCGCGCGCCAACGGCCTGAACCTGCCTTCGCTGGACCTCTAAGACCATGACCACCGCAATCGAAATCGGAGCCGCGCCCCTCACCCTGTCGCAACTGCGCGCCGCTATGGCCGGTCCGGTCCGCGTGTCCCTGACGGATGCCGCATGGGCCAATGTCGAGAAAGGTGCCGCGACGGTCGAGGCCATCCTGAAGGAAGGCCGCACGGTTTACGGCATCAATACGGGGTTCGGCCTGCTGGCCAACACCTCCATCGCCGCCGACGACCTTGAGACCCTGCAACAGAACCTCGTCCTCAGCCATGCCTGCGGCGTGGGCGAAGCGCTGAGCGAAGACATCACCCGTCTGTTGATGGTGCTGAAAATCGCAAGCCTGTCCAAGGGCGCATCGGGCATCCGCCGACGGACGCTGGAAACCCTGATCGGCATGGTCAACGCGGGTGTACTGCCGCTGATCCCGTCCAAGGGCTCGGTCGGTGCCTCGGGTGATCTGGCTCCGTTGGCGCACATGTCCAGCGTCCTGATAGGCGTTGGCGAGGCCCGCTATCAGGGACAGGTGATGCATGCCGTCAGCGCCCTGTCGAAAGCGGGACTTGAGCCGATCGTGCTTGGCCCCAAGGAAGGCTTGGCCCTTCTGAACGGCACCCAATGCTCGACGGCGCTGGCCCTCGCGGGTCTGTTCGCGACCGAGGATGTGTTCGCTGCCGCCATCGCTGCGGGCGGGCTGTCGGTCGATGCGCTCAAAGGCTCCGACGCGCCGTTTGATCACCGCATCCATTCCTTACGCGGTCAGCCGGGCCAGATCGACGTGGCCAAGCGCCTGCGCGAAATCCTGTCGGGCAGCGCCATCCGCGAAAGCCACCGCCACGACTGTTCCAAGGTGCAGGACCCCTATTCCTTGCGCTGCCAGCCGCAGGTGATGGGCGCGACACTGGACGTGCTGCGTAACGCCGCCGCCATGCTGGAACGCGAGGCCAATGCCGTCACCGACAACCCCTTGGTGTTCATCGAGGACGGCGATGTGATCTCCGGCGGGAATTTCCACGCCGAGCCGGTGGCCTATGCCGCCGACCAGATCGCCATGGTCCTGTGCGAGATCGGCAATATCAGCGAGCGCCGCACCTCCATCCTCGTCGATCCGAAGATGAGCGACTTGCCCGCCTTCCTCGTGAAGGAAAGCGGCCTGAACTCCGGCTTCATGATCGCACAGGTGACGGCGGCGGCTCTGGTGGCGGAAAACCGCATGATGGCCCATCCCTGCGTCATCGACACCGTGCCGACCAGCGCCAATCAGGAGGACCATGTCTCCATGGCCACCCACGGCGCGCGCCGCCTGCTGGACATGGCCGAGAACACCGCCAACGTCGTCGGCATCGAGCTGCTGGCCGCCGCCCAAGGCATCGACTTCCACCGCCCGCTGACCAGTTCACCCGAACTGGAACAGGCCTACGCCATCGTGCGCGAAGCCGCCGCCCCCTACACCAGCGACCACTACTTCGCCCCCGACATCGCCCGCGCCACCAAGGGCGTGCGCGAAGGCCGCTACCGTCCGTTCGCAGGCGATCTGCTGCCCTCGGCTTAAAGCAGACCATGAAGCGTTGGGGCGACTTTGACGACAGCTGCCCCAACCCTTTCATCCACGTGCCGCCGATACGAAAGTGAACGGCGTTCGATTCACCTACAGACGCGACCTGAATTCTTGCCCATGCACCGGTTCGCCGTGTGCAAGCGTAGCGGCACAATCCGCTAGCGACACAACTCTGTAATATAGCTAAGTATAATGTCAGATAGTAAAATAATGTTATCGTTAGTATGTTAAGTTATCAGCGAGAACACAGAAAATTCGTGTTTAATTGATCACATTTCTGACTATTTTCTGACAAATATTAATCATTATAAATGCTCAGCTTGCAACGACATATCGTTGTTACACTGTTAGCCGTCTTTAACGCCCGACGGTAGAAACAATGCTCAACAATAGTATTTTTAAGCTTATCGTTAAAAAGAAAAGCAGCGCTTTAAGACGTTTGGCCCTCGCAACCACTGTCTCGATTGCAGCCATTGGGGCCTTTGGGTCCGAAGCTTTGGCCAGCCAATGGCATTTCAACGGCAATACCCTCTATTACACAGGCGACGTTACCGGCAGGGATCCGGCCGTACTTCGCCAGATTCTAACCGCGGCAAGAGCCAACGGCATTCAGGTTGACCGCGTTGTATTCCGGAATTCTCCCGGTGGCGCAGCATCGGGTGGCGTCGGAATGGGCCGGGTCATTCGCGAGTTCGGCCTGGACACCGTGCTGGATGGCGGATGCTTCTCGGCTTGCGCCGATGCGTTCGTCGGCGGCGTAAACCGTTACTATACCGATTACGACATCCCTTCGTTCGGCCTCTGGGACGGGACAGTCCTCGGCATTCACGGTACCGCCTTTGGCGGACGTCCGCTGCCCTACCCCCAGCAGGAAATCTACATCGACTACTACCGCGAAATGCTGGGCCCCGTCGCATTCGAGCGCGCTAAAGACCGTATCATCCAAGCACACTACGAACTGACCCAGCAGTCAGGCTTCCTGCGCTATTTCGATCCTAAAAAGGCAGCGATCCCGACCCGATTCTGCCCGACGTCAAACCAGACCGAAACCGGTGGGTGCACCTCCTATCCGGACGTCACGATGAAATCGGACGCCATGGCGTCTTCCGATCAGTACGTGACCATCAACGACCGCCTTGTCATCACCGGCGAGCACAACGGGAACGTCGCCAACAACTGGGACAAGGGCGTAAGATACGACGAAGACACCCAATCCCTTGGAAATCACCATGCCTTCGGCTTCGATTTCAATGACCGCTACAGCCAGGTTTTCGTCACGCCCGGTGGCAGGTGGAACCTCGATACGACCGCTGCTGCGCAGTACGTTGTGGTCGATGGTGGTGAACTGAACCTCGGAACCAATGGACGCATCAATCTTGCTGATCTGATCGCAGCCAGAAACGGCGGCATCATCCGCATGAACGGCGCGAGCATCGGCAGCCAGACGCTGGTCAGCGATGGCGGTGTGCTGGGTGGACGGGGCACCCTGGGTGCGACCACCGTCATTCAGAATGGCGGCACCCTTTTGGCCGAAGATATCGTGATGCGCCCCTATGATCTGGCCCCCATCGCGCCGCAGGGCTTCTATGCGAATACCCGCAACGAGGATGTCAGGATCGGCAAGGGACGCATCCTGACGATCGAGGAAGGTGGGGCGCTGGCGTTCAGAGTATCGAACACCACGACCACATCCCCCCTCCGGCTGGAGCAGGCCCGTTACTTCCTCCTTGAAGAGGATCGGTTGGCGGGTGACTACAATCTGGTCGCCAACCACAACAAGGCGCAGTTGAACGTATCTCAGGGTGCGGCTTTGGCGCTGGACATCCAGAGCGGCTTCTACGCGGGCGGCCACGTCGTCCCGCTGGTGAGCGGCATTATCGACGCCTCCGCTATCAAGCGCCCTGTCGCCCCCTGCGCACGCGAGGGCGGCCAATATGTCGGCCTCTGGTGCAACACCGTCACTGAACGGGGACTGACCGCCGCCGCGCCTGTATCGCCGTTCGTGAATGGCAAGTTCACCACCGCCGTACGTCCGGGCGATCCGGGCTATACCGTCGACCTGACGAAGGCGGATGCTGTCTTCCACCCACGCAACAACTCGCTGCTGACCTTCAACGTCCGCCAAACGGGTGAAGCCATCTGGCTGGAGGCCAATCCGGCCTTCGAGGACGTCGATCTTTTCGGCAACTCGCGCTCGGGAAACGAACTGGGTGTAGCCCTGCGCACGGCCTCGTATGATGCCAACACCAAGCTTGGCCCGCTTCTGGGTCACCTTCAGTTTGCCGACCGCGATATTGCCCGCCGTGAAGCCGGTGTGGTGCGCGGTGACGGTCACTCGTCGCTGCGTCTCGTTGGCCGCAGCTTCATTGACAGCTTCTCGGACGCCCTCTTCAGCGCAACCCGTGATCCGGGCCATGCTACGGGCCTCGGTCATGCGGCAATCGCCAGCACGGCCTCCGATCTGCTCAACAATGAAGGGCGCATCGGCATAGGCGGCGCCGTCATCGGCGGCACTACGGCGCAGGAAGCGGTCAAGGCCGAACGAAGCCCCTATGACATGTCGCGTCCGACCACCCTATGGGCCACAGCCTTTGGCCGTACCGGCAAGCTGAAGGCCTATGAGTCCATCGATGCGCTGGAGTATAACGGATACGGGGCCCTTATGGGCGCGTCGCGCCAGCTGTCGGACAATACCCGCCTTGGCCTGGCTGTCGGCTACGGCCAGTTGAATGCAAACACCCGTCCGATCAACAGCTTCAATGGCAAGATCGAAGCTCTGACTGCGGCACTTTACGGTGATAGCGAGTACAGCCGTGGCTATGTCTCGGGTCAGTTGGGGTACACCCAGCTCAAGAGCGATACCCGTCGCACGATCAGCGACATCGAAGGTCTGGAAGGTCTCAATCAGGCTGAATACGACAGCGACGCCCTGTTCGCGCGTTTCGAGCACGGCTTTGATCTGAACACCAAGAACAATGCCACCCTGACCCTGCTGGCTCCGGTTGTTGATTACATCAACATCTCGGGCACCAGCTTCAAGGACAAGGGCAACTCGCCTGCAGCTCTGGCTGGTGAACTGGACGATGTCGAAAGCCTGCGTGCGGGCCTTGGCCTGCAGGTGAAGAAGGAAATCGTTCAGGGTGACTGGCGCGTAACCCCTTACGCCCGTGTCGTCTGGCAGCGTGATTTCCTCGAACGCGAGGCCATCTCGGTCAACAACTTCGTACTGGCACCGGAACTGCCGTTCGACGCCGCCTCGCGCCGTCTGGGCCGCCATGCCCTGGACTGGAACATCGGCCTGCGCAGCTCCACCAGGTCGGAGAATGTAAACCTGTCGGTCGAGTATCAAGGCCAGACGATCCGCGGCGAAACCGCCCACGGTCTGCAAGCCGGGATCCAATACCGCTTCTAAGGTTCTGTCTGACAGATCCCATCAAGGGGGCACGATCCGAAAGGGCCGTGCCCCTATTTTTTTGGCCGTATCCAAATCCGCAGGCGTACAGTGCCCTTCCAGACAATCCAGAGAGCCGACCGCGACCTGCCGTTCTTCTTGGGCGCTGGGTAAAGCACCTTACCCGCCGGAACTTGACCTGCCCCTGCCCCCAAGGGCACCCTTGAGGCCAGTTTTTGGCGGGGGAGTCGCCGGACCCGATGATCAATCTGACGTGGCGATCCGGTCGCAATATGTGGACGCGCATCGTCGAGCGCCCCGGCCTCACCCTATCGGCGGATCAGAGGCGCGCCTTTGTCAACGACATGCGCGCCATCGCCAGCCTGACCCTGAAGGGCGAGGATCTGGAATACGGTGTGCTGGGTGGCGATGCCGAGCGGTTGAACAACTGCGTCATCACTGTCGTCTATCAGTCTGAAAATTCTAAAGGTCCGCGCCGTCCGGTGGCCTTCAACGTGCTGTCGCTTCTGGATGTGGAACTGGCCAACCGCCCGACGCAGGTGATGCACCTTGGCCTTGTCATGGTGGACCCGACGGCACGCGGGCGCGGCCTGTCGGCCACCCTCTATGGCCTGACCTGCGTGCTGATGTTCCTGACGGGTCAGGGCCGCCCGATGTGGATTTCCAACGTTACACAGGTACCGGCTGTCGCGGGCATGGTGGCGGAGACATTCTCCGACGTTTTTCCCTCGCCCCGCCCCGATGCGCGCCGCAGCTTCGACCACCTGTCACTGGGCCGCCAGATCATGGCCCGCCACCGCGCGGCCTTTGGCGTCGGTAAAGAGGCCGGTTTCGACGAGGCCCGCTTCGTCATCACCAATGCCTATACCGGTGGCAGCGACGCGCTGAAGAAAACCTTTGAACAAGCAACGCCGCATAGAAAACAGAAATACAACGATTTTTGCCAGCAACAGCTGGACTATGACCGGGGCGACGACCTGATCCAGATCGGTCGCATCGACATGGCGGCAGCCGGCCAATATCTGCGAAAGGTCGCCCCTCCGACCACCGCCATGGGGCTGACGGGCCTCGTCCTTCTGATGGGGGCGCGCATGGCGGTCCTGCCCCTGATCCACTGGCTGTCGCCCGACCGCGCATGGGGCGTGCTGCGCCCCGCAAAGATGAGCAAATGACCGATTTCTATTCCGAGATGACCACCCGCAACATCGGCTTCATCACCGAGGCCGAGCAACAGCGCCTGAAAGACGGCGGGGTCTTTGTCGCAGGCGTGGGCGGCATGGGCGGTGCGGCGGTCCAGATGCTGGTGCGGGCGGGCGTAGGCAAGATCGCCATCGCCGATCTCGATAGCTTCGAGATTTCAAACCTTAACCGCCAACTCTTCGCGTTCACTGACACCGTGGATCGCCCCAAGGCCGAGGTGACGGCAGAGGGGCTGAAACGCATCAATCCCGATCTGGAACTGACGGTTCTGGGGGCGGAATGGACCGAAAAGCTGGACGAACTGTGCGCGGAATACAGCGTCATCATCAACGGCTGTGACGACATTCCCGCCACCGCCCAACTGTACCGCAAGGCCAAGCAGCATGGCGCGACGGTGATCGACGCCTATGCCTCGCCCCTGCCCTCGGCCATTGTGGTGCGCCCTTCCGATCCCCGCCCCGAGGAACGCCTCGGCTATCCGATCAAGGGCACGGACTGGAAGGCCATCACCGAGGAACAGGCCGCCGCCTGTTTCATGAAGGAGCTGGAATGGGTGATGACCCACTCGTCCAGCCATTCCCATGTGGACCTGACTGCCGCCGCCGAAATGGCCGCCGGAAAGCGCAAGCGCATGAGCTTCGCCCCCATGGTCACCACCGCCGGATGCCTGATGGCGGGCGAGGCACTGGCCCTTTTGATGGGGCGCAGGACAAAGACCGACTGCCGTGGCTGGTTCATGAACACCCGTGACGCGAAATGCGAGCGCCCCCTGCCCGCCCCCATTGGCGCTTTGAAGGCCGTCATCGTGCGCCGCTTCATGCAAAGGCTTCTGGCCGGATGATGGATCTGTCGCTGGCAGAAACCACGCGCATGCTCGTGGACGGGTTCGGGGCGATCGGCGCATTGGCCGTGGCGCTCGTCCTGTGGCGACGTCGCCGCCGCTCGACCGTCCAGAACGTGCTGCTGCTCGTGTTCGGACTGTCGGGCCTGTTCTATCTCTGCCGCGCGCTCAGCATGGCCACGGGCATCGATGCCTTCGCGGCCCTAACGCTGGTGCTGGCCTGCGCCCTGCCAACGGCGGCGCTGATCCTCGCGGAAATCCTGCTGCGGCGGCATTCACCGCTCTGGATGAAGATCGTCATCGGCGGCGGGACCATCCTCGGCATCCTCGCCGCCCTTCTGGCCGGAAGCGGGATAGAGCGGGCGTTCAATCTGGCGATCTATGTGCCGTGCGCCCTGCTGCTGGTTCTGGGCCTGATCGTATTCCGCCGCCGTGACAGCCTGTCGCCGATGGAGAACTCTACCCTCAACGCCTATGCCCGCGCCCTTTTGGCGACGGGCCTGCTGGCGCTGACGGATTTCCGTATCGGCCTGCCCGTCGGCCTGTCCGCACTGGGTCTGCTGGGCCTGGCCTATGCCGCCGCTGCCGGAGCCAATGCGCCCAAGGGGTGGCTGGACACGATCAAGGAGCTGTCGCTCACCTTCGCGACGGCCATCCTGCTGGCGGGCGCGCTGATGCTGCTCAACCGCCCGCAAAGCTGCCTGGAGGCAGGCTCGGTGCTGGCGGTGACCGTGGCCGCCCTGCTGGCCCTGTCGGTGCTGCTGCGCCTGCGCTCGGGCGGCAATGACCAACAGCGCCGCCTGTTCGACCATACGCTGGCCAACGCGGACACCGCATCTCTGAGCGCCTTTATCGCCGATGTGTCCCGCGTCGCGCCGCTGGAAGGGCTGATCCTCGCCCAGGGCAACGACCTGACCGATTACGACCCCGCCCTGCTGCCCGCCGCGTTCGAGGGCCGCCCCGTGGTCCACCTGTCCAGCCTTTGGGCCGAGCATCCGCTGGCCGATGCCCGCGAACAGCTGCGTGACCTGCTGCTGCGGCACAACTCGACGCACGCCATCCTGATCTCTCACCAGCCGCTGCGGATCGGGCTTGTCGCACTGGGCGGATCGGCCCTGTTGGACGAGGACGAGCGGGCCATGGCCCTGTTCCAGAAGACAGCCACCCTTTTGGCCGCACGCAGTACCGGAGAGGCCGCATGACCCTTGAGCTGGTAAAGGGTGATTTCAACGCCTTCTTCCGCGTCCCGTTCGAGGTCTATCCGTCCGACAGCCCCTATGTCTCGCCCATGCGGTCGGACCTGAAAAAGTATCTCGACCCCAAGCAGAACCCGATGCTGAAGTCCGGCGGCGCGCTGGAGTTCTATGTCGTCAAACGCGACGGCAGGCCCGTGGCCCGCGCGACCGCCCACCGCCACCTGCAGTCGAATGAACGCCACGGCTGGGCGCGGACCTGCTTCGGCTATTTCGACGCGGCGGACGATGCGGAGGCCATCGACCTGCTGTTCGCGGCCATCACCGACTTTGCCCGACGCCACGGCGATAGCGAGATCGTCGGCCCCTTCAACCTGACGGCCATGCAGATGGTCGGCATGGTGACCGAAGGGTTTGAACACGCCCCCACCACCGACATGATGTGGCACCCGCCGCACCTGTCCGCCCATCTGCAGCGACTGGGTTTTGCAGCCCGATTTCCCATGTCGACGTGGGAGTTCACGCCTGACACCGTCGATCCCGACACACTGTTGAACAGCGGGGCGCGGGAAATCCTGTCGTCGCCGGACTGGACCTTTGCCCCCATCACCCGCAAGGATTTCAAGATCCGCATGGAGGAAGGCCGCCTGTGCCTGAACGGCGGGTTTGACCGGAACCCGATGTTCGTCCCCCTGACCACCGAGGAGTTCCGGTTCCAGGCCGGCGAAATGATGTGGGTCATGGACCCGTCATTGGCCGCCATCATTCATCATAAAGATGAACCAGCGGGCGTAGTCATCTGTATTCCCGACCTTAATCCTTTCGTGAAGCATGCCGGCGCGCGGTATGGCATCCGTATGCTCTGGTCGTGGCTGCGCGGTCTGTTCACGGCCAAACGCGCCGTCATCATCCTTTATTCGGTCATGCCCGAACATCAGGGCAAGGGCGTCAACGCCGCCATGCTGCACCGTGTTGCTTCGGCCCTGAGGAAGGGTGGATACCGGACGTGCGGGGTCACCTGGATAGCCGATGTGAACAAGGCCTCGCTGCGCCAGATGGAGCGGTTGGGCGCACGTCGCCTGCATCGCACCCACCTGTTCCACAAGGGCATCGCATGACGCCCGAACTGTTCCGCGAACTGGTGGCCGAGGCGGTGCTGTCACCCAATGTGCACAACATCCAGCCGACGCTGTGGCGTCTGGTGGATGCGCAGACCATCGCGCTGGTGCAGTCCCCCGTGCGCAGCCTGCCCGTCGGTGACCCGACCCGGCGCGATGCACAGGCCAGCCACGGTGCCGCTGCCGAGGGTATGGTCATTGCGGCCAGTGCCCGTGGTATCGCCCTATCCGTTGCGACGGCCGCGCCCGGAGAGGTCGCCCGCATGACGGTTACCGGGGCCTGCGCACCTGATCCTCTGGTGCCGTTCCTGACCCGTCGCCGCACATATCGTGGCGCGTTCGACAAAGCGCTTGAAGCCTCGGCCCTCAAGGCGTTGGAGACATGGTCACACCCCGATACCCGCCTGATCACCGACGACGCCCATATCAGGCAGATCGCCCTACTGACGGATCAGGCAACCCTGCGGGCCTTCCGTAACCGCCCCTACCGACAGGAGCTTGCTTCCTGGATGCGACTGACCAAGGCAGACCGCAACTGGAGCCGTGACGGACTGAATGCGCAGGCAATGGGAATGTCGGCACCGCTGGCTGTCGCGGCGGGTGTCGTGCTTTCCCATCCGGTGTTCGAGATATTCGACCGGCTGCAACTGGCGGGCATGCTCACGGCAGAGGCGGGCGTAACCCGCTCGGCCAGCGCACTTGTGGCCTTTGTCCAGGACCGTGATGCCGATCCCTTCCAGACTGGTCGCGACTGGCACCGCCTTTGGCTGGAACTGACCGCAAGGGGTCTGTCCGCCGCCCCCCTGACCATTTTGGGGGACGACGCGCAGGCAGCGGCAGAAATGGGCCACCGTTTGAACCTAGCGCCACACCAGCGTCTGGTCACAGTCCTGCGGGCAGGCATGGTGGACGCGGTCAAACTGCCCTCTCCCGCCCGCCTTCCGGTCGACGAACTGATCCTGCCCTAGAGCCGTTTGAGGTACTCCAGAAGGTCGCGACGTTCCTCGATACTCAGACCGTCGAACATACGTGTATGGCCGCCATTACCCATGCCGCGCTGGCGGGTATCGACCTGCGACGGGCGGCTGTAGGGTTGATATCCCGCAGGGTAATCCACCCCGACCTTGTCCAGATTCATGGCATGGCCGCCCGTCTGGAAGATCGCCGGGCGTTCTTCCAGCCCCAGCAAAGCCGCCAGCGACGGCACCGAGCCATTGTGCAGATAGGGCGCGCTTTGCCAGATGCCCGTCAGCGGCGGCGGCGCATACCGGCCCGTGGCCTCGGCATGGATATGGCGAGCGATGGGTCTACGGTTCACGCTGTCCACAAGCTGCTGATCCATAGCCTCGGCGCGGGCGCTGTCCGTGCCGACTGTCTTGAGCACATTGGGAAAACGGCTCAGGCGCGGGCCCTGTGGCGTTTCCTGATAGGTCCCGTGGCAGGATGAGCATTTGGCTGAAAACAATGCGCCCCCGCGACCTGCACGCTCCATGTCGATTTGACCCGGGAAGGGCTGGGGCCTGACCGTAGCGACAAAGGCAAACGCTTCGCGTACGGTCGGGATCGCCCGCACGGCTGCACGGTCGCTCATGCCCATCGTCGGCACGGTGAAATAGGCCGTGATCCCCGCCAGATCACCGAGATGGCCATCGGTAATGTCGGCTGTTGTCAGCGCCCGCTCGCGATCGTCGTGGCCGGTCGGCGCATAGGCCCCGTCCCACAGCAACATGGAGCGGAAGCCTCGGTCAGCCAGATGGGGCACGGAGGTAAAGCCCCGCTCACGCGCATAGACATCGCTCTGATCCGCCAGAAGACCATGCTGCAGCTTCAGTGCCGCCACGCCATTGGTCACGCCCGCATGGCCATTGCTGAACGGCAGAGGCCCCGTCCCGGCACTGCCAATTTCGGCCAGACGTTCCCTGACCCGAGGCAGCACGAAGTCACGCAGGGTCTTTTCTTCCCCAGCCGTCATTTCAGGATACAGGCGCCGCGTGGACGCCATCAAGGCATCGCTGTCCCGTGTCGCCGCAACCAGGGCGCGATAAATATCCTGGGTGTAGGTTTCCAGATCGAGCGACGGATTGGGGGCCCCCAGCCACAAACGCCCGGTCTGCGGCCTGCCCTGCGCGTCATAGGTCGGTGCGGCATGACAGGCGGCACATCCCGTGCTGGCGATCTGTATCTCGATCTGCGGGATCGAGCGGGTGCCTGTGCCCAAAACCAGACCCATAGCCGCTTCCGGCACCGGCGCGGGCCCGGCACCCTCGGGCCAGTTGGCTATGGTCTGCGGATAGAAAAAGCCATAGCCCTGCATGATCCGCTGAAGAGCATCGAGCGATTGATCATCCGGCGACAGATGCATCACCAAGGCCGCCGACGTCAGCTTCCACGGCAGGGCCACCGTGTTCATCGCATCGGAGTTCAGTCCGCCGAAATCGCCGAATGCAAACTGCATCGCCCCGCGTGCGACGGCGTCATCAGATGGCTGCCAGTTTTCCAGAACTGTTGAGCGCGCAGAGATATGGCCGCGAAGGAAATCCCAGGCGTTATTTCCCGACGCTCCGCATCCCGACAGCGCGAGTAAAGCCGCACCTGCAATCCAACAGCGTTTCATACCCGACGCTCCCAGCGACCCTATGGCCACAGTGTTAGTGCGCTTTGCGCAGACACGCCAACCATCACAAACAGTTCAGGTTCTGACACAGGCGACATCCGCATGATTCAGCGAGCAAAAATGTCAGAAACAGCAATTTGCGAATAACTCGCAGAAAACACAGAGGAACCCGTTTTCCAGCGCTGGGTTTTTAAAGCACTCGATGGGCGTTTGCAGACTGCTGCGCCGGTCTAAAGCGGATGGAGATAGCGATAATGAAATCCTCCAAGACTTCCCCCAGTCTGGACAATAGCCTGAACCATCACTCGCCTGGCACAGGCAAGGGCGAGTTCAAGACCGATACCGGCAACGCTGGCGAGACCCAGCAGCACATCAAGAATGATGGCGACCACAAGGATGGCGTGGCGCATTTGACCGACAATTTCGGTCACCGCATCTCCGACAACCAGAACAGCCTTCGCGCAGGTGCCCGCGGCCCGACGCTGCTTGAGGACTTTGTCCTGCGCGAGAAAATTTTCCACTTCGACCACGAACGCATCCCCGAGCGCATCGTCCACGCGCGCGGCTCGGGCGCGCATGGCGTGTTCAAGGTGACCAAGGCCATTCCGGAACTGACCAAAGCCGGTCTGTTTCAAAAGGAAGGCAATGAATGCCCCGTCTTCGTGCGCTTCTCGACCGTCGCGGGCGGCGCGGGATCCATCGACACGCCGCGCGACGTGCGCGGCTTTGCGGTGAAGCTCTACACCGACGAAGGCAACTGGGACCTCGTGGGCAACAACATCCCCGTCTTCTTCATCCAGGACGCGATGAAGTTCCCCGACCTCGTCCATTCGGTGAAGATGGAGGCCGACCGCGGCTATCCGCAGGCCGCCTCGGCGCATGACACCTTCTGGGATTTCGTCTCCCTGATGCCCGAGACCATGCACATGATCATGTGGGCCATGTCGGACCGTGGCATACCGCGCACCCTGCGCCACATCGAGGGTTTCGGCGTCCACACCTTCCGCTTCGTCAATGAAAAGGGCGAAGGCAAGTTCGTGAAATTCCACTGGAAGCCGGTGCTGGGCATTGAAAGCACCACCTGGGACGAAGCGGTCAAGATCGCCGGTGCCGATCCCGACTTCCACCGCCGCGACCTGTTCGAAGCCATCGATGCGGGTGACTTCCCCGAATGGGATTTCGGCATTCAGGTGTTTGACGAGGCATGGGCCGCCAAACAGCCCTATGACGTCCTCGACGCCACCAAGCTGATCCCCGAGGAAGAGATTCCGGTCCAGATCATCGGCCGCATGACGCTGAACCGGAACGTCGACAACTTCTTCGCCGAGACCGAACAGGCTGCCTTCCTGCCCTCCAACATCCTTCCTGGCATCGACTTCACCAACGACCCGCTGCTGCAGGGCCGCCTGTTCTCCTATCTGGACACGCAGAAGTCGCGCCTCGGCACGACCAACTTCCACAAGATCCCGATCAATGCGCCGAAATGCCCGTTCCACAACTTCCAGCGTGACGGGCTGATGCAGACGCTGATCCCCACGGGCCGCGCCAACTATGAGCCGAACAGCCTGAACGAAGCGGGCGAGGACGCAGGTCCCCGCGCCTGCCCCGAAACCGGCTTCACCTCGTTCCGCGAGAACGGCGAGCGCAACGACGGCAGCGAACTGCTGCGCGTGCGTGCGGAAACCTTTGCGGACCACTATTCGCAGGCCCGCCTCTTCTATCGTTCGCAGACCGAGAACGAACAGGCCCACATCCGTGACGCCATTGTCTTCGAGCTGTCGAAGGTAAACCTCGAACACGTCCGCGAGCGTGTGCTGTCGCGCCTGCGTAACATCGACGAAGACATGGCCAAGCGCATCGCTGACGGTCTGGCCATGGACCTGCCCGCCAAGGCCAAGGTCGCCAAGGAGCCGGTGGATATGAAGCCGTCGGACGCCCTGTCGATCCAGAAGCAGGCCAAGAAGACCTTCAAGGGCCGCACCGTTGGCATCCTGTTCGCCGAAGGCTCGGACAAGGCCGGCATCGAGAAGCTGAAGGGCGACATCGAAAAGGCGGGCGGCACCGTCAAACTGGTCGCGCCCAAGGTCGGCGGCATTCCGGTCAAGGGCGGCACGCTGAAAGCCGATGAAAAGCTGGAAGGCGCGCCGTCGGTCGTGTTCGACGCCATCGCCTCGATCATCATGCCGGACGCCGCCGAAAAGCTGACGAAGAACGCCGCCGCCATCCAGTGGTTCGCCGACGCCTATGCCCACTGCAAGACCATCGGCCACTGCAAGGGCACGCAGATCCTGCTCGACAAGGCCAATGTCGAAAAAGACCAAGGCGTGGTGCCGTGGGAGGAAATGGTCGGCGTAGGACCCGTCCGTCACTGGGCGCGCGAGCCCAAAGTCCGCGACCTGCCGTAAGGAGACGCAAACATGGCAACCCAAACCCCAGCGGCAGCCAAGACCAAGGCTGACCAACCGACCAAGAAGGATCCGAAGAAGGCCAAGGCCTCCGCTATTGCAGAGGCCAAATCCTTCGCGCCCGAACTGGCCGTGCGCATCGGCTCGACGCCCAAGACCAAGTTCCGAGGCAATCCCGATGTGTTCGGCCGTCTGGTCGAGGACCACGACAAGCACCGTGCCCTGATCGCCATGATCGAGGAAACCACCAGCAGCAATCCCGAACAGCGCAAGATGCTGTTCGAGGAGTTCGTCAAAGAGGTCCAGTCCCACGCCAATGCCGAGGATCAGGCCCTGTGGTCTACGGTCCTGCGTGATCCGTCCACCACGGACGATGCCCGCCACGCCGTGGCCGAGCACAAGGAGCTGGACAAGCTGATGGCGGACCTTGCCGCGCGCGACTATGCCAACCCGGGCTGGCTCCGCCGCTTTGCCGCGCTGAAGGAGGAATATCTCCACCACGTCGGCGAAGAGGAACAGGAGCAGTTCGTCGCCGCCGAGAAAATCCTCTCGGACAGCGACCTCAAATACATGCGCAAGGTCTTCGAGCGCCGCAAGAAAGCCGAGAAAGCCGCGGCCAAGATCGAAAAGAAGATCAAGCTCAAGTCCTAGCGCCGCCTCTTGCGCAAACCTGTGGCCCCGCCCCTGTGGCGGGGTCTTTTTTTGGCCGCGTACACCGGCCAGCCCGCAATCCTGATTGACACACCCTGCGGGCATGGGGACTGTCCGACCATGAGCGCCACCCTGCCTGATACGACCGCCGACAAGTCACGCTATCTGCCCGCCAACTCTGCGGGCCGCGCCCTGAATGTACTGGGTGATCGCTGGGTGCTGATGATCCTCGGTCAGGCGATTACGGGTGTCTCCCGTTTCGAGGAATTCCAGTCCCGTATCGGTATTGCCCGCAGCCTGCTGACCGAACGGCTGCGCCGGCTGGAAACGGCTGGGGTACTGGCCCGCCACCGCTACAACGCCCGCCCCCCGCGCGATGAGTATCGCCTGACCGAAATGGGACAGGACCTTTTCCGCGCGGCCATGATGATCATCCGCTGGGAACGGAACTGGTATCCCGATGCCAAGGTCAGGGTGTTGAACCTGACCCATACCGACGGCCATGTGCTGGTGCCCCAGTGCCGCTGTGCGCACTGTGACGAGGAAGTCATCGCACGCGAGACCCATTCCATCCCCGGTCCGGGCGCGGGGCTGGAACCGCCACTGAAAGCCCGCGCCCAGCGCCGCTCGGTGGTGGACAATCCCAATACCGCGCACACCATGATCGAGCGCACGATCGATGTGTTGGGTGACCGCTGGATCGCCCATACCATCGCCGCCTCTTTTCTGGGCTGTCGCCGGTTTGGCGAGTTCCAGCAACGGCTGGGCATAGCCACCAATATCCTGTCCGAACGTCTGGCCCGTCTGGTGACGCTGGGCATTCTTGAACAGCGCCCCTATCAGACCCAACCCGTACGCATGGAATACCGGTTGACGCCCAAGGGGCTGGACCTGTTCCCGCTGGTGGTCGAACTGGTCAACTGGGGTGCCCGCTGGCTTTCCGGCCCTGAGGGTCCGCCCGAGATTCTGATGCATAAATGCGGGCAGAAACTGGTGACACGCATTGTCTGCGGCAACTGCAATCAAGACATCGAACGTGGCAGCCTGACCGGCCTCTGACCTTACTTGCATAAACAGACTAACAGTGTTAGCTGATGACCACACCAATGGGGAATGGTCATGAAAGTCACGCGTCTCGAACCCGTTAAAACCACGCTTCAACCCACGAACCACCCGTATATGACGGGCCCGTGGACGCCGCAGTGGGAAGAGGTTACCGCCCTTGATCTGGATGTGATCGAAGGGGCAATCCCCACCGATATCGACGGGGTCTATCTGCGTAATACCGAGAATCCCGTCCACCAGCCGCTGGGCCGCTATCACCCGTTCGACGGTGACGGCATGCTGCACCAGATCAGCATCCAGAACGGCAAGGCCGACTATCGCAACCGCTTTGTCCGCACTCGCGGCTTTGTGGCCGAACAGATCGCCGAGGGTTCGCTGTGGGGCGGCATCCAGGATGGTCCGGGCACGTCCAAGCGCCCCGGCTTCGGCGCGCACGAAAGCCTGAAGGATTCCTCGTCCACCGACGTGGTGATCCACAATGGCAAGGCCATCTCGACCTTCTACCAGTGCGGCGAAGCCTACATGCTGGACCCCGAGACCATGGAACAGCTGGGCACCGCTCCGTGGGTGCCGCTGGACGGCGTATCGGCCCACCCCAAGACCGATGAACGCACCGGCGAGATGCTGTTCTTCAACTATTCAAAGCACGCGCCCTACATGCACTATGGCGTGATCGACAAGGACGGGAAGCAGGTCCACTACACCCCGATCCCCCTGCCCGGTCCGCGCCTGCCGCACGACATGATCTTCTCGGAGAACTATTCGATCCTGAACGACTTCCCGTTGTTCTGGGACGAAGGCCTGCTGGAGAAGGGCTATCACGCGGCCCGCATGCACGACCTGCCGTCGCGCTTTGCCGTCATCCCGCGCTATGGCACCGAAAAGGACATCCGCTGGTTCGAGGCGGACCCGACCTATGTGCTGCACTTCCTCAATGCCTATGAGGAAGGCGACGAGATCGTCATGGACGGCTACTTCCAGGAAGTGCCCATGCCCGAGCCGCTGGAAGGCGCGCCCAAGGGGATGGACCGGATGATGGCCTATCTGGACGAGCACAGCTTCAAGTCCAAACTGCACCGGTGGCGCTTCAACCTGAAGACCGGCGAAACGACCGAGGGCCACCTCGATGACCGCGTGCTGGAGTTCGGCGTCATCAACAACCGCTATGCCGGTCGCAAGAACCGCTATTGCTATTCGACGACGACCAAGCCGGGCTGGTTCCTGTTCAACGGCTTCGTCAAACACGATCTGGAAACCGGCGAAAGCTGGCAGATCACCCTGCCGGACGGTCGCTATGCAAGCGAAAGCCCATTTGTCCCGCGCATAAACGCCAAGGATGAGGATGATGGCTATCTGATCAGCTTCATCATCGACGAGAATGCCGGTACGTCCGAATGCATCCTCGTGGACTGCAAGAAGTTCGAGGAAGGCCCCGTGTGCCGCATTGCCCTGCCGCACAAGATCTCCAGCGGCACCCACGCCTGCTGGGCCGATCGGGCCTATATCCGCGATGGTGTGGTCTCGGCCTGACGGGCTGAACCACACAGGGGCGAACGGGGGCGGCCTTGGAGAAGGCCGCCCCCTTTTCGTATCAGGCTTTCACCTTCTTGGGCGGCAGCGGCACAAAGCCGGATGTGCACGCGATATAGTCGGCATACTCCGGCTTGGTCTTACGCATACGGTATTCCATCGTCGGTGCGCCCGACCACTTCATCAGGGTCCACGTCAGGAAGGCCGGACCAACAATGGCGAACAGGCCTGTCGTGGTTTCCGCCGCGATCAGGAACAGCCCCCACCAGACAAGGCTCTCGCCGAAATAGTTGGGGTGACGGCTATAGCGCCACAGGCCCGACTGCATGACCTTGCCCTTGTTCTCGGGCTTCAGCTTAAACTTGGCCAGCTGCCCATCGGCGATGATCTCGAAGATCAGGCCAAAGACCGCGATGGCAACGCCGATCCAGCCAATTACACCCACATCCGGTGTGCGGTCGATCTGGCCCAGTTGGACCGGAAGCGACATCAGGAACTGTAGCGGTGCCTGCGTCACGCAGATGGACACCAGGGTGAAGAAGCCAAAGCTCCAACCCTTGGTTTCCTTCACCTTTTCATACAGTCGCTCATAGCGGCGGTCGGCACCATGCACCCGCCAGCGCCAGATCATATAGCCGAACAGGCGCACGCCCCATGCCGCGCATATCCCCGTCAGCAGGGCATTGCGCAACAGCGGCCCATCCGACTGGATAAAGGTGGAAATCGCCAGCACCACCGTGCCCAGTCCCCAATAGGCGTCAACAATGGTCGGGTCTTTCAACTTCAACGAAACGGCCCAGACCAGCGCGAAACCCGCCGCCGCTACGCCGACATTGATCAGAAGTATCCTCAGAACTTCAGGCAGCATCACTCCCCCTTGGCCGTGTCACGGCCAGACATGTTTGACAGTTTTCGGATAAGGCCTTCAGGCCTCCAGAATATAGACGCCCTCGTCCGGTTGCTCGGCGAACAGGCGCTCGACCAGATCGGGACGGTTATCCATCACGGCGCGGCGGTTGACCGTGCCCTTGTCCGACAGCTCGTGCGCGTTCGGATTGGGTGGCGCGGACGGGAACAGCACGCGCCGGATACGGTTGCCCGCCGACTGGGTCGCGTTGAACTGTTTCAGCCGTTCGACAATCTCGGCCTCGGCGTTCGGGGCCTTGGTCCAGATCATCGCCGTCAGATAGGGCCGGTTCTCGTCACACAGCACCAGATCCAGCGCCAGCGGGTCGAGTATGCGGATGATCTGCTCGCGCATGTGACCGCCATAGACCCACGCCCCGCTCAACAGCTTGAACTCCTCGGCGGCGCGGCCCGCAAAGGCCAGCCCAAGGTCCGGCCTTTCCGGATCATGGAAGACGCAAAGATCGCCAGAGCGGTAATAGCCTTCCTCGTCAAAGGCTTCGGCGGTTTTTTGGGGCTCGTCCAGATAGCCGAGCGCGAGGCTCTTGCCCTTTGCGCGCAGCTCATAGCGGTCGCCCTGTGGCACCAGCTTGATCGTCACCCCCGGCACCGGCAGGCCCAAGCCCACCTTGTCCGTCTCATAGTGGGTGACGGTGATGGCCGATCCCGTTTCGGTGGACCCATAGCCACTGGTCAGCATGACACGGTGGCCGCAAGCCTCAACCGCACAGGCCTGAAGGCGATCGAACACAGCCTGGGACAGCCCCGCACCGCCGAACAGCATCATCTTCATGCGCGAGAAGAAGTTCCTCCGCATCTCCGGATGGGTTTCCAGTGCATCGGCCAGCATGACGTAACCCAGCGGCACATTGTTGTAATAGCCGACGCTGATCTCGGTCAGGTTGCGGATCGAGGTATCGAACAGGCCGGGCATGGGTTTGCCGTCATCGATGTAGAAGGTCCCGCCCTCCATCAGGGTGGTCCGCATCACATAGGCCCCCGCCGCGTGGTGCCACGGCAGCCAGTCCAGCATGACCTCGTTCCAGCCCGCCACCTTGCCGACCGTCTGCTTGCACTCGGCGGTATTGGCCGCCAGCGCACCCAGCGTCAGCACCGTCAGCTTGGGCAATCCGGTCGAGCCGGAGGTCAGCATATAGGCCGCCACCCCGTCTTCCTTCAGCCCTTCAATGGAAGCCTCGACGGCAGGCGTAGGTTCAGTAGCCACCACATCGGCCAGCAACAGCGCGCCCTCGAACGGCTCTCCGCAGATCAGCACCGCATCACCGATATCCACCGAGGCAATTGCCGCGGCGATGCCTGCGGTTTCTGCTACGATGACGGACGGTTTGGCCTTGCCGATCACATGGCGCAGGCGGCCCAGATCGCCGCCCAGCGCCACCATCATCGGGCTGGCCGGACAGACCGCCCGCCCCGACGCCCACCCGCCGTAGGTCACGGTCGAGAACAACGGCGAGTTGGACGACACCAGAAACACCGTGCCATCGCCGCCCTGATCCAACAGCCACTGGGTAAAGCCGTCGCAGTCGCGCTTCAGCTGTCGATAGCTTGTCGCCTGCCAGTCGCCGCCCCCCGCCGCGCGGCGCATCAGGGCCGGTTTGTCGCCCTGCTGTTCAGCCATGCGGGCGAACAGGCGCGGCATGTTGAAGTCATAGGGCGCAACCGGAATGCGCGACTTCAGATAGATGGTGCCATCGGCTTCCTTGCGGACATCCAGATCGACCGGCAGCAGCGCGGCATCACGCAGCGGTGCCTTGGCGATGTCTTCGGCGGTCAGCCCCAGAGGAGAAACGACGCCCATCACGCGCCCTCCCCGTTTGTCTCAAAGCCCGCGACGACCCTTGAAATCGTTCTCATTCTTTCCTCCCCGCCCTGCACCACTTCGTTAAGCGAGCGATGTCAGGTTCACTTTTGAAACGCCCCTTCTGTGGGACTTCAGGTTCCGACGACGAAGCTGACCGTGGTGGTGGTAGAGCCGCCGATGTTCAGGGTCTGGACGTTCTTCGCACCCTCGACCTGATAGTCTCCGGCAGTGCCCGCCACCTGTTTGGCGGCATCCAGAACCATACGCACGCCCGTCGCCCCGACCGGATGGCCAAGGCCGATCAATCCCCCCGAAGGGTTGAACGGCAGTGCCCCGTCAAAGGCGACCGTGCCGTCTTCAATCGCCTTCCATGCCTCGCCCGCCTTGGTCAGACCAAGATGCTCGATGGCCATGTATTCGGTGGTGGTGAAGCAGTCGTGGGTTTCGACCGCGTCGATGTCCCACACATCGTTCAGGCCTGCGCGGCGACGGGCATCCTCGCCCGCCTTCTTAACGTGCGGGAAGATCCAGCCCTCTTCATCCTGAACTTCCAGCTTGGAGCGAAGGCTCATCGGCGCGCCCGTATGGCCCCAGCCCTTGATGCGCGGCAGGTCTTCAAGGCGCAGCCCGTGCTTGCGGGCATATTCGGCGGCCTTGCGCTCCGAGGCGAGGAAGACCACAGCTGCGCCGTCCGTCACCTGACCGCAGTCCTGACGGCGGATATTGCCCTCGATGACAGGATTGGCTTCATCGTCATCGGTGAAGCTGGCATCCGTAAAGGCCCAGCCGCGCGTCTGGGCGTTGGGGTTGCGCTTGGCATTGCCGAAATTGATGCGCGCTATCTCGGCCAGATGCTCGCGTTTGATGCCGAACCGTTCCTGATAGACGTCGCCTATGTCGGAGAAGGCACGCGGCCACAGATAGATGGCATCCTGAAACTCGTGCCCGTGCCAAGCCGCCGCGCCCAGATTATCCGCTGCGACCTTGCCCGGGACATTGCGCATCACCTCCAGCCCCAGCACACAGGCGCTCTCGTAGCGGCCCGCTTCGATGTCGGCCATCGCCGCCATGATCGCCAGCGAACCCGAAGCGCAGGCCGCCTCGTGCCGGGCGGTCGGCATACCGTCGAACCGCCTGTCGGACTGGGCGAAAAAGCCGCCCAACATTCCCTGTCCGCAGAACAGTTCGCCGACGAAATTGCCGACGTGGCCGACCTCTATTTCGGTCGGATCCAGCTTGGTGGCGTCCAGTCCGTGGTTCAGTGCCTCGGCAAAGCCGTCGGCGATCTCAAGCCCTTCGCGGGCCCAGTTGCGCGAGAAGTCACTCTGCCAACCACCGAGAATATAGACCACGTCACACCTCCCTGACCGGATCGGGAAGAGACTGCGATAGTCAGTCTTATAACGCAAGCTAGTATTTTGAACTTGTCTCCATGAAAAAAGGGGCCGCTTTCGCGACCCCTTTTGTTTGATGTGGGTACCGTTGCGCCGTTAGCGGTTGGCGCTGGCCGGACCGTACAGCAGACCGTTGAAGAACAGGCGGAAGGTGCCGTGCGGCTGGGCGCGCTGGATGACCTCCGCGCCATAGGCGAACAGCTTGCCCTCGCCCAGATCGGCTTCGACCACGGCGCTGGTGTCCTTCAGGATTTCCTGATTGTGGGCCCAGCCGCTACGCAGCGGTGCATCGCTGTCGAAGCGGACCACCGTGCGCGCGCCCTCGCCCGTCACGCGGAAGGTCTGGCCGTTGTTGAAGAAGACATCGGCCCGTTCCGGCATGCCATAGGCCAGAGGGCTGACAGCCTCGACCTTGGCCGACAGGATCGACCCCGGCAGGAAGAACTCGGTGTTCGGCAGCGGACGCACGCGCTCGCCCTCGGTCTTGACCAGAGCCGGCTCGATCGGCGCGCCCAGCAGGTGTGCCAGACGGTTGGAGTTGCCGATGGTCACCACCGTACCACCCTTGCGGGCGAACTCGGCGATACGCGGTACGGTCGTTTCCGCCGTCACCTCGCCCAGCCAGCCGCGCATTTCGGCGGGGATGGTCTCGGGCTTGGGCTGCGGCCAGGCCGTGGTCTGGCGATAGGCCGGATGGTCCAGCGCCGGCGCGACGGTGTCAGTGAAGACCAGCACGTCGTATTTGGCGTTCAGGTCCTCGGTATCCAGCGCCTGCGGATAGACGACCTCGAACGGGAACTCGTAGCGTTCCAGCAGGAAGCGGGTCCAACCCGACGACATCACACCGCCGTAACGGTCCACCAGACCGACACGGACAGGCTTCAGCGCCATGCCCTCACCGGCCGGACGGCGCGACACGGCATGGGCGTCGATGCCCAGCGGGCCGACCGCCTCGCGGATGATAGCCGCGGCCTGCTCCGATGCAGGAACCCAGATCGCGCCTGCGCCCAGCGTCTCGCCATTGGCACGGACCGACTGTTCGATCCATTCCGGCTGGATGCCCGCCGCCAGCAGGCGGTTGGTCAGGATGAAGCTGTTGTTCTCTTCATGGCCGATCACAAAGCCTGCACGGCCATTGCCGATCACACGGCCCGGTGGCGGGGCCAGAACGTCCTCGGCCTTGACGGTCGGCGCTTCAAAGCCATCCTGGATGCGGTCGAAGTTCACACCCATCTGGAAGGCCAGCGTATAGCCCGCCACGTCATACGGCAGCTTGGGCGGCCCGCCCGGATATTCGGTGTTGTGGGGGTGATCCTGCGGCTCGAACATGTCCAGTACGTGCGGACGATAGGCCTGCGCCGTCTTCACCACATAGCTGCCCGCCGGATAGCGGGTGCCGTTCACGGTGAACGGACGCTCGGCCACCTCCACGTCCACGCCGTTCTTGATCAACGTGTTCAGGAAGGCCACCGTCGTCGGCAGGTCGCGCTGGGTCTGCGGGTTGATGATATAGCCGCGCGGCATACGGTTTTCCGCCGTGCGGACCACCGTATCCATCAGCGAGGGATCGACCGCGCGGGCATTGTTGCCCGCCGCCTTCAGGGCCTCGACCAGCGTCGGCGTCATCTGCCACGTATCGGTCGAGCCGCGCTCGATGGCGTTCTGGCCCATGCGCCAGATGTTGAACAGCAGGCGTTCCTTGTTGCGCGACGCATAGTCGATGATCGCGCGGTTCATGCTCCACTGGTAGTCGATGCTGTCACGCAGGTGCCAGCGGCGCGGCACCATCGGCAGCGGAATATCGTTGCGCGCCAGTTGCACGTCGGGGATCAGGGCGATGTCTTCCGGCGTCGGCCCGCCGATCAGCTCGGTCAGGATGCCGATGGCGTTGTGATAATAGGGCGTGGAGCGGACCATACCGTTGTGCCACGTCGAATAGGCCCCGACCGAGTTCGAGCCGGAACCGCCCTTGCCCTCGGCCACCAGACGGCTGTGCATGGTGGTGCCCAGCTCGCTGGTCATGTTCATGACCAGACCGTCGAGGTTGTAGTTGTACGGATCGCGGAAGGGCGGGATGTACACCACCATGCCGCGCGGGCCGGTCTGGTGCTGGTTGTAGACGATCTGCGGGAACCACTCGCGGTAATGGACGCGGGCGATGTTCGCCGTCTCGGCCTGCGAGACCATGTAGGAATCGCGGTTGTTATCGTGGCCGGTGTACTTCTGGTACAGCACCGGAATGTCGCGGAACGAGCGTTCCTGCGGGTCCTCCTTGCGCATGTACCAGTCGGCCACCAGTTGCAGGCCATCAGGGTTGGCATGGCCGAACAGCAGGATGGTGTCGTCCAGCGTCCGCAGCGTCTCGGCATCCTGTCCCGTCAGCAGGCGGTAAAGGACGTGGATCTGGCCTTGGGTGGTCACCGTCTCGGTGGCGTGCAGACCGGCGTCGATCCAAACCACGGCCTTGCCGTCGGCGGCCAGCTGGCGGGCCTCTTCCTCGCTCACACCCTCGGCCTTGGCCAGACGGCGGGCGATATCCTTGTAGCGGTCCAGATTGGCGAGGTTTTCCGGCGTGGAGACAATGGCCATCCACTGGGTCCGCCCCTCCTCCGTCGTGCCGAAGCTTTCCAGCTTCATCCGGTCGGACTGCTGCGCCAGCAGCTTCAGATAGGCTTCGTACTGGTCGTGGTTGGCCAGATAAAAGTCCGTGCCCGGCTCCTGCGGGAAAAACTGGACCGGCGCGGTCACGCCTGCCACAGCGGGGCTAAGCGGACCGGCTACAGGCGATGACGCTTCCGCAGCCACCTCTGCCACGGCCACCTGAGGCACAAAGAGGGGTGCCGTCAGGCAGGTCCCGGCGAGAAGCAGGGCCGTCAGGCCCGCAGATGGTTTGATGCGCTTCATTTTCCCCTCACACGCTTCACTGAGCCAACCCTTGGTATTCAATAGCGACGGTGAAGAGAACCCTTTTTTATCCCGCGATTTTAGAGGGAAAAGCGCATGTTGTATTTATTTGAATACGTGCTAGCACTACCCTACCAAGGTTGGTCGAGGTAGGTTCTGCGAACGCCAAGCTTAGTGGGGGAGCAATGAGCAACAGATTCGGGCGGGCAAGCGCCAGATTTCCGGACAAGGGCATCTGACCCGGTGGCCCTTCGCAAACTTTTTGCCGGAATGCGCGATTTTGCGTTCGTACTGGCTGCTACAGTCACCGTTCTGTTCTTCCTGCTTCGCCTGACCGGCGACCCCGCTGTCGTACTGGCGGGTGAAGGCGCCACCGCCGACCAGATCGAAGCCATTCGCGTCGATAACGGCTTTGATAAGCCCTTGCCCATCCAATATCTGGGCACGGTCGCACGTCTGGCCCAGGGGGATTTCGGCAAGTCGCTGCTGGACGGCACCCCCGCAATGGAAAAAGTACTGGCCGCCCTGCCCGCTACCCTGATGCTGGCGGCAATGGCCATTACGCTGAACCTGATCGTGTCACTGCCTCTGGGGGCATGGCTGGGCCAAAGCCAGACATCGAAATCACGCAAGGCTGTGCGCGCCTTCCTGTCGGTGCTTCAGGGCTTTCCGGGCTTTGTTATCGCCCTGCTGCTGATCAATCTGTTTGCCGCCAGTCTCGAATGGTTGCCGTCTATCGGCTTTTCGGGGCCGGCAACGTGGATTCTGCCCGTCGTGTCGGTGGTCTGCTTCCTTGCGCCCAAACTGATCCGCGTGGTCGAGGCCAATACCTGGGCCGCTCTGAACGCCAATTTCGTTCGCACCGCCCGCTCGATCGGCGCATCCGATAGCGTGATCCTGTGGCGTCATGTCCTGCCCAACTCGCTGCTCGGGGCTGTGGCCCTGATCGGTGCCGAGATCGCCTTCATGCTGACCGGCCTGGTGGTCATCGAGACGATTTTCGCCTGGCCCGGTATCGGCTGGTTGCTGGTGCAATCCACGCTGAACCTCGACTTCCCTGTGGTTCAGGCCGTGGTGATCGTGATGGTGGTGTCGGTCTTCCTCAGCAATGCCCTAACCGAAGCGGTGCAGGTGATGCTGGACCCCCGCATCCGTGTCGGCGCGAGGGCAGACAAATGAGCCCCGCAAAGATCATCCGCTCGCCGCTGCTGCCGCTTGGTATTGTCGGCCTTGTCTGCGCGCTCAGCATACTGCTCGGCGATATGCTTTCAGGGCACGACCATCGGGCCATCGACCTGACTGCCCGCCTGTTGCCGCCTCTGTCGCCCGGCCATCTTCTGGGCACCGACGAACTGGGACGTGACCAGTTGGCCCGTCTGCTGACCGGCCTGCGCTGGTCTGTCGGGGCGGCATTCTGCGCCACGGTCATCGCCTTCTGCATCGGTTCGACCTTCGGGATCCTGGCCGCGCACAAGGGCGGTCTGCTGGGATCGGCCCTGCGCCTGCTGACCACCTTCACCCAGTCCTTCCCCTCCTTCGTCATGGCCGTGACCGTCATCGCAATCCTGGGCGACAGCGGCTTTGTGGCCCTGACCCTAACCTTGGGTCTTGTGACGTGGCCGGTCTTCTCGCGCGTCGTCTATGCCGAGGCCCGCAGCCTGTTCCAGCGCGAATATGTCCAGGCCGCGGAAATGACCGGCATGTCCAAGATGCGCCTGTATCTGCATCATGTTCTGCCCGCGCTCATTCCCACTCTGTCGGTGCTGGTGGTCTTCCACTTTGCCGAAATGATCGTGGCCGAAGGCGCGCTGTCCTTCCTCGGCATCGGTGCGCCGCTGGGTGCTGCGACATGGGGGGCCATGCTCAGCGAAGGCCGTGGCTACATGCTCGAAGCGCCGTGGCTGACCCTCGCTCCCGCTCTGGCAATGGTCATCATCATCGTATCCGCCCACCGTCTGGGCCAGTATCTGCGGAACATCACCCGATGAGCGCCGTCACCCATTCCGATATCGCGCTCGACGTCAAAGGCCTGCGGCTGGAAGCCGTCGACGGTGGCCGCGTTCTGGTGCCTTCTCTGGATCTGCAGATCCGCCGTGGCGAGATACTGGGCCTTGTGGGCGAGTCCGGCTCGGGCAAGACCCTGACCTGTTTCGGTATCGCAGGACTGCTGCCGTCCGGCGTGCGCATGACATCAGGCGAGATCGTCCTCGACGGCCAGCGCATCGACAACCGCTCCGAAAAGGAATGGCGCTCCATCCGTGGCGGCCAGATCGGCATGATCTTCCAGGACCCGCTGTCGTCGTTCAATCCGGTCAAGACCATCGGCGCGATCCTGATTGAATCGGCCCGTCGCCATCAGAACCTGTCAAAAGCCGATGCCCGCGCCCTTGCTATTGATATTCTGAAGTCGATGCACCTGCCGGGCAGCAATGCCTGTGTGGATGCCTATCCGCACCAGCTTTCCGGTGGCCAGCGACAGCGCGCAATGATCGGTCTGGCAATGATCAACAACCCTGCCCTGCTGCTGGCGGACGAGCCGACCACGGCGCTGGATCCGACCGTTCAACTGCAGATCCTCGCCCTGATGCGCCGCAAGGTGTCGAACAGCGCAGGTCTGATGGTCACCCACGACATTGCCGCCGCCGCCGCCATCTGCGACCGGCTGGCCGTGATGCTGGAAGGCCGGATCATCGAGGAAGGCCCGACGCGCGCCATACTGTCGGCCCCGCAGCACGACTTTACCCGCCAGCTTCTGGCCGCCGCCCCTATCGGCACAGTGAAACGCGGAGACGACCGATGAGCCTGCTCCAAATCCGTGACATCAGCGTTTCCTACGGCGACGGCCCGTCAAGAAAGACGGTGCTGGCCGATGCCTCTTTGACACTCGAAGCCGGACAGGTTGCCGCCATCGTGGGCGAGTCCGGTTCTGGCAAGTCCAGTCTGGTGCGTGCAGTTGCCGGTCTGGTCGATCCGGCGGCGGGTGAAATCCTGCTGAACGGGCAAAAGCTGCTGCCGCTGCGCAAACGCGACAAGGCGACCCTGCACGCCATCCAGATGGTGTTTCAGGACCCGGGTGCCAGTTTGAACCCGCGCCACACCGCGGGACAGATTCTGGACGAGGCCCTGCTGGTCAAGGGCGGTCGAACCGCCGCCCAGCGAAAGAGCCGCACGGCAGAACTTCTGGCACTGGTGCATCTGGACGAACGCCTTGCCGGTCTTCGGCCCGCCGCCCTTTCGGGTGGACAGAAGCAGCGCCTCGCCATTGCCCGCGCCCTGGCGATGGAGCCGCAGATCCTGATCGCCGACGAGGCGCTGTCGGCGCTCGACTTTGCCAATCAGGACAAGATTTCCACCCTGCTGCAATCGCTGACGCAGGAACTGGGTCTGGCCATGCTGTTCGTATCGCACGACATGCGCAGCGTGCGCCGCATGGCCGATCAGGTGTGTGTCATCCAGAACGGCCGGATCATCGAACAGGGGCCGGTCGCACAGGTGCTGTACCATCCGAGCACGGCCTATACCCAGTTGTTGCTGGCTGCGGCACTCAACCCCACGGCCGCCTTGGCCGATCCACGCCTGTCCGCCCTGCTGGAAGACGGCGCGGCGATCGATGACGGCGTTCTGGCCGGGGTGATGGAGATTATCCGCAGCGATGCCCGAATGCCCCCTTCAGGTGAGGGGATGGCCTGAGATGAAGATGACTTCGTTCAAATCCCTGTTGGCCGGTATGGCCTGTGCGACTGCGCTGGGTGTCGCCGCCTGCGGCCCCACGGCCCCGCAGAATGACCAGGTGTTGCGCGTGGCAGCGGGCTCCCTGCCCTCCAGTCTCGGCAACCCTTTCCGTGGCAACAGCCGCCCCGGTTCGCTGATCTGGCTGGCCATCTATGACGGGCTGACAGCCATCGACGACGACGGCCAACTGAAACCCGGCCTCGCGACGGAATGGACACTGGTCGAGCCGACCGTCTGGCGTTTCAGAATCCGCGAGGGTGTCCGCTATTCCAACGGCCGCGTCTTCGATGCTGCGGCGGCCAAGGGCGTGTTTGACTATCTGGCCTCCGAGGAGGGCAAGCGCACCCTGATCGGTGCCGAGAACCGCGGCATTGCCTCGACCCGTGTGGTCGGCCCGCTGGAACTGGAAATCGTCACAGCCCGGCCCGATCCGGTGCTGCCGCGTCGTCTGGCCGCTGTGATGATGGTCGATGCCGAGGCGGTCAGGTCGATGGGCATGGATGCCTTTGCCCGCCAGCCTGTCGGCACCGGCGCTTTCACCATGACAGGCTGGGATCAACGCTCTCGCCAGCTGACGCTGGTTCGAAACGACAGGTCCTGGCGTCGGTCCAATATCGAGGGCGTGGTGTTCTACGAACTGCCCAGCGCGGCAGGACGCACCCAGTCGTTGCTGTCGGGTGATATCGACTTCTCACTGGTCGATCTGGAAGAGTTGGAACGCCTGCACCGCAAGGGCTACCACGTCCTGTCGTCACCCTCCGCACAGGTCAAAGCCTACAGCTTCCGCAATGTGGGCGGTGCCGAGGACAGCCCGCTCAAAGATGTCCGTGTCCGTCAGGCCCTGAACTATGCCGTAGACAAGGACGCGATCGTCGCCCTGATGCCGGAAGGTGCCAAGGCTTCGGGCCAGCCCGCCGCCGAAGGCGTGTTCGGCTATGATCCGACCATCAGCCCCTATCCCTACGATCCGGCCAAGGCGAAACGGCTGTTGGCCGAGGCAGGCTATCCGGACGGGTTCGACCTGACGATGGAAGTCATGGTGGACGCCGCGCCGGGCGATGACTTGATCTCGCAGGCGGTCGCCGAATATTGGCGCAGCGTGGGCGTGAACACCAAGCTGAAGGTCATGACCATGCCCGACTTTTTGGCCAAATATCAGGCCAATAGCTGGGCGGGCGAGGCACTGGCCCTGTCTTGGAACAGCTTCCAGTACTACGACACGACCCGCGCGATGGAGGACTTCTCCTGCGGGCGCCGTGTGCCCTTCTTCTGTGATGAAGCCATCACCGCCGAACTGGATAAGGCCCGCCAGATCATGGACACCGACCAACGGCTGGTCGCCTATCAAAAGCTGGGCCGGATGTACCATGAGGCTGCGCCCTCGGTGTTCCTGCTCGAGCACCGCGACCTGTTCGCCTACAGCCCGCGCGTCGGCAATGTGAAAATCCGCCACCGCGTCCCCGTCTATGAAGAGATGACGCTGGCCCGCTAAGGCCCATCATTCCGCATTCCTTCGTGTACCGCCGAGCCGCCTGATGACCGATACGACCGCTTCCTCCGACGTTTGGGACCTGATCATTATCGGAGGCGGCACGGCGGGCCTGTCCACCGCCATCTTTGCCAGCGCACGTGCCCCCAGGGTCCTGTTGCTGGACACGGCAGAGGCTCTGGGCGGCACTCTTTGGGTCGCCAACGGCCAGCTCAGCGCCGCAGGCACCCGCCTGCAAAAAGAACGCGGCATCGAGGACAGCCCGCAGGACCATTTCGACGACATCATGCGCCTCAGCCGTGGCACGGTGAACGAGGAGTTGGTGCGTCTGGCCGTGTGGAATGCCGCCGATACCTTCGACTGGCTGATGGATCAGGGCTTTGACGTCGATCCGGCCTGTCCGGTGGATGGCGTGGGACACGAACCCTATAGCCGCGCCCGCTATTATTGGGGCCTGCAAGGCGGCGCATCGGTGCGAAAGGTGCTGGTCGGTGCCGTGGAAAAAGCGGTGTCGGAAGGTCGCCTGCAAGTGCGTCTACAGCATCGCGCGACGCGTCTGCTCACCGATGACACGGGCGCAGTCATCGGTGTCGAGGCGACCGATGCCCGGGGCACTATCCACTGCTTCAGGTCGCTCAACACCGTGCTGGCGTGCGGCGGCTATACCGCCAATCCCGAGATGTACGCGGCCCTGAACGGCCGCCCCCTCTATACCAACCTGCCCTACCGCCATTCACAGGGCGACGGCTATACGCTGGGCCAATCGGTCGGCGGCGTGTTGCGTGGACAGGAGAACTTCTTCTGCAATTTCGGCTTCCTGCTGGACGGCGAACAGCCCAAGCCGGGCATGGTCGGGCGGCTGAACACCTATCCGCAAAAGCGGTTGCCGTGGGAAATCTATGTGAATGTCCACGGAAACCGCTTCGTCCGCGAGGATATGGAATCGGTCGATGCCCGCGAAAACGCCCTGCTGGAACAGCCGGACCAGAGATATTGGGCCATCTTCGACCAGACCATTCTGGAAACGGCACCGCCGCTGGTCGCGGGTTTCGACAATGAAGGCTTCGCTGCCCTGTTCGAGCAGGGACGCCCCTTCTTCTACAAGGCCGACACGCTGGAAGAACTCGCCCAGAAGGCTGGCGTCGGTACCGACGGCCTGCTCAGCGCGGTTCGCGGCTATAATTTCGGCGTCGCTTCCGGCAACGACTTCTTCGGGCGCAGACATCTGCCTGCCCCCATCGCCAATGGGCCATTCTATGCCATTCGTGTCCAAGGCGCGGCCGTATCAAGCGCAGTGGGCCTGTCAGTAGACAACAAGCTGCGTGTCATCCGCGCCGGTGGACAACCCGTCAGCGGTCTTTGGGCTGCCGGAGAGATCATCGGCGCCAGCCAGACAATGGGCCGTGCCGTCTGCGGCGGCATGATGGCAACACCGGCGCTGACGTTCGGGCGTCTGCTGGGTCAGAAACTGATCGCGTTGGGCGATCCGCAATGACCACGCCCCTGGTCTGCGGACGCCGCACCTATGTGAACGGCCTGTGGGGTCAGGTCCACATCAGGGAATGGGGTGAAGGGCCGCCGCTGGTCCTGCTGCACCAGACGCCGTGGAACGGCATCCAGTTCCACAAACTGGCCCCGCTGCTGGCCGCGGCAGGCTGGCGTGTCATCGCCCCCGACACACCGGGTTACGGCCTGTCCGAACCGTCCCCCTCTCCTCCGGATATCGAAGACTATGCCGCCAATCTGGAAGTCACGCTGCACGCACTGGGCATAGACAGGGCGATCATCGGCGGCCATCACACCGGAGCCCTGATCGCCTCGGCCTTTGCCGCCCTCAGTCCGGCTATGGTGCGGGGGCTGGTTCTGCACAATCCGCCCCTCTATTCCGCCAGCGAACGCGAACAGCGACAGTCCATGCCGCACCGCGCCTTCGCTCCGGTCGAGGGCGGCAGCCACTTTGTCGATCGCTGGGCCTTTATGCGCGATTTTGCCGATCCGAACCTGTCGGTCGAGAACCTGCATCTGGCGAACCTGGCCTATTATTTGAACGATATTCGCGCCGATCACGGGCATTCGGCGGCCTATCGCTTCGATCTGGCGGCGCTGCTGCCGCTGGTTTCGGCTCCTGCGCTATTGCTTTCGAGTCGGCTTGATCCTGTCTCCGGTCACGCCGAGAGGTTCCAGAACCTGCATCCGCACTGGAATCTGGTCCATCTGGACGGTGGCTCCGCAAATATTCTGGAGCAGCCTGAAATCTGGTCAGAGGTATGCCTTTCCTACCTCAAAACCCTTCCAGCTTAGGCATTACGGCTCTTAAACGCCCTTAAGGTATTGAATTGCAGTCCTCATCTCATCATTCCCTTTGATTACAACGGGTGTGTTGACAATGCCTCATGTCATAAATCGCTGATTTTCGTCTTTTACCGAACGCTCTTACGTGATTGACAGAGCGCGGATGGGCGTACAGTCTTCAAACGTATTGAATATAATACGTGTGCGCTCGACGCATCGAGGGGAAGAAGAATGGCTATTCGTGCAATGACGCTGGCGGGGACCAGCATCGCTGCAATTTTGGCTGGTGCAGCAATGCCTGCAATGGCCCAGTCTGCCGGTGGTGAACCGGCGGTACAGGTTGACGAGATCATCGTCACCGCCCGCAAAACCAGCGAAAGATTGCAGGAAGTGCCGCTGGCCATCACGGCCATGAACGCACAGGACATGCAGCGTCGCGGCGTGCGCGAAGTAGCCGACCTTTCATCGGTCGCACCGGGCCTGAACATCGAGAAGGATCAGGGCCGTCGCTTCGAGCGCCCTGTGATCCGCGGTCAGGCCAACGTGTTCGGCTCGCCGAACGCCGCCTCCTTCATCGATGGCGTCTATATTCCGGACTCGCTGTTCGCGACCGAACTGGCCTTCGTGGACCAGATCGAAGTCATCAAGGGCCCGCAGTCGGCTCTGTATGGCCGCCAGACCTTCTCGGGTGCCATCAGCTACACCACCCGTCGCCCGTCGAACGACCGCGAACTGCTGCTGCGTGGCACGGCCGCACAGCACGACGAGTACAATCTGCTGGCCGGTATCTCCGGCCCGATCGTCGAAGACAAGCTGTCGGCCCAGGCCTCGTTCAACTACTACACCTATGGCGGCGAGTACCGTAACAACGCGCCGGGCGACTCTTCCGACGGCCGTATGCTGGGTCAGGAAAAGACCGTCGGCGGTACGCTGGCACTGAGCTATACCCCGACCCCGAACCTCAGCTTCCTGCTGCGCGCCTCGTACGCCCACAATGACGACGGCCACGAGCCGATGGCGATGCAGCGCGCCACGGCCAACAACTGCTATCTGTCATCGCGCACCCAGTACTATTGCGGTGCCATCAAGGTGACGCCGGACATGATCGGCTTCAATCTGGATGAAGTCGACGGCGGTGGCGTCGAGCGCAAGACGGGCCGTCTGAGCCTGACGACCGAATACGATCTGAACGGCTACACCCTTACCTCGATCACGGCCTACAACAACTCCGAAGAGGACCGTAAGGCCGACCTCGACTATCAGCCGACGCGTCTGCTGGCGGGTTCGCTGCACGTCAACGACCAGATCGACATCGAAGGCGTCAGCCAGGAGTTCCGCATCACCTCCCCGCAGGGCGAGCGCCTGCGCTGGATGGCCGGTGCCTATTACTTCAACAGCGACCGCTGGGACGGACGTTACCGCTACGTCACCAAGGCCCTGCAGAACAACGGCACCATCGGCACCACCAACCTGGCCGCCTTCGGCCTGGTCGGTTACGACTTCACCGACAAGCTGTCGGGTACGGCTGAACTGCGCGTCGCCGAGGAAGAACTGACGCTGACCGGCGGGGATTCCAACTTCAACCTGGGTGCGACCTACCGCTCGACCAACCCACGTGTGACCCTGTCGTACAAGCAGAGCGATAACTTCATGCTGTACGGCCTGGTCGCCAAGGGCAACAAGCCGGGCGGCTTCAACACCGACGTGCGTCTGGCCCCTGCCGACCGTACCTACGGCGAAGAAACCGCATGGAACTATGAAGTCGGCTTCAAGAGCGACCTGTTCGACCGTCGTGTCCGCCTGAACGTGGCCGGCTACTTCATCGACTGGACAAACCAGCAGATGACGCAGGTGGCCCAGCTGTCCTCCACCGAAACCGTATCCTTCATCCGCAACGTGGGTGAAGTCGAGGTGAAGGGCATCGAGGTCGAGGCTCAAGGCAAGATCACCGCTGACTGGCTGGTCCGCGGCACCTTCGCCTATGCCGACAGCGAATACACCAAGGCCTTCGATCCGGACCTTCCGGCCCTGACCGGCGGCAGCTCGGACATTTCGGGCAACGCCATTCCGAACGCGCCGAAGATCCAGTACTCGCTGGGCACCAACTACGCTTGGCACATCGGCGAGAACCGCTTCTTCGTGGACGGCACCTATGCCTTCCGCTCCAAGAAGTACGATCAGGTCGCCAACCTGGCCTGGGTTGACGGTCGCGACACCGCCAACATCCAGTTGGGCTGGGAGCGCGGTCCGCATCGTGTGATCCTGTTCGGCCGCAACATCTTCGACAACATCGATCCGGTCGGCATCGTCCGTTACTCGGACTTCTCTGCCAGCCCGAAACGCGGCTTCGTCGGCTCGCTGCCGCGCGGTCGCCAGTTCGGCCTGACCTACGAGGCGAACTTCTAAGCCTCAAGGCCATCAGCCACCCGAAGCCCGCGGAGACATCCGCGGGCTTCTTTTTTGGCCTGGTGGCTATCCAGCGCAGCAAAAAGGCCCCGATCCATAAGGACCGGGGCCTTTCCGCAAGGAAGAGGTTCGTGGCTTATGCTTTTTGGCCCAGCACCACGTACCAGGCGCGCGGGCCGTCACGCATCTTTACGGTCGTCTCCAGCACTTCGTCTTCGCTGAAGCCCGCCTCCAACATCACCGACGGCACATGGGCCTCGGTAAAGTCATCCCAGAATGGTTCGTCATTGTTCTTGGTCTGCCAAGAGAAGATGAACTTCTCGAACGGAGTGAAGTCAGCCCCCTTCACCGGCACATCCTGATGCACCACGATGCCGCCCGGCTTCACCACACGACGGGCTTCCGAGAAGATCCGGCCCAGCGCCTCGCGTGAGACTTCGTGCATCATATTGTGCGAGATCACGAGATCGAAACTGTTGTCCCCGAAGTCCAGCGCCCCGGCGTCCATCTGGCGGAAGTGCGCCTTCAGGCCCATCGCCTCGGCCCGCAGATGGGCATAGCGCAGCAGGCCCGGGGCCACGTCCACACCATAGACCTCGGCATCGGGGAAGGCCGCCGAATAGCCAACGGTCGCACCGCCCGACGAACACGCCAGATCAAGGATGCGGCGCGGTTTGAAATCGGGATAGCGTTCTTTCAGGAACTCGATGATGGCCGCTGACTTTGAGTCGCGCACGCCGATGCCGGTCCCCAGAGAATAGGCGTTACCCCCGCTCTCATAAAAAGCACCCGCAACGAAATCGGTCGCGGATTCCTCGCCCAGCATATAGCCGCCCGGCTGGCCGTGGATATGCGCGGCATAGGCATCGGCCGGTGCCTTGAACTCAGGGCTCGTCTCGCAGGTGCCGCCCGCAGGCGCATTGGCCAGACGTTTGGCCACCTCTCCCATGCGCGGCAGTTCGCGGTGGATGGTCGTGCCGACCGAGTTCCACATGACGTCCTGGGCGCTGCGGCTGAACGCGCTCCAGATCTGGTAGAAGGGATCGCCCTTCATGGCGTGGGTAATGTCTTCGACCGTCTGCGGAAAGCGGCCATGCGCCTGCTGAAAAGCCGGTCCTGCACGATGTTCCAGCGCCACCTGATTGCCCGCCTCGAAACGGCGCAGATGGTTCTTCAACTGAACGATATATTGGGTCCGGGCCGCCTCGTCATGTGTCGGGCGGGCCAGCATCTCGTGCGTGGCGCTACGGTCGATGATCATGCACGTCCCCTTCGTGGATTGCACTTTCTAGCATGACGAAAGCGCTTTAGGATGTATTATATCAAATACAAGCTATCCGAAAGCGTCTCTTTCGCCCTTTAAGGCAGGCCATACGAGATAATGAACACCGGTTCACCACCCATAGCCAGCCCGCGACCCGATCTGGGCGCATCGGCCGTCGTGGCCCTTCTCACCCCTGCGGAGAACCCGACCGCAGAGCCGGAAATCTCCACCCTGCTGCCGCCGGACTTCAACGTGCTGACGGCCCGCATGTATGCGCCATTCGGGGATATGCACGAACGCCTGCGCGCCTATGAGCTGCAGATGTCGCGATGGCTTGAACCGTTCGGGGACGCGCCGCTGGATGCGGTGGCCTTCGCCTGCACCGGATCGACCTATCTGCTGGCTCCCGAACAAAGGTGCAGCGACCGGATCCTGCGCGGCAAGGGGCCGTGTCCATTGATAGGTGCGGCCAATGCCGTGGAGCGTGCCCTGAAGGCCCTGGGTGCCAGGCGTATAGCCTTGGTCAGCCCCTATCCACCGGCCCTGACGCAACCGGCGACCGCCTATTGGGCCTCGCGCGGGTTCGAGCCCGATTTCGTCCTGCAGGCCCCGCCTTCGAAAGTGGCGGGACACCCGATCTATACCCAGACCTCGTCAGACCTGCTGGCGGTACTGGAAACAGCGGTCCGGCAGCGCGGCATAGATGCCGTCGTCGCCACGGGTACGGGGGCGCCCAGCCTGCCCGCCCTGGCTGTCGCATCCCTGCGGGCGGATATGCCGATACTGTCGTCCAATCTGGCCACAGCCTGGGCGCTCTGTCAGGATTTGGGCCACACAGATTCCATTACCGACTGGCTGGCCGCCGACACCCCGTGGCGTGCGCGCCTGGCCGCCCGCTTCCCCGCATCACTTGCCCGTCTGGGCAGGGCCTGATTTCCTTTCGCCTAATCTCTTACCGGAGTTCAAATGGCTTCTCCCAAACACCCTCGCCCGACTTTTTTCGAGGACACCGCCAAAGATCGCCTGACGGCCATCATCACGGCCCTGACGGCAGAAGTGGCCACCCTTTGCGACCGCGTTGTCACGCTGGAATCCGTGCTGGCCCAAAGCGGGGTTATGGCCAAGGACGCCATTGAAACCTATCAGCCGACACCGGAAGACATGGAAGAGCGCCGCCAGCGCCACGCCGCCTTCACACAGCGCGTTTTCTACGTGCTGCAGGAAGAGATCGACGCCCTTAAGGACACGCCCAAAACCGGAAGCTGATCCCGCCTCGGCTCCAGCCACAAAAAAGGCCGGGGGGAACCCGGCCTTTTCTATATCTGCTACCACGCTGATCAGAGGATCGCGTCGGCCTTGCGCAGACCATCGATCATGGACGAGCGCATGACATAGGCCTTGTGCTGTACCGGATCGGCCAGCATGGCCTGCATTTCGGCCATCATCACCTTGCGCCGTTCGGCGTCACGCTCCTGCATCCGGCCGCGGTTGCGGTCGGCCTGCGCAAGGATTTCCTGTTCCGCGACCGGGCGGCGCTGACGGGTGTACAGGTCCAGCAGACTGTCGTCGGCACCGTTCAGGATCCGGTTCAACTTGTCCGTCAGATTGAAGGCGTCGTGCACGCCTCCATTCATGCCCATGCCGCCCGAGGGACTGTTGATGTGGGCGGCATCACCCGCCAGAATCACCCGACCTTTGCGATAGTCCGGCGCAATGCGCATGTGCACGCGGTAAGGGCGGATTTCGAGGACATCATAAGGCACGTCGCGGGGCACGATACCCTGCAGTTTCGTCTCGATAGACGCAGGATCAAGCGCGTCCTCGATCGTTTCGTCGCCGCGCGGATACAGGCTGCAACGCCAGAAATCCTTGAGCTTCAGCAGCGAGAAGGTGCCGCCGTCGGTCCAGCAATAGTTGACGTTCGACAGGCCTTCCAGATGCTCGTCGAACGCGAAAGGCGTGATCGCAAGGATGGTGGTTTCCGGATACGTCTTGCCTTCCAGCTCCCATCCCATAAGGCCGCGCACCGTGCTGCGGGCACCGTCTGCCGCGATCACATAGCGCGCCGTGACGACCTGTTCCGTGCCGTTGCTTTCATAGAAGACGCGAACAGATGCTTCATCCTGCTCGATGCGGACAACCTTGGCCCCCATACGGGTTTCAACGTGCCGGGCCTTGGCCAAACGCGCTTCCAGAATGCGGCACAGTCTGAACTGTTCGCATTGAAGGCGGAAAGGATGGTCTGTTTCACCCTTCAGATAGGACAGGTCGAACACGGCCCGTTCGCCCGTATCATGATTGCGGATCTGCCAGTGCTCACAGCGTAGACCCTGCGCGATCAGTTCGTCCGCAACATCATACTGAGCCAGCATATCCAGCGTCGGCGGATGGAAGGTGGACGCACGCAAATCTTCGGGCAGTACTTGTTCCTGTTCCAGGACAAGAGCGGAAATTCCAAATCCTTCCAGACGCAAGGCGGCAGTCAGGCCGACCGGCCCTGCCCCCACGATCACGACTTGCGCGTCGAACTGCCCCATGACTCACCCCGAAATCTAACTTGTATTCGATCTAATACATTAAGTTCGCTTCCGACAACCCCATTTCCACGGGGATCGACCGAACCGCGTAACATTGGTCCAGATTTGAGCTTTGATCTGGAAGGCGGTTTTGATAACGCCACTCTTGGTCTTGCCTGCCACGCTTAAGACGTATTAGGTTTAAGACGAGTCAAATATGCCGCTCGTCGGCCCATGTACAGGATCTGAGTGATGGCTACCGGCACGTCCAACCCGTTCGAGCTCGCCCCCAAACTTGTGACCAGCTTTATCGACGGCGCTTGGGTCGGCGATCAGGGCGGTTACCGTATCCCGACATTCTACCCCGGCAATGGCCAGATCATTTCCGAGCTTCAGGAAGCCGACGCCAACGAAGTAGACCGCGCCGTCCGCTCTGCCCGCCGCGCCTTCAACGATCCCGAATGGGCAGGCATGGCCATCGAGGAGCGTCAGGCCATCCTGTGCCGCATCGCCGATGCGATCGATGCCAACGCCTATGAACTGGCCACGCTGGAGACCCTGAACGCCGGCATCGTACGCCGCGACGTACTGGGCCGTCAGGTGGTGCGCGCCGCCTATAATTTCCGCTTCTTTGCCGAGGTCATTAGCCAGCAACCGGGTCAGGTCTGGCAACAGAACAAAGACTATCTGACCTTCGTCACCCGCCATCCGGTCGGTGTGGCCGCCCTGATCGCGCCGTGGAATTCCCCGCTGGCGCTGGCCTCGATGAAGGTCGCGGCGGCGATTGCCTATGGCAACACCTGTGTACTGAAGCCGTCTGAGCAAACGCCGCTGTCACTGGCGCGTATGGTCGAGATCATCAACGGCATCACGCCGCCCGGTGTGGTGAACCTCGTGAACGGCCGCGGGCAGACCACCGGCTCGGCACTCGTGGACCACGCCGACGTCGATCTGATCGCCTTTACCGGCGGCACCGAGACCGGCCGTACCATCATGCAGGCCGCAGGCCGCCGCCTGAAACCCGCCGCCGTCGAACTGGGCGGCAAGTCGGCCAATATCATCTTTGCCGACGCCGATCAGGAACGCGCTCTGGACGGCGCGCTCGTTTCGATCTTCTCGAACAACGGCCAGCAGTGCCTCGCCGGATCGCGCATTCTGGTTCAGGATTCGATCTTTGACGATTTCGTCGGTCGCTTCGTAGAGCGTGCCCGCAAAATCAAGGTCGGCGACCCCCTGTCGGACGAAACCGAGATCGGACCGATTGCCTCGGCTCGCCACCGCGAACACATCCTGTCCTATGTCGATATCGCCAAGTCCCAGGGCGCTACCCTGTTGACCGGCGGCAGGGCACTGGACCGCGACGGCTATTTCATCGAGCCCACCGCCGTTCTGGCCCCCAGCAACAGCGACCGCGTCTGTCAGGAAGAAATCTTCGGTCCCTTCGCGTCCTTCGTGAAGTTTTCGGATGCCGAAGATGCCATCCGCATGGCCAATGAGAGCCAGTTCGGACTGGTTGGCTATCTGTGGACCCAGAATGTCGACAAGGCCCTGCGTATCAGCCAGGCCATCCGTACCGGTCTGATGTGGGTAAACACGCCGATGGTGCGTGAACTGCGCGCCCCGTTCGGTGGTGTGAAGGATTCCGGACTGGGCCGCGACGGCGCCACCTCTTCGATGGCCTTCTTCACCGAAGAAAAGACCACCACAATCCCCATCGCCGATGTGCCCCTGCGCAAGTTCGGGGCCTGATAGAACAAAGGGGCGATCCACCGGATCGCCCCTTTTTATCTGTCGGACTTTCGAAATCAGCCGATGTGGCGCCACTGCGGGCGGGCCGAGCTGTTATCGCGCGTCAGCATCATGTGGTATTCGTACTGGTCCGGATTATACAGACCGACCTGATGTTCCAGCGGATTGCCGTCGCTGTCGAACACCGTACGGCGCATGCGCAGCAAGGGCATGCTGATGCCGACATTCAACTTGGCCGCCGCTTCGTCATCCGCAGGAATGGCGCTGATGGTTTGCTCGGCACGGTCCGGACGCAGGCCGCCATCTTCCAGAAGTCGGATGATCGGGCGGTCATCGATCAGATGCTCGGGTGCCAGATGCGCATAGTCATGCGGCAGATAGACCATCGATAGCGACAGAGGCTGATCTTTGTAGAAACGCAGGCGCTCGATACGCAGGGTCGTGTCACCCGGCTCAAGACGTAATGCTTGCAATACCACCGGCGGTGTCGGTGCATCCGGCACATAGGACAGCAGCTGCGCCGTCGTCTCCAGTCCCAGCGTGATCAGGTTCTCGACCAGACCCGACACACGGTTGACCGGATTTGCCGCGGCCTGCGGTCGGGGCGCGGCGAAAGTGCCCACACCATGACGGCGAACGACAAAGCCTTCGTTTTCAAGCGTTTCCAGCGCGCGACGCACCGTCACCCGCGAAACGTCATAGGTTTGCGACAGCTGCATTTCCGAAGGCATGGCCTTACCGGACGAATAGACACCGTCCTTTATCTGCTGACGCAGAATGGAGCTGAGTTGATGGTAGACCGGCAGGCTGCTGCCCGTCCCTTGCGCCTTTAGGCTGCGGCGCAAACCACCCTGCCCGATTTCAGCTGAGCGCTGCAAAATGCCACCCTTCCTCATCCCGTTCCCGATAAGCCAGGGCGGTTTCCCATTGATGCCGAGAATCCTCTGACCCGAGCCTAATAGGCGCATATCGCATGATGCGAACTACGCGCAAATACAAATATTATCGTTATTTAGTAGCGTTATCGGCGTTCGCTAACTGTCGTAACCTTTTGTAGTCGTCTCGGTTCAATGAGGCGCGCGTAAGTCTGAAACATTACCTTTTAGCCTCGCAACAAAAAGGGCGACGGTTTGACCCGCCGCCCTTAGAAAACGCTACGCTTACTAAATACGCTTACTGATACGTGCCGTAACACGCCTACTGGGACGCATACAAGAAAAGGTATGCGTAACACTACAACTCAACCATCGACTGTGTTTTCGCGGGCATCAGTAGAAATACGTATGCCCTACCGATGCGCTCCAACCGTCAAAGGGCCGGTACTCATTTCCCCGTCTGTCCATTTACGCGGACACACTGACGACGGAGGATTACTGATCACTGATAATATATAAAAATGCAGCGAAACAAAGGCCGACCAAAGTCTCGCCTCCGTTGGCAGACTCCTGCTATCGAACAGCCATGACATTGCAGGTTCCCCACCCCCAAGGCCCGCTTGCCGGCGTGCGAGTTCTGGATCTGTCGCGTGTACTGGCAGGACCGTGGGCCACCCAGACACTCGCGGACATGGGCGCTGAGGTCATCAAGGTCGAACGCCCCGGTATCGGCGATGACACGAGGCAGTGGGGCCCGCCCTTCACCACCACCAAGGACGGCGGGCGCGGTGACGCCGCCTATTTCATGTGCGCCAACCGCGGCAAGAAGTCGGTCGAGCTGGACATGGCCTCGCCCGAAGGGGCCGACACCATCCGTAGACTGGCCGCCGAATCCGATGTCGTGGTCGAGAATTTCAAGGTCGGCGGCCTGAAGAAATACGGCCTCGATTACGACAGCCTGTCGGCCATCAATCCGCGCCTCGTCTATTGCTCGATCACGGGCTTCGGCCAGACGGGACCGGACGCCCACCGCGCGGGCTATGACTATATGATCCAGGCGATGGGCGGCCTGATGTCCGTCACCGGACAGCCTGACGGGGCCGAAGGGGCCGAGCCGATGAAGGTCGGCGTGGCCGTGGTGGATGTGTTCACCGGCCTTTATGCCTCCAACGCCATCCTTGCCGCCCTGATGCACGCCCGCGCCACGGGCGAGGGACAGCATATCGACATCGCCCTGTTCGACGTTCAGGCCGCCGTACTGGCCAATCAGGCGACCAACTGGTTCGTGTCGGGCAAGGTGCCGACCCGCATGGGTAACGCCCACCCGAACCTGTCGCCGTATCAGCCCTTCCCCTGCTCGGACGGCATGATCATCATCGCCGTGGGCAATGACGGCCAGTTCCGCAAACTGTGCGAGGCGCTGGGCCAGCCGCCGCTGGGCACGGACGAGCGCTTTGCCAGGAATGCCGACCGCGTCGCCAACCGCGAGCTTCTGATCCCCATCCTCAACACCCTGACACAGGTTCACTCCATGTCGAGGCTGATGAAGCTTCTGGAGGATCACGGCGTCCCCTGCGGCCCCATCAACCGCATCGATCAGGTATTCGATGAGCCGCAGGCCCATCATCGTGGCCTGATGGTCGAGCAGGCGCGCGACGACCTGTCGGCCCCGATAAAGACCGTGGCCTCGCCCATCCGCATGTCGAAAACGCCCGTCCGCTATGACCGCCCCCCGCCTGCGCTGGGCGCGGACAACGGCCTGCTCGACGACGGGGTCTAGCGGCGATAGGGGCGGTAGCTCTCCGAATCGCCGCCATCGGCCACAGCACCAGTCATAAGGCGCGGCGTGATACGGGCACGGCTTTTCTGCTCATAGGCATAGCCAAGGGACAGGATGCGGGCATCATCCCACTTGGCCCCGAAGAAACTCATCCCCACAGGTAACCCATCGACCTGTCCCATAGGCACCGTCAGGTGCGGATAGCCCGCGACGGCTGCCAACTGGCTGGCCGAGCCGCCGACAACATCGCCCTTGACCTGATCAATCTGCCAAGCCGGCCCCGTCGTGGGTGCGACCAGAGCCACAACGTCATGCCGGGCCAACAGACGGTCGATACCCTCAACACCGGCCAGTCGCACCGCATTGTCGCGCGCGGTGCGGTACTCAAGGTCTTCCAGACCGCCTCTCTTTTCGGCGATTTCAAAGAATTCCTGACCGAAAATGGAAAGCTCACGCGGGTTGCCATTATTGAAGGCGATCACATCGGCCAAGGTCCGCACCGGCACCTTGGCCGGATCGGTCGAGGCCAGATAAAGGGCCAGATCGGCCTTTAGCTCTGTCAGCAAGGTTATGATCTCGCCGCCCCCTATGGCCTGGGCATCGGGCTTTTCAACAATCTCGACCAGAATGGCACCGGCCTGTCGCAAGACCGCCAACTGCTGCTCGAACACGGCGTCAGTTGCAGCATCATAGCCGGTCAAGCCGCGCATCACCCCGATGCGCTGACCTGACAGGGCATTGGCATCCAGCGCGGCGTGATAGTCGCGCTTGCGGCTGTCGGCCTCGACGGTCGCAGGATCAGCCGGATCGCTGCCCGCTATCACGCCCAATACAATGGCCGCATCCTCGACCGTCAGGGTCATCGGCCCCGCCGTGTCCTGGGTATGGCTGATCGGCACGATATGGGTGCGCGAGACAAGGCCCACGGTCGGCTTGAACCCCACAATGCCGTTCACCGCCGCAGGACAGACGATCGAACCATCGGTTTCCGTGCCTATCGCCACAGGGGCCAAACCCGCCGCCACCGCCGCACCCGATCCCGAAGAGGAGCCACAGGCCGAACGCGCCAGATCATGCGGATTGCGCGTCAGCCCACCCACGGCGCTCCAACCGCTGATGGATTTGGGCGAGCGGATATTGGCCCATTCGGACAGGTTGGTCTTGCCCATGATCACCGCGCCCGACGCCCGTAGCCGCGCCACGATAGGCGCGTCCCGGCCCGTATCGTTGGCGATCAGCGCCAGCGAGCCCGCCGTCGTCGGCATGTCGCGGGTTTCGATATTGTCCTTGATAAGTACGGGCACACCGCCCAGCGCGCCCTCGCCCGTCCACGCCTGTGGTCGATCCAGTCCGGGTGCATAGGTCACGATGGCATTGATCGGGCGCTCTCCGGCCTGATCGCGGGCGCGGGCCTGTTCCAGCCAAGACGGATCAAAGACCACCCGCCCCGCCACCACGTCAGCCGCCGTCACATAGGAAGCGGCCCGCCCCGCGTACCCGCCCGCGCAGGCTGACAGGCTGCCGATCATCACGAGGGCGACGGCTGATTTGACGATCCATTTGCTGCAGGTCGAGGGGGTCATGGGCACTGTCCGTGGGTTTTAGAGCATTTGATCCAGGGGGAACGCATTGTCGGATACAAACAAAAGGGCCGGCCCTATTCAGGCCGGCCTTTATATTCCGCGCTCAGGCTTCAAACATCGTCCTGAGAGGCATCCCGGTTGCCATTGAATATAATCAAGCTGCCCAAGAGCGCGGCGAGAGCGCCGATAAACACCACGCCCAGTGCAATCCATACGATCATCTTTCCGGTAGCCAGCTCGCTAGCGGCCCAGGCAGGGCTGGCCAGGACGCTTGCCCCCAGAGCGGGCATCCATTTGACTGATTTCATACTTTCCTCCCTGGTCAGGGTTTTCCCTGTTCCCGATAAAAAAGAGGGCAGAGGCTGATTTCAGCCCCTGCCCGCTAAAGACCCTAGTTCTCGCCCTTATCGGCACGGGTGCCGATGGTGCGGTCAAGGAAGTCCAGATAGGTGCGCCACTGGTGCAACTGGCGGTCATTGCCACGGATGCCGTGGCGCTGGCCCGGATAGAGCATGGTCTCGAACGGAATGCTCTTTTCCTGCAGCGCGTTCAGCACGCGGGTGGTGTTCTCGAAGATCACGTTGTCGTCGGCCATGCCGTGCATCAGCAGCAGTCGGCCCGTCAGGTTTTCCAGACGGTTGTTGACGTCCGACGCGGCATAACCGGCCACATTGCCTTGCGGCGTCGACATGTACCGCTCGGTATAGGCGGTGTCGTACAGGCTCCATTCCGTGGGCGGCGCGCCCGAAATGGCGGCGGCCAGACCCATCTGCGGCTCCGTCAGCGCCATCAGGCTCATGAAGCCGCCGTACGACCACCCCATCATGGCGATGCGGTCGGCATCGACATAGGGCAGGCTGCGCAGATAGTTGGCACCCAGCACCTGATCCTCGATCTCGGGCTGGCCCATCTTCAGATACAGCGCCTGTTTGAAGGCCGCCGAACGGTCGCCCTCGCCACGGTTGTCGAGACGGAAGACGATATAGCCCGCCTCGGTCAGCAGCTGGGTGGTGGCCGGCTGCCAGCTGCGCTTCACGCCGCCGCCCGACGGGCCGCCATAGACCTGCATCACGACCGGATATTTCTTGCTCGGGTCAAAGTCCGGCGGGGTGGTCATCTGCCACACCAGCGTCTCGCCGTGGCTCTCCAGCGTGCCGAAGGTCGGCTTCTGCTGGCGCTCCGCGAACGGCCAGAACGGATGGCCCGGTTGCAGCCTGTTCTCTTCGATCCAGCGCACGCGGGTGCCGTCAATGCGGTAAAGCGCCGACTGCGACGGGGTGTTCAGGTCCGAATAGTTGCCGACATAGGCCGTGCCCGTACCGTTGACCGACGCCGACCACCAGCCGCCGCGCGGGGTTATCTCGGTGGGGGTCACGGTGCGGCGCAGCGAGGCCTTGAACAGCTGCTGCTCGATCGGCAGTTCCTTGCCGTCGCGCATGGAGGCGGTGAAGAAGACCTCGCCCGTATCCTGATTGACGCCATTCAGCGCCTTTACCGGATATTCGCCGCGCGTGATGGCGCGCAGGCGGCGGCCGTCCTTGTTATAAAGGTACAGGTGCTGCCATCCGGTCTCTTCCGACGACCAGATGAAGTTGCCGTCCTTCAGCGCCTTGAAGTTATGGGTCAGCGGCACCCATGCGTTCGAGGTCTGGGTGGCGATAACCCGGCTGCGGCCCGTTGCGGGATCGACGCTCAGCAGGTCCAGCGTTTTCTGGTCGCGCGACAGGCGCTGCACATAGGCGACCGAGCCGTCGGCGGCCCAGTTCACGCGGCCCAGATAGATGTCCTTGTTCGCGCCCAGATCGACCTGAACGCGGTTGCCGGTCGTCACGTCCTGGATGAACAGTTCGACCACGGCATTGGGGCGGCCCGCACGCGGATAGCGCTGCTCGACCACCGACGCACCACCGCCCGAGATATCGAGGCGCGGAATGATATCGACCGTCGATTCATCGGTGCGTTGCAGGGCGATGTATTTCTCGTCCGGCGACCACCAATAGCCGGTGTCGCGGTCCAGTTCTTCCTGCGCGATGAACTCTGCCGTCGCCCAGGTGATCAGGTCCTTGCCGTCGGTCGTGATGGCCTGCTCGGCACCCGTTTCAAGGTTCAGGATCACAAGGTTCTGGTCACGCACGAAGCTGACGAACGAGCCCTTGGGCGAGACCTTGGCGTCGATCTCGTCGGCGGCGGTCTCGGTCAGACGCCGCACCGAACCATCGGCGCGGTTGGCGAGGAAGATGTCACCTTCCAGAGGGGCGAGGATATAGCGGCCCTGTTCGTCCCAGCTGTATTCCACCACGCCACGCTGGGAAATACGCATGCGTTCGCGGCGGGCCTTTTCGGCCTCCGACAGCTCACCGGCATCGGGAACGAGCGCGCGGGCGTCGATCAGTTTGAAGGCATCGCCGCCCGAGACAGGCGCGGCCCACAGGTCCAGCACATCCACGTCATCCTCGCGCGAGCGGAGGAAGGCGACCAGCTCGCCATCGGGCGACAGGCTGACGCCACGGGCGACAGGTCCGGCCAGCGAGGGATTCGCGAAAACCCGCTCCACCGTCAGGATGTTGGAAGCGGGAGCGGTTGCCGCGGCAGGGGCGGCGGCGTTCTGGGCCATGACAGGCGTTGCGACTGCGGCCATCAGGATCGTCGAAGCGAGAAGAAGTGTGCGCATGGTGTCAGGTTAATGGCGTAATTGCGCCACGTCACTTGGAATCCTCGCGTTCTTCTGACGCAATCAACAGCGAACCTTTCGCAAATCGTCCGAACGCCCTAGTTAGGGGCCATGACAGACGCCTCCCCTGCAAAGCCCAGCCCGTTCCACGAACTGGAAGTCTTGTGGGTCCGCCACTGGACCGACCAGCTGTTCAGCTTCGGTGTGAAACGCCCCGAGGATTTCCGCTTCCGTTCGGGTGAATTCGTCATGATCGGCCTGCCGGGCGAAGACGGCGGAAAGCCGGTCCTGCGCGCCTATTCGATCGCCAGCCCCTTCTGGGCCGAAGAGCTTGAGTTCTTCTCGATCAAGGTGCCGGACGGTCCCCTCACCTCGCGCCTGCAGAAGATCGTCGCCGGTGACACCGTGCTGATGGGCAAGAAGCCGACCGGTACGCTGGTCCTCGACGCCCTGACGGGTGGCGAACGCCTGTGGCTGATCGGTACGGGTACGGGTCTGGCCCCGTGGCTGTCCGTCGCGCGCGAGCCGGAAACCTATTCGCGCTTCAAGGAAGTGATCGTCTGCCACACGGTCCGCAACGTGCAGGACCTCGCCTATCGCGACTTCTTCACCAAGGGCATCCACGATGACCCGCTGATCGGTGACGAAGCCAAGGCCCAGCTGAAATACTATCCCACCGTCACGCGCGAGAAGTTCGAGACGCCGGGCCGTATCACCGACCGCATCAAGTCGGGTGACCTGTTCGCCGACCTGCAACTGCCGATCGGCTTCTCGCCCAATACCGACCGCGTCATGCTGTGCGGCTCGATGGCCATGATCAAGGAAACGGCGGAACTGCTGGAATCCTATGGCCTCAAGGAAGGCTCGAACGCCGAACCGGGTGACTATGTGCTGGAGCGCGCCTTTGTCGGCTGATGTGAAATCCCCGCTGTCGGTCGCCATCGACGAACGCAAGGCCCCCGAGGCGTGCGAGACGATGGCGGACGTGCGTCAGGGCGTCGATGCGCTGGACCGCGCCATTGTCACCCTGCTGGCCGAGCGCCAGCGCTACATGGACGCCGCCGCCCGCATCAAACCGAACCGCGACGCCGTGTTCGATCAGGCCCGTATCGATGATGTGGTGGCCAAGGTGCTGGCCGCCTCTGAGAAGGCCGGACTGTCGCCCGACATCGCCGAGCCTGTCTGGCGCCTGCTGATCGACCGCTGCATCGCGCACGAGTTCGACCGCTACGACCGCACACGCGGTTGACCGGAAACGAAAAAGGCGGCCTCGACGGGCCGCCTTTCTTTTTGCCGTATGGAGCCGATCAGCCCTTGAGGCTTTTCAGGGCCAACTCATGCCGATAGGCCGCAACATCGGACAACGCCTGATCCAGCGCGTCGCGGACCCGCAACAGTATGCCCTCGGCCGATACCTCGTCAGCGGCTTCGGCTTCGGCGCAGACCGCCGCCAGTGCATTGGCACCGATGCCGCCGCCCGCACCTCTCAGCGTGTGGGCGGCATCACGCCATCCGTCCTGCGAGGTCGTCAGCATCGGGCCCCAAATCGACGCCTGATGAACGAACAGACCCAAGACCTCGTCGCTGATATCATCCATACCGGCGGTCACATTTTCCAGAACGGAAAAATCGACCGCCCCCGTCAGATCGCGACGCGCCATCAGGCAGCCTCTTCCTCGCCCTTGGCCAGACGCGAATTGCGCGACGACCAGACGAAATAGACCACCAGACCCACCACGTTCCACAGCAGGAACCACAGCTGGGTCGAGGACTTAAGGCTGGTCATGAAGAACAGGCAGCCAAGGATGGTGAAGCCACCCACCAGCGGCCAGGCCGGCACCTTGAACTTGCGCTCGCGGTTCGGCTCACGCAGGCGCAGGACAATCAGGCTGAGCCCCACAGCGGCAAAGGCCGTCAGTGTCCCTGCATTGGCCAACGAAGCCAGTTCGTCCAGACGCATCACCCCCGCCAGGAAGGCCACCACAACAGCCGTGAAGATCGTCACGATCACCGGCACGCCGCGATCGGAGATCTTCGCCAGGCGGTTGGGCAGCAGGCCATCACGCGCCATGCCGAGGAAGATACGCGACTGACCGAACAGGAAGGCCAGCAGCACGGTCGGCAGGGCGATAACAGCCGCCGCGGCAATCCATTTGGCCGCAGCGCCCTGTCCCAGTTCGCGCAGGATCAGGGCCAGCGGCTCGGGGCTTTCCGAGAAGCTGTCGACAGGAGCCGCGCCGATAGCCGCAGCCGCCACCAGAATATACAGGACGGTACAGATCAGCATCGATCCAACGATACCGATGGCCAGATCGCGTTCCGGCTTCTTGGTGTCCTCTGCCGCCGTGGCGATGGCGTCAAAGCCGTAAAAGGCGAAGAAGATGATCGAGGCCGCAGCCATCACGCCCGTTTGGACAAAGGGCGCCCCGAAACCGTGCGGCATGAAGGGCGTGAAGTTGGCCGAGTTGAAGTGCGGCAGCGACAGCGCCACAAAGGCAACCAGCGCGGCGATCTTGACCACCACCAGAATGGCGTTGAGCGTGGCGCTCTCGCGGGTGCCCAGCAGCAGCAGGCCCGCCACCACGGCGATAATGCCGATGGCCGGAACATTGACCAGACCGCCCTCGACGTGCGGCCCCGCCAGCAGGGCCATAGGCACGCCCCATTCCTGCAGGAACGGTGCGGCATAGCCCGCCCAGCCCACGGCCACAGCCGAGACCACCAGCGAGTATTCAAGGATCAGCGACCACCCCACGATCCATGCCAGCAGTTCGCCCAGCGCCGCATAGGAATAGGCATAAGCACTGCCCGACGCCGGCATGATTGTCGAAAGCTCGGCATAGGACAGAGCCGCGCACGCGCAGACCGCGCCCGCCAGGGCAAAGCTGATCAATACAGCCGGCCCGGCCAGACCCGCACCCACACCGATCAGGGTAAGGATACCGGTACCCACAATAGCGCCTACGCCCAGCGCAATCAGGTGCGGCCAACCGAGCGTCTTCTTCAGTGATGGCCCTTCATGCGGTGCCAACATGGCATCGATTGAACGGCGACGGCTCCAAGATGCCATCGGTATCTCCCCGATATATGTGTTTTATCCGATAAACCTTCGGTATCACTTTATTTGCGTTGAGAAAAATGTGGTTTCGATAAATTTATCTCTTGCGTCCCGGCAACCCTCTGCGTATTAAGCCGCCCTCGCCGCAGCGCAACGCACCGCAGCGAGACGCCGGGGCCTCACCAAGGGCCCGAATGACGGTACGGGTGATTAGCTCAGTTGGTAGAGCAGCTGACTCTTAATCAGCGGGTCCACGGTTCGAGCCCGTGATCACCCACCATCGTTTCTCTGGTTTTCCGGACAATCGATAAAACGGCAAAGCCGCCTTCGGGCGGCTTTTTGCTGTGCGCAGACAAGTTCATCCGCACAGAAGAAAACCGCTATCAATCGATAGCGGCCTTCATGACATCCAGTCGGGCAGCCTCGTTTTGGCGCTCCCTCACCTGGATCGCGCCCTGGATGGCCTCCAACAGGCGATCCAGCACGATCGGCTTGGTGATATGGCCGTCTGCGCCGACTTCCATGCCGCGCTTCAGATCCTCGGCACTGTGGGCCGCCGAGAAGATCAGGATTGCTGCGGGCCGTTTTTGATTCTCCGCTTCGTCCTGACGGATCAGGCGAATGGCCTCCAGACCGTCCATGACCGGCATCTGTACATCCATCAGGATGATATCGAACTGCATCGAGGCCGCCAGTTGCACGGCCTCCCTGCCATCCACGGCGAACTGAAGCTGATACTCGTCGCTGCTGAGCAGCATTCCCAGAATCTTGCGGTTCGTGGCGTTGTCATCCGTGATCAGGATACGCAGCGCGCCGGTCTGGGGCAGCGGTGCCGATCCCGGCTGATCGAAAACGACCGGAGCCGAAGCCGATGGCAACGGCAGTTCAAACCAGAACTGCGAACCCGCCCCCGGCTGGCTGGCCGCATTCAGACGCCCGCCCATCATTTTGACCAGTTTGTTACTGATCGACAGGCCCAGTCCCGTGCCGCCGAACTTACGGCTGATGCTGTCGTCGGCCTGACGGTAGCGTTCAAAAATACGACCGTCAGAAGCCCCCTCAAAGCCGATCCCCGTATCCGTCACCACGAACAGGCTGCGCTCGCTCGGCAGACGGACGACGCTGATCAAAATCTTGCCTTCAGGGGTGAATTTCAGCGCGTTACTGATCAGATTGTTCAGCACTTCACAGAGACGGACACTGTCCCCGCGCACCCAGAAATTCTCGCCTTCATCCAGTTGCAGCTTCAGCGTCAGCCCCTTGGCCTCGGCCTTGTCGCGCCACAGGGCCTCGACGTCGCGCACGACCCGATACAGATCGAACACCTCGGTCTCGATGGTCAGTTCGCCTGCATCCATCTTGGCGTTGTCCAGCACATCGGACAGCAGGCGGTTCAGCATTTCGCTGGAGGTCGCGATCAGCCTGACCTTCTCGGCCACATCCGGCGGCAGTTGCTCCTTGCTGAGCGCATCGGCCATTGCCACGACGCCATTCAGGGGCGTGCGGATCTCGTGGCTGACATCGGCAAAAAACTGGCTGCGACGCGCGTGCAGATCGCGTTCAAGATCACGCGCCCGTGCCAAGGCCTTGGCCATGCGCCACTGGCGGTACAGCAGCAACATTGCGCCAGCCCCCAACAGGGTCATCGCCGCAAACATCCACCACAGGGTTGCAATCGTGCGGTTGTGATCGGCGATCTGACCGCGCTCAAGTTGAAGCTCGGCCTCCAGGTCGCCGACGATATCGCCCATGACAGCCGACGAGGCCAGAACAGAGCGGCGGTTCTCGCTGACATAATAGTCGCGCAGGGCATTGATCCCCCGGCGATAATCCCCCGAGGCAATCATGTACTCGGCTTCGGCACGCTGGATCTGCGGCGACATTTTCAGCACGCCCTGATCCAGCTTTTCGCGCAGATTGGCAATGTCGCGCCGCGCCAGTGCCACCTGTCCCGTGCGGGAATAGGCAATCGCACGGCGCACCAGCATCAGATCGTTCATCGGTGCCGGAGCCTTCAGATCCGTGCCGAACGGAGCATAGCAATCCAGAACACCCGACCAGTCATCACGGGCCGAGGCGATATATCCGCACAGCACCCCCGCCATGCTCAAACGTACCGGCGTTCCGGCATGTCGAGCCAGTTCGCTGTAGGTCTGCAGGGTTTGCTTCGCAGCCTCCTGACGACCGACATAACCCAATGTCATTGCCAGATTGAACATCGGCTCATAACCGGGTGCCGGATAATCGGTTCGGGTCACCCAGTCCTCGGACAGGTGCATGACACGCAGAAAGCCGGGAACATCGTCCAACTGGCTATGCGCCAACCCCGCCAGCCGCCACAGGTTCGCGCCGACCGAGGCCTCGGTCATACCGCCGTCGGGCACATAGGACAGCGCCGATTGAACCATACGCAGGGCGGCGACGCCCTGCTCCTGCAACAACAGGTGACGCGCCATGAGACCCCGCGCCACGGCCTTTGGAAGCCACCCCTTCTGCCTAGCTATCAGGGCATCGATTTCGGCGGCTTGCACATCGCGGTCGCGCTTTAGACGCACGGCGACTTCGTTGATCTCGACCAGTGCCAAATAGTCGGCGTTGCCAGCCTTGGCCGCCATCGTCTTGAGACGCGCATTCCAAAGCGTAGCCGCTTCAAACTCGTGCTGCTCGATCAGGACGCTTGTTACATGCTGGAGGCGGCTGAGGTTCTCCGCTGTAACCTCTGCCAGCGCGGCATTTCCAAAGCGCTCCAGGTCAGCCATGCTGGTGGCCAGGACCCTGCGCCTTACCGTCAAGCTATATTCCCGGACGGCTTCGTCCGAGCCCCGTACGACGACCGGCCCGGATGCCGGCATACGATCGCCGTTGGGGGCCGCGTGTACCTGGGGCGCTGATACTAACAGCGCCATCACCACGGCGGCGGCGGCGGCACGGGTCAGATGATCTGCGCGAGACATGGTTACCTAAACTCAACTTCGGGCTGTCTGTGCGATCCTGCCCTTCAGGTCAACGCTTACCGACCATTTTACGGGCCCGGCCCAGCCTGCCCGCCGCCTCGATCAGCACATCGTCGGGCTTTGCAAAACACAGCCGTACGATATGTCCCTGCCCTTCTGTAGTGACGAAGGCCGAAACCGGAATGGCGGCGACACCGTGCTCACGCACGCAGACCTCACAGAAATCGGCATCACCAAGAGCGATACCCGAAGCCTTAAGATCCACATTCAGGAAATAGGTGCCGTCGCTCTCGAGACAGCTATAGCCCTCTGCCTCCAAGGCGGATTTGAGCAGGCGATAGCTGCGGCCCATGCCTTGTGCCATATCGTCATACCAGCGGCCATCCCAGCCCAGCCCCTCGGCCACAGCGGTCTGTAGCAATGGCGGGGTCGCAAAGGTCAGGAACTGATGGGCGCGCGCCACCGGATCGACCAAGCGCACCGGCGCACAGACAAAACCGACCTTCCATCCGGTCAGTCCAAACATCTTGCCCGCCGATCCAATCTTTATCGTGCGATCCGCCATGCCGTCGATCAGGGACAGCGGCACATGCCGCCTGTCTCCCAGTCTGACGTGCTCCCAGACCTCGTCGCTGATCACCAGCAGCTCGTGATCGACACAGATCCGCGCCAGAATGGACAGCTCTTCGGCGGTGTACATGCGCCCGGCCGGATTCAGCGGATTGTTGAACAGAACCGCCCGTGTTTTTTCAGTCAGGGCATCCGACAGGGCTTCATGCGTTATGGCCCAATCCGGCGGTGACAAGACCACCGCCCTGACCACACCACCGGCCCGCTCGATCAAGGGGCGATAGGCGTCATAGGCGGGTTCGAAAATGATGACCTCGTCACCGGGCCTTACCCACGCCGCGATAGATGCTGCAATCGCTTCGGTCGCGCCCGATGTGATGACGATTTCATCACTGGTGTAGGAGGTGCCCTGCATGCGGTTGTAATGGGCCGCCACCGCATCGCGCAGTTCGGGCAAGCCACGCGACGGCGCATATTGGTTCCAGCCGTTCACAACGGCATTGGCCGCACGCTCTCGCAGCTTTATAGGGCCGGAATCTTCCGGAAAGCCCTGTCCCAGATTGATCGCGCCATATTCCCGCGCGAGGCCGGACATGCGCTCGAATATGGTTACAGGCGCATCGCCGAATACCGGATGCGGCGTCATCACAGGCGGGCCGAAAAGGCTCCGCGACGCAGCCAATTGGTCAGCAAGCGAAAGAGCAATCCGCCCGTGCGCGTGTGGATCACCCGCCGCGCATGGCGGCCCTTACCTTTGTACACCTGAAACGGCATGGGGGTTTCCCGTCAAACTCGAATCAACGGCCTATAATGCGGCTTGTCGCGCGCTGACAAAAGTCGAATAGCAACGAAATCGCCAACAGCGGCGGGCTGGCCGGCACCATGTCCACCCTATGGTTAAGTGGCTGTTGACCTTGAACTTTAAGTAGCCGCTAAGCCTGTCTGATCGCGTAGAGTTAATAGCTGCCGCCCTATGGTCCCTGTGAAGATGCAGTGACGGGAGCGTCATTTATGAATTCAGCACAGTGCAAACAGTCGATCCTTGCCGGCCTGGTGGCCGCTGCGGCCCTGATGGTCGCGCCGGGCGTCGTTCACGCCAAGGATGCGGGGTCCCAGACCTTTCAGGTCCGGGCGCGCGTGCCCGTATCATGCTGGGTTCGCCCTGACCGCGACATCGTCGCCGGTGAAGGGGTCAGCGGCAGCGTCATCGAGGCCTGCAACAACCCCGGCGGCTATACGATCACGGCCAACTACCGCCAGCTGGGCGATGGCGAGCGGGCACAGATGGTCTACAACAACCGCCCTGTAGAGCTGGCCAAGAGCGGTGGTCAGGTCCTGCGTCGTTCCAACATGGCGACGATCAAGACCGTAAGCTATCGTTTCCAGAACGTGACCCTGGAACAGCCTCTGACCGTTTTCCTGACGATCCAGCCGATCTGAATCCGGCTGATCCCGGACACCTGAAAAGCAGACGCCCCGACCATCCGGTCGGGGCGTTTTCATTTTATATCGCCGTGACGGTGAAATGCAGGATGTCGCTATAGCGACCTGCCCGCTTTCCGCTCGTGTCCTGGACCAGGAATTGAAGCGGATACTCGTCGTTTACGGCATGTCGGCTGTTGCGCTGGAACTGGAAGGGGCTGCTCAGGTCCACATCGACACTCCCCATACGCAGGCGGTAGGGGATCTTCCATGCCGGGTCCTGATGCACGAGACGGCCCTGATTTTCCGAACGCACGTTCAAAAGATAGCTGCGGGTGGAGTCGACCGTCACCACCGTGCGCGGGCTGTAGGTGCGATCTTCCAGTTCACCGAGGCTGATGGTGCGGATACCGCCGATGCGCGAATATTCGCCCTTCAACCCGATGCGGGCCGAGGCGCGGACTTCGTAGATGATCGGTATGGTTCGGCTGGCCAGTACCTCTTTGGAATTGGGGCTGATATAGTCGAACGTCACCTGCTGGATGAACTGTCCAGCTCCCGGATTGCCCTGCGGTGCGACTCTGACAGCATAGCCATTCGCCGCGACGCCATTTGGCGAGACACGAAGGGTGGCTGCGATCGGACGCGAGGCGAACTCCGGCGGCGTCACGTCAAAACCTGTGCGCGCGTCCTCCATGTCGTAGGCGATATACTGCCCCGTCTCTGCGTTGTGCAGACGGGCGGTATTGTCGTCTGTGCGGATGCGGATGCGCCCATTGCAGTCGATATTGCCGCGATTGGTAACGCGAAGCTCGAACGGGAAGCTGTTGATCGCCGATCCGTGCGGATCGTGCAGGATACGCCATGAAGAGTCGCTTACGATCTCTGCAAAACAGTTCCGCTCGGGGCGATCGGCATAGGCTCCCGTCGCGGTCGCGGTCAGGCCGAGCGCGAGGACAAGCGACGAAAGGCATCGTATTGCACGCATTTTCATAGGGCGGCCTCCTGTCATGGCTCGGGATCAAGGATCGAAAGTACCACCACACCCAGATCATAAAGACCTTCGTTATCTTCAGGAATGGTGAACTCGAATGTCTCGGTCGGGCTGGAGAACAGCTCGACCTTATAGGTGTGCCCCGGTTTCAGTTTCTGTGCCGCGAAACGGCCAACCGAGTTGGTGAAGAAGATTTCCGGCTTCATCTCGGTGTCGTTCTTGTCGCTCAGCCGCCCGGACATGAGCGAAACCGCCCCCCCGCTGCGGCCGGTCAAACGGCCCATCACCGAAACGAAAGCGTCGCTGCCGGCCGTAATCAGATAGCCGCTGCGATAGCCGGGGTGCACTCTGCGCAAGCCATCGCCGATGTCATAGCCGGCCGGAACATCAACGACGTCGTAATACAGGGTCTGGTTCACATAGGATGCCAGGGCATTTGCCACTGCTGGTCCCAACGGACCACTGCGCCCCATATAGCGACCGCGCGAGAAGTCATCGCCGATAATGGTATCGCGGCCTCCCAGTGACTCGTGGGCGCGAACCATCGCAAAGCTGTCGAAGATCGGTCGGCTGACGGCGAACTGACCGCCGGTGTAGGCCAGCGCGGTACCGATACGGGCGCTGGTGATCTGACGGCTGGTAACATCACTGAAGCTGTTGCCGAAGGACGCGTGGCTGACCCCGCCTTCGAAACGGTTGCCCATATAGTTCACGCCGCCCGACACATTGGCCGGCCCATCGGCATAACCTACGCCGACGTTATAACCCCACCCGCCAACGCGGTTATCGGCAATCTGCGAGTAGCGAACGCTGGAGGCATTCTCCTGGGAGGTATAGCGACCCTCGACACGGCGATCGCCGCGCGGTTGCCAGACGATGCCAACGGTAAAGTTCCAGTCACCACCGCGGTCATCAAAGCCCAGATCCGAATAGGTCGCACCGAACTGAACGTCGACATTCCGGAAGATCTGGTAGCTGGTATAGGCGCTGAGCGAGTAGCCATTGTCCACATTGGCCAGGCGGGACGTCTGGTATGAGCCTGCAAAGGTCACGCCCCAATCCACCGAAAACTGGTGCGTATAGGATGCGGAAAAAGCCCACTCGATGGCGTTGGACGACCCTACGTTGCCGAGAACCGCAAAGTTTTCAGACGTATAGTCTGCCGCCACGGCCCAGCTATCCCGTGTCTCACCAGAGTCCACGAGATGCTCGTAGGTGAGCATACCGGCATATCCGGCACCCAGGGGGCCCTCGCTGACGGCCACATCGCCGCGAAGACGCGAACCGTTCCTCAGAATGAGCTGCGACTGCGCCGAGCCGGTTTGCACCGCTTCGCTGAGTTGAAGGCCAAAGCCGATAGCCGGACGGGATTCGAACGCTTTTTGCCAATAGCCCGAGAACACCCAATCGCCATCGGAATATTCCGGCGAACCTATGAAGTTGGTGTTCGTCTTGCCCAGGAACGCGCCATACTCATAGTCGCCCGGCTCCAGGTCGATGGAATCCAGATAGGCAGAATAGTTAACCGTCTGCACCCTGCCGGCAGGGTTCTGGATCTCGATCTTCAGATCGTTGGAGCCATATTCCAACGGTAGGTTGGACAGGTCGTACTGACCGGCGTTGAGCTGGAATTCCCGCACCAACAAACCGTTTCGGGTCACGCGGACAATCGAGTCTTCCTGCAGAATGATCTTGCGATCGCCGGACAGTATGCTGCGCTGGAAGGTATCAAAGGTGCGGCGCTGGCGCGCTACGCCGATGCCGCCGATATTGGCATAGCCTTGGCGGCCACGATATTCGGGAACAAGGTCCCCCAACCACCAGCGGCGGTATTTCTCCGGCTCGTCATAGACCAAACGGGCATACTGGCGCTGAACCTCGTATTCACCGCCACCAAGATTTCTGTCACCGACGAACTCTGTCTCGAGTACGAGATTCTTGTACCGGATCGCACCCGTCAGGCCGACGAAAGGATCGGACACGCCCGACGCGCTGTGATCCTTGGATATGCTGATGTTGGTATTCAGATAGGCCGAGAAGGGTTCAGGCTCCAGGCCCTTCCCTTCCGGATTGACGTCTTCGAACAAACGCTCGACCGCACGACGTGACGGATCGATCCGCAGCACCAGTACGGCTAGCAGGTCCGGATCATAGTTCAGGCTGATGCCGCTGGCATTGATGTCCTCAGCCTCGAACATATCCCGCCCTTCCAGCTCGCGTGCCAATTCGGCACGGGCCTCTTCGGTGAGCAGAGGGGAAATCTGGGTGATGAAACTATCGCTGCGGACCCTGAAACGGTCGTCCCGTGTCAACAGCACGTCCAACTCGCCCAGCACGCGGTTGTTGAAGTGCAGCGGCACCGTCATGGCGATGTCGCGATCATACGGGTTGATATTGGGGCGAGGCGGACGGCTGGCCGGGTCTGCCTGTTCCGGAACGGGCACCACTTCCGGCGCGGCATCCTGCGCCTCTGCCATGCCCGGGGCCATCCCGATCATCCACGCCATAGCGACGCCGGATGTCGAGGCCACCCAAGTGTTACGGGGCTTCATCGATCATCACCGCGAGAATGTGACGTTGATCGGCTTGGATGCATCCAGCGCGACAGCCGTCGGCAGCTCGAAGTTACGACGCCCGTTGCGCGGCGGCAGGAAGCCTACACCGACGTGCTGGGATATTTCTTCGCCGCTGAACTGGTGGACATATGACTGTCCCGATACGTCAGTGCCGGACACCGTCCAGGTGGCACCGGACATCAGGGCATAACGACGCCCCTTGTTCTCGACCGTGACCCGGACACCAAACACGGTACGAGTTTCGGCGGGGGTACCGTCCGCGGCCTCATCGACGACCTCGATGCCTTCCACTTCCGGATTTTCACTCACGGTCATGGTCACTGGCGTTGCGGACACAACGCTTACGTCCGGCTCGGCCCCTTCAGGCGCGACGACGATCAGGGCTTTCATTGTGTACAGAACCTGCACACTGGCCGAGCCCACCATCTCTTCGGACTGTTCCACATCGGTATTGATCGGAAGCTGCTTGACCCAGAGGTAATAGGCCTCGGAGGCATCTAGATTGGGGGCTCCGACCCATTGCACGCGCACCATTTGGCGGCCACCCACGCCCACGATTCCCTGCGGCGGGAATACGAGGAAGTTTTCATCCGCCGGGGTCTCAATGAGGTTCTCGTCCTCATCCAGTTCCATACGCGTGATCGTGGTCTCGAACGGCATCGGTGCGGCACCGACGTTGCCGACTTCAATACGGGCCGCAGATCCCACACCTGTGGTCGTCAGTTCTGAAACCATCGGGGCCACCCGCATGGCCCACGCCGTCGCGCCAATGCTCGCGCTGGCGACCAACAGTGCCGACACAGCCAAAACAGAACGCGGTTTGAGATATTCACGCAGACGTAATGACGACATTGAGGGCCCCTAAAAATTTTCGCTTCCGTAGAAGCGTCCCAGCTTGAGGCAACGCGGCATTGCCTATCGCCGGTTTTGCAACTGCGATGCCACGCCTGGCCGCACCTGCATGAGAACGGAATTAAAAAAGACACCCGGACCGATATCGACCCGGGTGCCCTCTTTAATGTTCCAGACTTAGAGAGCCTGGATCACCACGTTGAACGAACCGGTGTATTCGCCGGCGACCAGCGACTTATCGGCCTTGCCCAGATCGACGATGATGGTCATCGGCGACTTCCAGGCACCGAAGGTGACCGGTGCCGGGCTGGTTTGACCGGCGGTCATCTGCAGCAGACGATCGGTAGCGGTCGTCGAGCTGGCAGCGTCACCCGGAGCGCGGAACGAAGCCTTCACCGAGTACGGGATCTCGGTGGTGAAGTGCAGCGAGTCATAGCCGAACTGCGGCGTGGTCTTCAGGCTGGCTTGGGTACGGGACAGCTGCACCTTGTTCTTGGTGTTGCAGCCGGCCAGGTTCGTACGGAAGTGCAGCGAGGCACCAGCGACTTGGTCGAATGCGAGGGCCGGGCCGTGGTTTTCCGAAGCGTAAACGCCGATCTGGCCGAAGTTGAAGCTCAGGTTGTCGTTGGTGCCGGTGTAGAACACGCAGTGCGGGGTAACGGTGCCGCGCAGCGTAAAGGTTGCACCGTCCTTGGTGCCAGCGTCGCCAATGTTGCCGCGAACGGTGCGATTAGCAGCCCAGCGCGACTCGATGTTGGTGCTCGGCACGCCGTCCCAGGTGGTGCCATTGTAGTTGCCGTAGTCTTGGTGGCGAGGCGTATCCGGGTTGGTGACGTGCTCACCCCATTTTTCCAGCGGTGCGCTCGGCGGATTGCCGTGGCCAGGCAAACCGTAGCCGTGTGCTTGAGCCGAGGTAGCCAAGAGAGCGACAGCGGCGGCGCCGCACAGGATCGAAGAAAGTTTCATTGGATTGCTCCGTTAGATTTCAATTGAACCAATCTGATCTCAATGCCCACCTTAGAAGGCCGCATCAGATGGAAGACACTACGCGTTGTTACAAATACTGTATCGTTTTACGCTTGAAATACATTTCATCTTTTTTGATGAAATTCAGTTTACAGCTTTGACTATATTTTAGGTTCCAAAGTCAAAGTTATAACTTCTGAATACTCTCCAGCCAGAAGATCGTTATTTGATCCGGGCGTGGAAAATTTGATGACCGCCCCACCGGCAGCAATGGCCTGACGGCTGTCCAGAGCCACACCCGCCCTCAATTGAGAGCCGCTGAACACGCCCCCCATCCGGGTCAGCATCGGCTCCAGAAGCGGTACGTTGACATCCATGCCGTAAGGCACGGCACCGCTGTAACCGCCCTGGCCGCCCGGCATTACGGCATGCTTCAGCGCACCGTTGGCCGCACGCATACGAAGCGTGAAAGGCAGGTTGCAGGTGAGATGCAGATCGACACGCGCGAGCGCCGCACGGTTCAGATCACCCATGTTGACAGTACGGCCCGAGCCCATAGCGCAGCGAGGGCTGATGACACCCTGCACCTGTACCGACAGTTCGTTCGTATCGCGGCCCGCAGGCAGACCCGGCGTCGGCACAATATGCGCGGAAGCCGCGCTGGCGACACTGATCAAGCAGGCAGCAAGCACAGTCCCGGCCACGGCATTGCGCGCCTGGCCAGCATACGTGCGGTTGTGTGCACCGATACGCATTGTGTCTTGCCCCTCGTGCCAGATCCGGCATCGACCCCACCCCCACGGTGCGATCTGAGGTCAACATTCCAAAACCCGTGCCATCCCGTTTTGATACGATTCAGGCCCAAAAACGGCAGAATCTTGGAGGAACGTGGTTAAGTGGTGTTAACAAAGCAGCGGTTTATGGCCACTCAGGGATATTTGCAAGCATTTGTGTCGAAAAGAGACACCCCGCTTTTATGGGGTGCCTCCAAATATAATGTTCTAAAATGTGACGCTTAAGCTTGTTTTGCCTTACGGCGGAACGATGTTAGCAGATGTTCGGTGTAGCCATTGGCTTCACCCCGACCATTGTAAATTAGTGCAACCGATGCGTGCCAGGCTGGACCGTCGTATGAGGGGGCCAGCGGGCGATAGGCTGGATCGCCCGCATTTTGCCGATCGACCACCGTCGCCATACGCTTCAGAATCTCCATCACCTGATCCTCGGTGGTGATTCCGTGATGCAGCCAGTTGGCGATGTGCTG
>NZ_DJFS01000027.1:87931-114961 GCF_002432125.1 Brevundimonas sp. UBA5866
CTTGGAACAGCCGACGCCCTGATCGATCCAGCGCACGACATAGCCCAGAATGCCCTGACAGTTATTCTCCAGCTCCTGCCGGATATCCTCGGGCGAATAGTTTTCGGTCGCCAGCGGCAGGGTCAGCAAAGGCTCCAGTCCCGTTTCGGCACGGGCGGCCAGTTCCTGCTGAACGGACCAGACATCGACCTGATGGTAATGCAGGGCATGAAGGGTCGCAGCCGTCGGTGACGGCACCCATGCGGTGGAGGCACCCGCCTTGGGATGTCCGGCCTTGGTGGCCAGCATGTCGCCCATGCGATCGGGCGCGGCCCACATGCCCTTGCCGATCTGCCCCTTGCCGGACAGGCCTGCGTACAGACCGATATCGACGTTTCGATCCTCATAGGCCTTGATCCACGATGTCGCCTTGACCGCTTCCTTACGGACCACCGGCCCCGCTTCCATCATGGTGTGGATCTCGTCGCCCGTGCGGTCGAGGAAGCCGGTGTTGATGAAGACCACCCGATCCTTGGCCGCGGCGATACAGTTGCGCAGGTTGACGCTGGTGCGGCGCTCCTCGTCCATAATGCCCATCTTGATCGTCAGCGGCGGCAGACCCAGCCCGTCCTCGACCGCCGCGAACAGGGCACTGGCAAAGGCCACCTCTTCGGAGCCATGCATCTTGGGACGGACCACATAGATGGAGCCCGCACGGCTGTTGCGCTCCGTTTCAGGACGCTTCAGATCGTGCAGACCGATCAGGCCGGTGATGGCGATATCCAGTATATTCTCGGGGATTTCACGCCCCTGCCCATCCAGCACCGCATCGGTCGTCAGGTGCAGGCCGACATTGCGCTTCAACAGCACGCTGCGGCCTTTCAACTTCAGGGATGAACCATCCGGCGCGGTGTATTGGCGGTCGGGGTTCATGGTGCGGTCCATCGACTGGCCATCCTTGGTGAACCGCGCCGACAGGTCGCCCTTCATCAGGCCCAGCCAGTTTCCGTAGACCAGGACCTTATCCTCGGCATCCACGGCGGCCACGCTGTCCTCGGCGTCGCAGATGGCCGTCAGGGCCGCTTCGACGATCACATCGGCCACACCCGCCCGATCGGTCGCGCCGATCCGATGGTTGCGGTCGATGGCGATCTCTAAATGCAGGCCGTTGTGCTTAAACAGAACACCCGACGGCGCAGCGGCCTCTCCGGCATAGCCAGCGAATGTGCCGGAAGCGGCAAGGCCCGTACGCGAGCCATCCTTCAGTTCCACGACCAAGGCACCGGCCTCGATCCGATAGGCCACAGCCTCGGCATGGCTGCCTTTTGCCAGCGGCGCGGCATTATCCAGAAACCCGCGCGCCTCATCGATCACCTTCTGGCCGCGCACGGCGTCATAGCCGCCCCCTTGCGGCAGATCGCCCAGAGCATCCGTGCCGTAGAAGGCATCGTACAGGCTGCCCCAGCGGGCATTGGCAGCGTTCAGCAGATAGCGGGCATTGGTCAGCGGCACGACCAGCTGAGGCCCCGCCATTGTCGCCAGTTCCGGATCGACATTGGCCGTGCCGACGGTGAAATCCTCCACCTCCGGTTCGATATAGCCAATCTCCTTCAGGAAGGCCTGATACTCGCCCTGATCCGGCTGGCCGGGTCGGGCCCGGTGCCAGCCGTCGATGCGCGACTGGATCTGGTCACGCTTGGCCAACAGTTCGCGGTTCTTGTCGGCAAAGCGGTCAACCAGGCCCTCCAGAACGGAATAGAAGGTTTCCGGCGACACACCCGTTCCCGGTGCCGCACGCTCGCGGATGAAGACATCCAGCGCATTGGCGACATTCAACTTGCCTTGGCGGATCATCGGGATGGACATGATGGCTCTCCTCATTCTGGGATCACCCTAGCGGCTGATATCCCCGCTATCCATGAATAAGAATGAGGTCTATCTTTGCATAAATCGCAAAGATGAGAGTTCACCATGCTGGCCGAGTATGAAATCTTCGTCCGCGCCCTTGAGGAAGGCAGCCTGTCGGCAGCCGCCCGCAGGCTGGATCTTTCGCCCGCCGTCGCCTCGCGCAGGCTGGCACGGCTGGAAGACCGCCTTGGCGTGCGTCTGATCGAGCGCACATCGCGCCGCCTTGCCCCGACCGAGGCCGGACGCCTTGTCTATGAGCGGGCCCAACAGCTTCTGGACGGTGTCGAAGACCTGGAGGCCTCAGTCTCGCGGCGCACCACCCAGGCCCGCGGCCTGCTGCGCGTTACCGCGCCAACCTCTTTCGGGCGGCGCAGACTGGCTCCCTATCTTCAGCCGTTTCTGGAGAACAACCCGCGCCTGACGCTGGAACTGAACCTGACCGACGCCTTTGTGGATCTGCTGGCCGAGGATGTGGACGTCGCCGTGCGCATCGGCGCGCATGACCCAGCCAATCCGGCCATGCACAAACTGGCACCCAACCGCCGCGTCCTGTGCGCCAGCCCGGACTATATTGCCCGCCACGGCACCCCGGAAACACTGGATGCCCTGCGCGATCACGCCCAGCTGGCCGCCGAGAACCAGTCCCTTTGGCGACTGGAAGGTCCGACCGGCCCCGTCACCTTTCGAGCGCGCAGCCGCGTGCGCACCAATTCGTCAGAGGTCGCCCGCGAACTGGTGCTGGCCGGTGCCGGCATCGCCCTGCGCTCGACATGGGATGTGGGCGAGGAACTGAAGGATGGCCGCCTGAGGGTGGTCTTGCCCACCTATAGCGGGGCGTCCGACATCGCCATCTTTGCCCTGACCGCCGGACGGGCGCGGGCCGAGACGCGGGTGCGCGCCTTTATCGGTTTTCTGTCCGGCCTTTATGGCGATGTGCCTGAATGGGATCGCTAGCGGAACGGCCAAGTCTGGATCGCGTTGGCTTCAAGGGGGTCATCAAGGAGAAAGGAACCCTATGGAACCCGTAGAGCGCGACCGTCACAAAAAAGCAGCCGATGCCGTACAGCAAGGCCGCCCCGTTGATGCCGATTATGTGCGCAGTAGCGGCAAGGGCAAATCGGTTCTGCCCATCCTTGTCATCTCCACCCTGTTGGCCGCTGTCCTTCTGATTGGCGCATTTGCCATATTCAGTGGCACCAGTGGCGATGTGGATCGTTCCGTTTCCGAAAAGGCGGCCCAATCAGCGGAGTTCGCCAACTGACGGACATTCATGGTCGAGGCAACACTCAACACTTTGGGACTGAACACCGAGACGCGGGTGTTGAAGGCCTCCATCATTGGATCGCTGATCGTTGCCCTGGCGGGGATCGTTCTGGGCCTGCTGGCGCGGTCCTTTTCCATCACCTTTGACGGTGTCTACACGCTGGTCGATGCGGCCATGAGCCTGCTGTCCCTGCTGGTGGTCCAGTTGATCACCCGCTTTGCGCTTTATCAGCCCCTGCCCCGCGGCCTGCAGAACCGTTTCAGCGTCGGCTTCTGGCATTTGGAGCCTATGGTGCTGGCGTTGAACGGCATACTGCTGATCTCGGTGGCCAGCTATGCGCTTCTGAATGCGGTCGGCAGTTTCATGGCCGGCGGTCGCGAGATCGATTTCGGCGTGGCGACCATCTATGCCGCCATCGTCGCCACCGTCTGTTTCGTGCTGGCCATCATCGAGGGACACGCCAACAAGAAGATAGATTCCGAGTTCCTGCGGCTGGATGCGAAAGGATGGGCCATGTCCGGGGCCATCACTTCGGCCCTCTTGATTGCCTTCGCCATCGGCATGGCCATAGAGGGCACCTCGCTGGACAGGTTCGCGCCCTATATCGACCCGCTTGTGCTGGCCGTGGTGTGCTTGATCATCATTCCCATGCCCATTTCGACCGTACGCAGCGCGGTTTCCGACATGCTGCTGATCGCCCCGCCCGGCTTCAAGGACAGCGTCGATGCCATCGCCAGCCGGATCGTGCGTGAAGAGGGCTTTGTCTCGTTTCGCAGCTATGTCGCCAAGGTGGGCCGCGCCAAGGAAATCACCCTGTATTTCATCGTCCGCCCCAACAGCCCGCCCCGCCCGCTGTCGGAATGGGACGACCTGCGCGACCGCATCGGCGAGATGATCGGCGAAGACAATCCCAACCGCTGGCTGACCATCGTTTTCACAGAAGACGAGGAATGGGCCTGAAACAAAGAAAAAGGCGGGGCTTTTGACCCCGCCTTTCGCTTTTACTGCGCCTGACCGGCCTGCTGGGAAGCTTGCGGCTTCATCCAGCGGTCAAGCCAGCTGACCATTTCATACAGGGTGTGGCCCACGCTCTCGCGGGCGCGATAGCCGTGGTCCTCCAGCGGCAGGACGACATAACGCGCCGTCGCGCCGTTACCCTTCAGCGCCGCATAGAAGCGCTCGGACTGGATCGGGAAGGTGCCGGAGTTGGCGTCCGCCTCGCCGTGGATCAACAGGATCGGCTCGTTGATCTTGTTGGCATAGGTGAAGGGCGACATGCGGTTGTAGGTCTCGGTCGCCTCCCAATAGTTGCGCTGCTCGGCCTGGAAGCCGAACGGCGTCAGGGTGCGGTTATAGGCACCCGAACGCGCGATGCCGGTCTTGAACAGATCGGTATGCGCCAGCAGGTTGGCCGTCATGAACGCGCCATAGGAGTGACCGCCCACGGCGATGCGCTCGCGGTCCGCGACCCCCAGAGCGACCACCGCTTCGACCGCCGCCTCGGCACTGGCCGTCAGTTGCTCGATATAGGTGTCGTTCGGCTCTGCCCCATCCACGCCGATGATCGGCATGGTCGGATTGTCGAGGATGGCATAGCCCTGTGTCAGCAGGAACAGGTGGCTGCTGCCGCCCGGACGGACAAAGCGGTTGTCGCTGTCCACGACCTGACCGGCCACGGCGGCGTCGGTGAACTCTGCCGGATAGGCCCACATCAGCAGCGGCAGCGGGCCGTCACGGTCCTTGTCATAGCCTGCGGGCAGATAAAGCGTACCCGACAGCTGGACACCGTCGTTGCGGGTATAGGTGATCAGCTGGCTGGTCACATCGGCCAGTTGCGGGGCCGGATCGGGGAAGTTGGTCAGCGGCGTGATCGCGCCGTCCAGATCGCGGATCCGCAGATTGGTGGGCTGGGTCTTGGTCTGGTGGCTGGTCAGCAGGCGGCGGCCGTTGTCGTCCAGAATACCGACCAGAGATTCGTACTCGCCCTGTGCAGAGCGCCACAGACGCTCGGTCTCGCCGCTGTTCAGGTCCATGACATCGAGGAACGGATAGGCCCCTTCGCGGGTCGCGCCCGCGCCCGTCACGAACACCTTCTGGCCATCGGCGGTAAAGCGGATCAGGCTGCGGCCACGACCGTTCGGCTCGACGATGACCGAGCCCGGATCGTTATAGCGGTCCTGATAGTTGCGCTGGACCAGCACACGCTGCTGCTGCGGGTTGGACGGGTTCACCAGCAGGCGGGTTTCCTGACGATTCTGGAACCAGCGGCTGTTGACGATGGCCACATCGTCGCGGCCCCACTGGGTTCCGGCATAGCGGGCCTTGAGGTCGGCCAGAACCACGGCGGCATCGTTGAACGGCGCGCGCAGCATGAATACGCGGTCGCGTACTTCGGAGGCATTGCGCGGATCGCCGCCATCCTGCGCCTCGGTCCACACCAGGGTTGCATCGGCATCGGCACGCCAGCTGACGGCACGCGGGCCGGTGGCCACGGCGTCAAAAGCGGTTGGGATATTGTCGCGCAGCGGCAGGTCCGACACCTGATGCACCAAACGGCCATTCAGGTCGGTGACCACCGTTTCGCTGGGGAACAGGCTGGTCGGGACCACGTAGGAGTACGGCTTCTTCACGCGCGTCTGCAGCACGTAGCGGCCATCCGGCGACAGGGACGCGCCGATATATACGCCCGCCTGTCCCACGGTACGCAGCCGTCCATCCAGATTCACGAAAGCCGGCTGGGACGTGAAATAATAGTCGAACAGGGCCTCGTCGGTCGGATCCTTCAGAAGGTCCTGATAGGTGCGAACCGGAGCGACGCGGCCGCCCGTCTCGTCCACCACCGGACCCGTCGGCGGGCGGTCGGTCACAGGTGCCGGACCGCGGTTGGCCGGGACCGTCAGGACCATCAGGCCATTGCTGTCCGGCTGCCAGTCGAAGCCGCCGGTGGCCGTGGCGTTGACGATACCGCGGGTCAGGCGCTTGGCCTTGGCATCCGCCACGGTTGCGACCCACAGTTCCAGACCGCTTTCGGCGTTGACCAGGAAGGCCACCTTCTGGCCGTCCGGCGACCACGAGGTCGAGGTCAGTCGCACATTGGCCGGAAGTCCCGTCACCGGACGGGCCTCGCCGCCCGCGACCGACTGGAAGCTGAGGCCCTTGAGCCAGCTGATCTGGGAATTCGCGCGGCCATTGTTGCGCGGATTGATGCGATAGCCGCCCAGACGCAGCATCGGCTCGGACAGTTCCTGGATCGACGGCAGGTTGCTGCGCTCGGTCAGCAGCAGGGTCTTGCGATCAGGGCTGACGCTGACGCCCGGTGTCGGTGCGCTGTCGAGGATCTGAGCGATCGGTGCCGGCGGCTGTTGATAGGTGGGGCTGTCCGCAAAGGCCACCATCGGTGCCCCGCTGGCCAAAAGCAGTGCAGCACAGGCTACCGAAAAGTTTCGCAAACGCATAACGCCCTCCAGATTGCGACTTTAATGTGAACTTGTTTGAGTGCCCCCGCAGTATACGTCAACCGACAGACGAACATTGCGCTGTTCTGTCCATGTCTTGCGGCAGGCTCTTTCCCGCTTTAAGGGAGGTTAAGACCGCAATATTCATCAGACGGTGAAAAAAGGGAGTGACATGGGAAAGATCTACGCTGACGTGAAGTCCGCGCTGGAGGGCCTGACATTCGACGGCATGACCGTCATGTCCGGCGGCTTCGGCCTTTGCGGCATCCCCGAGAACCTGATCGCCGGTCTGCGCGACAGCGGCGTCAAGGGCCTGACCGTGATTTCCAACAATGCGGGCGTGGACGGCTTCGGCCTCGGCCAGCTGCTGGAAACCCGCCAGATCAAGAAGATGATCTCGTCCTATGTCGGCGAGAACAAAGAGTTCGAGCGCCAGTATCTGGCCGGTGAGCTGGAGCTGGAGTTCAACCCTCAGGGCACGCTGGCCGAGCGCATCCGTGCGGGCGGCGCGGGCATTCCGGCCTTCTTCACCGCCACCGGCGTCGGCACCCTCGTGGCCGAAGGCAAGGAAGAGCGCGAGTTCGACGGCCGCCGTTACATCATGGAAACGGGTCTGGTCGCGGACCTTTCCATCATCAAGGCGTGGAAGGCTGACGAGCGCGGCAACCTTGTGTTCCGCAAGACCGCCCGCAACTTCAACCCGATGATGGCCACCGCAGGTAAGGTCACCGTGGTCGAGGTCGAGGAGATCGTTCCGGTCGGCTCGATCGATCCGGACCACATCCACACGCCGGGCGTCTATGTCGACCGCCTGATCCAGACTGTTTCGGAAAAGCGCATCGAACAGCGCACCGTCCGCAAGAAGGAGGCCTAAGTCATGGCTCGTACTCGCGAACAACTGGCTGAACGTGCTGCCAAGGAACTGCAGGACGGCTTCTATGTGAACCTCGGCATCGGCATTCCGACGCTGGTGGCCAACTACATCCCCGAAGGCATGACCGTTACCCTGCAATCGGAAAACGGCATGCTGGGCATGGGCCCCTTCCCCTATGAGGGCGAAGAGGACCCCGACCTGATCAATGCGGGCAAGCAGACGATCACGGAAATCCCCGAGTCGTCCTATTTCAGCAGCGCCGATTCCTTCGCCATGATCCGTGGCGGCCACATCAACCTGTCGATCCTCGGTGCGATGGAAGTGGCCCAGAACGGCGACATCGCCAACTGGATGATCCCCGGCAAGCTGGTGAAGGGCATGGGCGGTGCCATGGATCTGGTGGCGGGCGTGAAGCGCGTCGTCGTGGTCATGGAACACGCCAACAAGCACGGCCAGTCCAAGGTGCTGAAGGCCTGCACCCTGCCGCTCACCGGTACGGGCGTGGTCAGCCGCATCATCACCGATCTGGCGACCTTTGACGTCAAGCCGGACGGTTCGGGGCTGGAACTGATCGAACTGGCCGATGGCGTGACTTTGGACGAGGTCGCCGCCAAGACCGAGGCCGACTACACCGTCGCCGCTGGTCTGGCCTAAGGCTACGTCACAGCAGAAATGAAAAGAGCCGGAAGCATCGACTTCCGGCTCTTTTTTTATCGGCGGTTGGCAGGGGTGCCAGGCGTGTCGTCACCCGGCGGCATGGTGGCCACTTCCTGAACCGTCCACTCCACAATCTTGCGGACAGCCTCCGCCGTAGCCCCGTTGTAGGCTGCAACGATAGACGACACGCGGTTGGCATCGGCGTTCTGGATCACGTCGAAACGCGCATCCTTGATGATGGCACGGTCATCGCGGCGCAGGAGTTGGACAGAGACAGCGATCTTGATCTCCGGCGCGGCACCGGGGGTCGAATAGACCGTCTCGAAACGACGCACATCAACCGTCAGGCTGACAGCATTGCGCGTCAGCGGGCCGCTGGTCACACGAAGGCACGGTGCCCCGGTGGCAAAGCCATCCTGAAGCGCGTCCTCGAACAGGGTCGAAGCCTGACCGACCCAGCGCGCACCGCCGACATAGGCCGTCTCGTTACCCGTGGCGGTCAGGATCTGGTCGCCGCGCGCCGCAGCATTGAACTCCACGCGACGCAGGTTCACGCCGGTCGGCGCGCATGACGGCACAGAGCCCTGGGCCGTACCTTCGCCAAAGGCAGGCGTAGTCCCGAAACGATAGGTCTGTACCGGATCGGGCGTTTTCAGGACCGCACAGGCCGACAGCGTCAGGCCCGCAGCCACAACAGCAACAGATGACAGACGGATCATGGCTGGACCTCGACTTCCTTGGCCGGTGCACGGCCGATGAACTCACGCGGGCTGCGGCGTACGTTTTCGATCAGGTCTTCCAGCGAACGGGTGGCCTGATTGAGCTGACGCACAGCATCATTGATTTGCGGCACGGTGGTGGTGCCGAACTCGCCCAACGGAGCCTCCAGCCCCGTAGCCGAGCGGTTGATCGAAGCAATCGCCTCACGGGCCTCGTCCGACGCCTTCTTGATGTTGGCAATCGCCTCCGCACCATCCGTATTGATGATGTTACGGGTATCCTGTGCCAGCAGGCCGTATTCGGTCACGGCTTCATTGGCCTTCTTCAGCGTCTCTTCCAGCTCCATCAGAATACCCTTGCGGGCGTTCAACTCGGCCGTCATCGCCTCGACATTGCGTACGCTGGACGAGAAGGAGCGGATGTTGTCGTCGGACAGCACGCGGTTGATGCGGTTCAGGGCATCCACCGTCTGGGCCAGCACCGTACCCGACCCCGTCAAAAGCTCCGCCAGCGGGCTGGCCTGGGACTGGATCACCGGAACGTCGTGCTCGCTATAGCGCGACTTCAACAAAGGCGTTTCGGGATCACCCGCCGTGATCTGGATATAGTTCAGGCCGGTGATGCCCTGCGGCTCCAACTGGGCGCGGCTGCTCACACGAACGGGCGTGGTGCCGTTCAGGCGCACACGGGCCACAACCTGATCACCCTTTCTGGGGTTCAGGTTCAGGTCCGTCACCTCGCCAACGCGGATGCCGTTGAAGTGCACTTCACCGCCTTCGGACAGGCCGCGCACGGGACCATAGAAAATGATGTCGTAAACATCATAGTCCTTGTTGAACTGCAGGCGCGCCAGCCAGATCGTGAACACGGCAAGGGCCACCAACAGGGCCACCGTGACGATACCGACCGCAGCGTAATGAGCGTCTCTTTCCATCTCGTTCCGGCCTTCCTTAAGCGGCACTTCTTCCGGCGGCTCGCCCGCGCGGACCCAGGAAATATTCCTTGATCCAGGGATGATCCGACTTTTCCAGCTCCTCGACTGGAGCCTTCGCAACCACATGTTTGTCTGCCAGTACGGCCACGTGATCACAGATGGTGTAAAGGCTGTCGAGGTCGTGGGTAATCATGAATACGGTAAGGCCAAGGTCGCGAGACAGTTCCAGAATGAGCTCGTCAAACGCCGCCGCACCGATAGGATCCAGACCGGCCGTCGGTTCGTCCAGGAACAACAGCTCCGGATCCAGCGCCAGCGCACGGGCCAGGGCCACGCGCTTGATCATGCCACCCGAAAGCTCGGCAGGCTTCAGGTAAAGCGCCTCCGGCTTCAGCCCGACCATTGCCACTTTCATTTCGGTCAGCTCGCGGATCACATCGCGCGAAAGCTGGGTGTGCTCGATCAGTGGCGCCGAGACATTCTCCATAACGTTCAGCGCCGAGAACAAAGCCCCGCGCTGGAACAATATGCCCGTACGCTGTTCGACCTCGGCGGCCTCGGCCTTGGTCATATTGCCACGTTCGTAGCCGAACAGGCGGACCTCGCCGCCCTCGGGCTCCTTGAGGCCGATGATGGAGTTCAGCAGCACGGTCTTGCCCGTGCCCGAGCCCCCCACGACACCGACGATCTCGCCTTTGTTGACAGTCAGATCGAGGTTCTCGTGAATGACACGCTCGCCGAATTGGCTCAGCAGGCCGCGCACCTCGATGACGGGCGTTTCGTCTGCGTCACGGGTCACGGGGGAATTTGCGTCGCTCATATGCCCAACTCGATAAAGATCAGGGCGAAGACGGCATCCAGCAGGATGATAGCGAAGATCGCCTGCACGACGGCCCCCGTCACGCGAGAGCCGAGGCTTTCGACATCGCCGTCTACAGCCATACCCTGACGGCAACCGATAGCCGCCACGACCAGGGCAAAGATCGGGGCCTTAACCAGACCCACCATCATGTGCTTGGCCATATAGCCGTCCTCCAGCAACCGCTGGAAGAAGAAGGCCGGGCCAAGATTCAGCTGGCTCCACGACACCAGGATACCGCCCAGCAGCCCCCCCATCATGGCCACGAACGTCAGCAGCGGCAGCATGATCAGCAGCCCCGCCAGACGCGGTATGACCAAGGCCTGGAACGGATCGACACCCATGACCTGCATGGCGTCGACTTCCTGGTTCATCTTCATAGAGCCGATCTCGGCGGCAAACGAAGAGGCCGAACGGCCCGCCAGCAAGACCGCGGTAATCACCACCGCAAACTCGCGGAATACCGCCACGCCGATCAGCTGGACCGAGAACACCCCTGCCCCGAACTGGGTCAGCAGGTCCACACCGATAAACGCGACAACCGCCCCGATGAAGAAGTTGGTGATGGCGACGATCGGAATGGCATCCAGACCCGCCTTTTCCATCTGCGACACCCATGCCGCCCAGCGTATCCGCTTGGGTGATTTGAGTGCCGTGACACAGGCTATGATCAAGCGCCCCAGAAAGGCGAATGACCCCATCGTCTCGGAACCGAAATCATGGACGCCACGCCCCACCTTGCTGAACCCGCGTATCAGCGCAGGCGGCCGCTTGGGCGCAGGGGTGGTCATGTCTTCGAGGCGGGCGATGGTGCGATAGATGCTGCCTGCCTGGGGATTGGCCTGCCACAGGGCCTTGTCGGTTGTGACGTCCGCCGCCTGACGCAGGGCCAGCGCACCGGCGGTATCGAACCGTTCCAGTTCGCCCAGTTCCAGACGCGTGACCTCGCGTCCTTTCAGCTCTTCCCCCAAAGCCGAGGCGACGTGGCCAAGCCCTGTCGCCGACCATGCGCCCAGAAGAGCCAGCGTGACCTGTCCCTGTTCATCCGTATCGATGCGATAGCCAGCGGTTTTGGTCGTCATTACATCCGATACCGGCAACATCTGGTGCCGTCGCCATTGAGATTTATTTTGGTTAAGCTTTCAAACGCACTAGATGTCAACACAGGATGACTAGCGGCGCTGTCAGCATCCCCTCAAGGCTAGAACGGCGGCTCTGCGGCCGCCGTTCCATCGGTTAGATATAATCTAGCAGCGAAACCCGCCTGAGCTGGCTTACGACCTGTGCCGACGCCTGCAGCGCAACCTGCGCCAGTTCCAGATCGGTGACCGCCTTGGCCATGTCCGCGTCCGTCTTGTCCGACACCATGATCTCAAGGGCATCGGCCTTCACGGAGTTGGTCTTGATGATGTCCTCGACCCGTTTTTGGTAAATACCGTTACGGCCCTGCTCGTTGACGATGTTTTTTGCGGCCGCTTCAAAACGCTGCATCAAGCCGGTCAGCGCGGTGTTCATGGTCGCGTCAATCGTACCCGACAGGGGCGTCGTGGCATCCAGCGTCTTGATATCCTTGAATATCTGGAACAGCTCGCTGCCCAGTTCATTGGCAAGGAAGCCCGTATCCATGACGATATTATCGTCCAGGCGGCTGGCCTGACGCAGATAGCCATTGGCAAAGGCATCATCGACCGTCGCCGTCAGCGCCAGCTGGTCCAGATTGGCCACCGGCGAAGGCTTGGTATCGGAAACACCGCCCGAGAACAGATACTGCCCCTGATGCTGGGTGTTCAGGGCATCCGAGATGGTCTGGAACTGGATTTTCAGTTCCTCCATCAGACCATCCATCCGGCCTGCGGCAATCGCATTGGCGATGGCCAGGCGGGTGGCGGTCGCAGCCTCCGATATCTTGTCCATCGCCAGATCCTGGGCGCTCAGCCTATCTCTGACGGCCTTGTTGGTGTCGATGTGGGTCTGCACCCGCGCCTGGGTGGAGCGCAGTGCGTTGACCGTCGCTGCCTCACGCCCGAAACCGACAAGATCGGTCGCGTTCTTGCCCGTCGAGAAGCGGTTCTGCGCTTCATTCGTGCGCTTCTGTGCCGTCATCAGGTTCAGAAGGGCCGACTGGTTGTTTCCGTAGGTGGTGACGCGGCTCATCGGACCATCCCAATCAGAGTGTCATACATTTCCGACGCCGCCTGGATCAGGCGTGCCGATGCGTTGAAGGCCTGCTGGAAGGTGGTCATCAGGACCAGTTCCTCTTCCAGATTGACCCCTTCGAAGGAATCCCTGCGGGCACTGGCGGTCGAGTACAGAGCCTCGGCACTGCTGGCGGCGTTTTCGCGCAGATTGGCTTTTGCCCCGATCGAGCCCGCCATGTCCGACGCATAGCGCGTCAGGGTCGAGATCGAACCCGAAACGCCTCCCGCCGGTCCGAATCTGGTGCTGGCATTGCCGGCCTGGGCCAGCAGACGCGCGCCCGTTCCGTCGGCCCCGCTGATCGCGGGACTGCCGGCCGGAACGCCCAGATTCAGCTGGCTGAGGGCCAGTTTAGTGGGGTCGCCCATGATGTCCTGACGTACCGACATGGTCGCCGTACGCGCGCCACGCATACCGCCAAGTCCGAACACCTGGCTCATCGAAACGCCGGACGGATTTTGCGCCGTACGGTCATTCAGGACAGACATCTGGGCCGGTGGCGTGCCGCGTCCGGTGAAGATCATCTCTCCCGATGCGCTGAGGCTGAAGGTGCCGTGACGGCCCACACCCGCGACCGGATCATTCAGGGCCGAGATCAGATCGGCCATAGTGCCGCCCGCCGGAACCGTGAACTCGATATCGCGGATCTTCACGCCTTCGCCATTGGCGAAGCGGAAGGTGAGCTGCTGGCCAGCGGCAAATCCGTGGGCCGATGCCGTCGTCATACCCGTTTCATAGCTGATCGGCGCCGTGCTGGAGACGAGGTCGTTCAGGCCGAAATAGTGCGAGAAACCCTTGCCGTTCTTGTTGCTGGGAGCGGTGGCGTCATCAGCAATGGCCAGACCGTTGCCGCCCGCGGCTTCCAGCTTGAGGGCACCGTTGGCAAAGCTGGCCGTCACACCCGGCACCTGCGCGTTCAGCACCGTCAGGAATGTCGCAGGCGTGGCCGCAACCCCGTTGATGGTGATGTTGGCCCCGTTGAACACGATCTCGGCGCGGCTTTGCACCACGCCACTATCGTTCAACACCGCCAAAGTGGTGCGTCCCGTGAAGCCGGACAGTGCCGTTTCCAGCGTCTGGCCGGTATTGCGGCCCTGCATAACCGCAGGGGCAGGAACCGAGGACGACGCATTGTGCGCGCGGTTCAACTCGTCCGCCAGTTTGGAGGTGAGTTCGGCCAACTGTTCGGCAGCCTGCGGGGCGTCGATGTCGCGCAGCTGGATCAGGCCCTTGAGTTCACCGCTGACCAGCCCTTCGGTAAGCGAGCGCGAAGAGCCGCTGGGCTCACGCACTATAATGTCGCCAAAGCTGGTCTGTGCGCTGATGGCCCCTGCCCGCTGGTATTCCAGCTTGGCCGGCTCGTTGCCCACCAGCAGAAGGCCTGCACCCGTACGGATTTCGGTAGCCCCATTGTTCTGGGGCGACAGGCGGATATCCATAAAGGACGACAGCTGGTCGATCAGCTGCGCCTGCGCGTTCTGGGCGCCGGTCGCGTCCGCGCCGGTTACGGTGGCGCGGGTGATCTCGCGGTTCAGCTTGCTGATCTGGTCCAGCAGGCCATTGATGGAATCCACCGAGCTCTGGAGGCGTCCGTCGGCATCCTCGCGCACAGCCTGGATCTGGCGCGAGATGTCCGCCGCCTGATCGAACAGGTTCTGGGTCTTCCAGATCGCCGTCTGGCGCGCCGCAGCCGAGCCGGGCAGCTCGGCCGAGGCGGCAAAGGCGGCGAACACATCATCGATGCCGGTGAAGAAGCTGCTGTCTCCGCCCGGATCACCGAACAGGGACTGGATGCGGTCGAACAATTCATACCGAACCGTCTCGCGCGCAGCATCCGCAGAGGTGTTCAGCGTAGAGGCCTGAAGGAAACGGTCGGTCGCCAGACGCACACGGGCAATCTGCACGCCCGTGCCCATCCCCTGGGTCGTCAAGGACTGCTGATCGGCAATTTTGCGCACATAGCCGGGCGTGTTGATGTTGGTGACATTGTCCGACACCACGCGCAGCTGGCTTTGCGCCGTGTTCATGCCCGACGTCGCGATATTCATGATCAGGTTCAGCGACATCAGCGGCCTCCTTTACCGGGAAAACCCGGCAAGCCTTGCAGACAGCCGCGCAATTCTTGCCCGGCAGCCGCTTTAGGGCTTTCGCCCAAAATATTGAATTTATTAGACATTGGCATTCAGCCCTTGTTCTCTCGAACAGGTAAGGGGCAAATCGCGGGCCAGTTGGCCACCCGAACCATTCGTGCCTGCCGACCCCGGCAAAAACGATCAGGCAGAGCATTTTCGTCCCGTCGCCGAAACCCGCCATCCACAGGGTCGGTCCTGATATTTTCGCTGGATTTTCAGTCTTTTGGATCAGTGAAAACGATTTGGCCCGGCGCTTGCGACGGCAGGGTCGAATGTTCCGGCGCAGAAGACGCCACTCCACCCCAAACATCACGCTGGGCAATGTCCGCATCCGCAATCCTGTCTGTCATGACTGGTACCGCCCTGAATGGCGCGGTGATGACTGCTGCCTCCGACAGCGGCACCGATACGGATGCCGCCATGTCGGGTGCGTTCTCTGACATGCTGAACACGTTTGGGGCCAAGGAAGGCGGCGCTGAAACCGAAACGGATTCAGAGGCTTCGCCGGAAACCGCAAACCCGATGGGCCCGACTCCGGTCATCGCACCCCAGCCCGTCCCCACCCGTCTTGTGATGGACCTGCAGCTGACTGAAGATGCTGCGGCAGCCTTGGTGACGGACACGGATTTCGAGGGTGGGAAAGCCGGCAATGAACTGGCCTTTGCGCCGGTCGCCGTCCCTGCTTCGCCGTCTATGGACAGCTCCCGACCGCAGGCGGCAGAAGCTGCCGAGGCCGCAGCGAAGGCTGCTCCGACCGCCGGTTCGATGGCTTCGACTGATATCGATGCGCCGCTTGCGACCGATAGCGCTCCTGCGGAAATGACAAAGGCCGCACCTGCGATTGAAGTGCCGCGCCCCGATCTGCCCGAGCGCCTGCGCAATGTGCCGCGCAAGGAAGATCTGGGCCTGACAACACCTCCGTCGGATCCCCCCGCGCCGGAACAGGCTGAACTGACCGCCACGGATGCTGAGCCCATCGACGATGGCCTTGGCCGCGATGCGGAACGCCTTGCCGAGCGCCTGCCCCAACGTCCCGCAACCCTGCCGCAAGGCACGGTGACGCCCCTTCAGGTCGAGACCGCCCGCAAATATGCCGCCGATAGCCGTCTGGAAACGGACCTGGCCCAAGACATCAGCGGCGATACGGCTGGCAATGCCGCCATATCTACCGATGATGCTGCGCCCGATAACGGCTCCGGGTCGGACCAGCCCTCCAATAATGACCTCGCCAAGCCGGCGCTCGAGACCGCGATAGGCGTGGCCGCGACCGCGCCGGACGGCGAAGTGATGGAGGCCGACACCCAACGCGTCGAGCAGACACACATACCCGAGACCCACACAGCCGACAGCAAGGGCTCGTTGCTGTCGCAGGCCACGCTGCGCACGACGGCAGAACTGGCCGCGGCGATGATCCATCGACTGGGCCACCGCACCACGCGCTTTGACATGGTGCTGACCCCCGAGACCCTGGGCAATGTCGAGGTTTCGATCGAGGTCGGTCCGGACGGCCAGATGTCCGCGCGTCTGGCCTTCGACAACCCGCAGGCCGCGCAGGAAATGCGCGCCCGCGCCGATGAACTGCGTCGCCAACTGGCCGAAGCCGGTTTCGACGTCTCCGAAAAGTCACTGGAGTTCACCGACCGCGAAAGCGATCCGCGCGGTGGCTTCAACCAATTCCTGTCCGATGGCCGTTCGGGTCGCCGCGCCTTTGTCGGTGCCACCCGTCTGGCCGAATTGGCCGACACCCCCGTCGTGCCGGTCTGGACACCGCAACCCCATGCCCGCACGGGCGTGGATATGAAGGTCTGATCCTATGGTCGACGCTGTTTCCACAGTCGCCAATGCCGAGAGCAAGATCAGCGCGGGTAACACCAAGCTGTTCGACAATTTCGAGACCTTCCTGACCCTGCTGACGGCACAGCTGCGCAATCAGGACCCTCTGTCGCCGCTGGATTCCAACGAGTTCACCGCCCAGCTGACCCAGATGGCCGGTGTAGAGCAGCAACTGCTGACCAACGACCTGCTGAAAGGCATGATCGCGGCCCAGAACGGCAATGCCCTGGCCAATGCCGCCGCCTATATCGGCAAGGACGCGACCGCCATCTGGTCCACTTCGCGTCTGGAGGACGGCAAGGCCGAGTGGTCCTACGAACTGGCGACCAACGCCTCGTCGGTTTCGCTGGAAGTGCTGGATGCCAAGGGCCAGGTCGTCTGGCGCGGCGACGGTGCCAAGACCGGCGGCGTCCACGACTTCAACTGGGATGGCAAGACCACCGGCGGCGGCCAGCTGGATGACGGCGGCGTCTATTCGCTGCGCGTCACCGCCAAGGACGCGATGGGCAATGCCGTCGGCAGCCAGACCCTGATCCGTGGTCGGGTGACCTCCGTCGAGATGTACGACGGCATCCCCTACGTCACCATCGGCAAGTCGATCATGCCGCTGGAAACCCTGATTTCACTCGAGGAGCGGGCCGCAAGCACAACGCCGCCGCCCGCCGATGCCGAAGAAGACGATCCGTCCCTGCTCGGCACCCTCGCCAACGTCCTCAACCCTCTTTCGTATTTGTCCTAAGGAAACCCAGTCATGAGCATTAACGGCGCCATGTTGGCCGGGGTCTCCGGTCTGGCCGCGAACGCTGCGGCCTTGTCCTCGATCTCGCAGAACATCTCCAATGTGAACACGGTCGGCTACAAGCGTGTGGCCACCGAATTCTCCACTGTCGTGAACACCCAGTCGGCTGGCGTGTCCTATTCGGCTGGCGGTGTTAAGGCCAACACCCGCAACTTCATCAGTCAGGGTGGCCAGCTGCAACGCACCACCTCGTCCACCGACCTGGCTATCGGCGGCGACGGCTTCTTTGTCGTGACCGAAAAATCCGAAAACCTGACGCCGTCGGATGCGCGACTGTTCACCCGCGCCGGTGCCTTTACGGTCGACAAGCTGGGCTATCTGCAGAACACGGCGGGCTTCTACCTGCAAGGATGGCCGATTGACGGCGACGGCAATGCCAATATCGACCCGTCGGACATGAACCGCCTGACCTCGATCAACGTCGGCAAGGTCGGTGGCGCAGCCGAGCCGACCACGCGGGTCAGCCTGAACGCCAACCTGAAATCCTCGACCGACCCGCATCCCGATATCGCCACCTATACTGCCGGGGCCATGTCGTCCTACGCATTGGACCCGACGACTGGGCTCAAACCGGACTTCGAGATCACCGTGCCGGTATCCGATTCCAAGGGCGGTCAGCGCAACATCACCGTGGCCTTCCTGAAGAGCGAAACGGCCAATATGTGGTACGCCGAAATCCGTGCCCCGCAAGACACGGCAGACGGCGGTGGCACGCCTGCCAACCTGCTGAAGTCGGGTCAGGTGCTGTTCACTCAGGATGGCCGCTATGACATCGAAGGCATGCGTGCCCTCGGCACCGATGCCCTGTTCGATCCTGACAACCCCGTTCTGGAACTGGCCGCATCGGGCGGTACAGCGCCGAAGTGGGATGACTCTCTGGGTGTTGCGGCCCAGACCATCACCTTCGACCTGAACGCCTCGGCGGGCGGTCTGACCCAGTACGACAGCACCAGCTTCGTACAGGCGACCTACACCAATGGTACGGCCTTCGGTAACCTGACCGACATCCAGATCGACGCGAACGGCTATGTGACCGCCGTGTTCGACAACGGCGTGATGCGCCGTATCGCACAGGTGGCACTGGCGACCTTCCCGTCCACCAACAACCTGACCGAAGTTACCGGCAACGCCTTCCGCGTCAGCCAGGCCTCGGGCACGTTCAACCTGAAGGCACCGGGTACGGGCGGTGCGGGTCTGGTTGCGGCATCCCAGCTGGAAGCCTCGACCGTGGACCTCTCGACCGAGTTCACCAACCTGATCACGACCCAGCGCGCCTATTCGGCATCGTCCAAAATCATCACCACTGCGGACGAGATGCTGGCCGAACTGATCAACATTAAGCGGTGATTACAGCCGCGCTTAACCCAGTAAGTCCGCGTTAGTATTCGTAAACTGGGAGTTTCTGCGGTCGAAGCTTGGCCGCAGAATTACCCCCGATATTAGCCATTCCTTCACCACGACGCTTAAACTGGCCTTAGCGGGGGCTGGTCTAAAAAAGCAGTTCTGAGTGGTGATGGTGGTGAAAGAGGCATTAGCCCATGCTGCAAGAGCGACGCCTAAATAGTAACGGCGAACAATATGTGGTCGGCCCGACGGGTACGCCGCTGACGTTGCGCGACCTGCCCCCGGCGAACACCAATCGCTGGGTCATTCGTCGCAAGGCCGAAGTGGTTGCTGCTGTCCGTGGCGGATTGATCAGTCTGGAAGACGCCCTCGAACGTTACCGTCTGACGGCAGAGGAATTTGCCGCCTGGCAGAAGGCGATCGACAAATGGGGTATGCAAGGTCTGCGCACCACGCGCATCCAGAGCTATCGCGACTGATCCGTCAAAACACACGCCAATTTAGACAAAGGGCTGCCTCCGCAATGGAGCGGCCCTTTTTCATTTCTTGTACAGTGTAACCCGCTTGGCCTCGAAATCGTTCCGGTTAAGTCCTACATGGCGCGCATGACCATGACCGACGACCTGCTCTGCCCCGTTCCCGATATCGTGCCCATGTCGCCCGCCGACATGGAAGCAGCGATCGAGAGCGTGCGACAGGCCGTCGGCCTGCCCCTTGGCGCGCGTGTGGTCGCGGCCATGTCCGGCGGTGTGGATTCCACCGTCGTCGCCGCCCTGCTGCACAATGCGGGTTATGACGTGGTGGGCGTAACCCTTCAGCTTTACGACCACGGCGAGGCCCTGAAGAAAAAAGGTGCCTGCTGCGCGGGTCAGGATATCCACGACGCCCGTCTGGCCGCCGACACGATCGGCATCCCCCATTACGTCCTCGACTACGAAAGCCGTTTCAAGGACGCGGTGATCGACCAGTTCGCCGACTCCTACCTCAAGGGACAGACGCCGGTTCCCTGCATCCGCTGCAACCAGACCGTCAAATTCCGCGACCTGCTGGACGTGGCGCGTGATCTGGGTGCCGAAGCAATGGCGACGGGCCACTATGTCCGCCGCGCCATCGCCGGCAACCGCGCCCAGATGCGCAAGGCCATCGACCATTCGCGTGACCAGTCCTATTTCCTGTTCGCCACCACGCAGGAACAGCTGGACTATCTACGCTTCCCGCTGGCCGACCTTGAAAAGCCGCAGGTGCGCGGCGTGGCCGCCTCGCTGGGCCTGCGTATCGCCGCCAAGCCGGACAGCCAGGACATCTGTTTCGTGCCGACGGGCGACTATCGCACCCTGATCGACCGCCTGCGTCCGCAGGGGCGCGAGGCGGGCGACATCGTTCACATGGATGGCCGCGTGCTGGGCCGTCACAACGGCATCACCGACTACACCATCGGCCAGCGCCGCGGCCTGAACGTCGCCGTGGGCGAGCCGCTGTTCGTCATCAAGCTTAACCCCGAGCTGCGTCAGGTCATCGTCGGCCCGCGCGAAGCCCTGCTGACGGCCAGCCTGACGCTGGAAGAGATCAACTGGCTGGGCGACCAGCCGACCATCGAGGAAGCCGCACAGGACGGTGCCCCTGTCCTCGCCCGCGTCCGCTCGACACGCCAGCCCTCCCCCGCCCGTCTGGCCATGGTCGATGGCGAGGTGAAGGTGGTGTTCGATAAAGGCGAGGAAGGCGTGGCCCCCGGTCAGGCCTGCGTCCTCTATGACCCCGCGGACGACGAGCGCGTTCTGGGCGGCGGCTTCATCCAGTCCACCCAAGCGGTGCTCTAGTCATAAAAAAGGGGCTGCCCATCCGGCAGCCCCTTTTGGATTCCAGCCTAGGCCGTGTGCCCGACGATGCGGTTGCGCCCTGCGTGTTTGGCTTCGTACAGAGCCTTGTCCGCAGCGGCCAACAGGGCATCACCTGTCCGATCCATATTCGGTATCCACTCGGCGATACCGAACGACATGGTGATCTTGCCCAAGGGCTCACCGCGCAGTTCCGGTTCGGCCGCGGCAATGGCCAACCGCACAGCCTCCGTACGGCGCAGCAGATCTTCCTGACGGGTGCCGGGCGCGATGATCGTGAACTCTTCACCACCATAACGGCACACGATGTCACCATCGCGGAACTTTTCCTCCAGCGTGGCCGCCACCGCCTTGAGCACCGTATCGCCCGCATCATGCCCCTTCTGGTCATTGAAACGTTTGAAGTGGTCCACATCGCACATGACCACGCACAGGGGGGACTTCGCCCGTGCGGCACGGGCGATTTCCAGTGACAGCGCCTCCTGCATATAGCGGCGGTTGAACAGGCCCGTCAGCGGGTCACGGATCGTCTGTTCCTTGAGGTTGTCCTGCAGGCGACGGTTGACCATCGCCGAAGCGATATTTTCCGTCAGCATGGTCATGCGGAATTTCTGCTCTTCATCCAGCAGGCCATCCAGATGCAGCACACCGATAACCTCGCCCGCCGCCAGCAGTGGCTCGCAATGATAGACCGTCCTGTCCGGGGCGTGGGCACAGGTCACGTCCTTGCCTACGCCACTGATCCAATGGCTCTGGCCCCGGCGAAGCGCCCAGCATTCATCCTGAAGGAAGCTCTCGACCAGGAATGAGACTTCGCCCCAGCGCGATATCGCCACCAGGCGTTCACGCTTCTGGTCAAAGGCGTACAGGGCACCGGGCAGCCCCGGCAGAACACGCGGCACGAATATGCTGATCACCTCGGCCAGTTCCGTGTCCGAGCGCGTAGCCTGCATCCGGTGCGACATAGCCCCTAGCAGCTCGATCACATCGTTGCGGTCGCTCAGCGCCCGCGCACTGGTCAGCAGCTCTTCGTGTACGGCCTGCAGTTCATGCTTGCGCGCCTGACTTTCGCTGGCAGAGCGGGTGATGCTCTCGGCCATGCCGTTATAGCCCTTGGCCAAGCGCGCGAACTCGCGCGATCCCATGCGGGTATGGGTGCGCTGGCTGTAGTCGCCCGCACCGAACCGTGTCATGGCGTCGTCCAGAATGCTGATCGGACGGCGGATGCCATAGATGATCAGCACCGACACCAATGCCGAAAAGATAGCGATCAACGGCCCGCCGACCAGCGCCAGCGAACGCACTGTATGCAGGCGGCGCTGGGCCAGTTCCACACGTGTGCTCTGCAAGGTGCGCTCGGCCCCGACAAATTCGTTGGCCTTGACCTCCAGCTCGGTCATGGACGCCAGCCCGCTGCCGCTCTTGATCAGGTCGGTGGCCCTCTCGAAGTCACTGGCCCGTGCGGCGGAAATCACCTTCTGGGAATGAGAGTTCCACTCATCAAACAGGTTGCCGATAGCCTGGATACGGTCCTGTTGAAACGGATTGTCCTGCGTCAGCTCGCGGACCTTGGCGAGGGACTCATGCGCCTGCGCGAGTTCGACCTCATAGGTGCTTTCGAACGTGCTGTTCCGCGTCAGGACGTAACCGCGCTGGGCGGATTCCGCAGAGCGCAGTCCGGCCATCGTGGCGTCCATATTCCTCAGGACCATTCCCGAGTGCATCACCCAACGGAAACTCTCCTGGGTTTTGCGCGATGCATCCGCCACGCCGAGCACGAGCAGCAGGATCGACACAAAGATCATTATCCCGAGTGCTGCGATACGAGACGTGAGGGAGTTAAGCATCGGAAATCTCTATATAAACCGGGCAATACTCGCCCAGCACCTTTCCTGGCTGCCGCCGGAACGCGCCCTAGAGGACGCTTTATCGAAACCTAATCAAGATCGACCTTCGGCATTGTTAAAGAAACAAGCTTTGCCAAAAGCCCTGTATCGAAATGCGCGATAAAGCCAAAGGTTCGCTATACGACAATGGCACCGACAAAGACGGCATATCGTGCGCAGCCTTTGGTCTTTTTCAGAGACTTCGGGTCAGCGTTTCATGCCTGCCGTATCAGCACCCGAACTGATCGCTTTTCGAACAGCAGAGTTTGAAGGAGCTTTCGCCACTCAGGCCGCATCTTCCTCGGACAGCATGTCGCCAACGGTCGGGCGGTTGGTGTCGACCACGATTTCCACTTCACGCGGGCGGACGATCTCGTTGCAGCAACCACAGGCAATGCGCGGTATCAGGTCGTGGCCACAGCTGCGGTGGCGCAGGCGGATACCCGATGGCTGATCGTGGTAGACGTGTTTTTCGCCCCATGCATGCAGGGTGATCAGAACGCCGTACAGGTCTTTGCCCTTGGCCGTCAGGACATATTCGTTACGCGGCGGGCGCTCCGAATACAGGCGCTGCTCCAGCACGCCATGCTGAACCAGCATCTTGAGACGTGCGGCCAGCACATTGCGCGCCACCCCCAGACGTTCCTGCCATTGTTCGAACCGCGTCACGCCATTGAAAGCGTCACGGATGACCAGCATCGTCCAAGGATCACCGATGACTTCCAGTGCACCGGCGACCGAACAGCTTTGGCGTGAATAGTCGGCTGTGCGTCCCATAAGCCTAAAGTGACGTGACGGCAGAGTTTTGACAAGGGTTGCCAACAGCAACGGACACAGTAAGTTGCAATTAGAAACTCGTTATCCGCTTACGGCCTTACGACATCATGACCGATCCCATGCCCAGCCCCTCTGAAGACCTGATGGCCGATGCCATGACAATGCAGGCCGAGGGGGCCAATCGACGCCTTCTGGTGCGGCCCGAATTCTCCAACGCACCCAACAGCTTCCCTCCAGAGAAGGGCTTCCCGTTCGGTGGTCTGCTGGCGGCTGTCTGCGCCAAGACGATGAAGGAAGGTCTGGAAATCGATGCCCCCCTGCAATCGCTGACCGTTCAGTATCTGGCCGCTGCCCGCTTCGGAGAGGAGGTTTTGCTGGAGCCCCGCCTGATGCGGCAGGGACGCCAGATCACCTATGCCACCCTTACCGCGGCGCAGGGCGAACGCCTGACCCATTGTGCCAGTGCAACTTTCGGCATTGACGGAGAATGCGAAACGCCGCTGCACGACAGAAACAGGGTTCCCGATGATGTGCATACGCTGAGCGAGTCGGAACATATGAGCGGCCCATTCGCGCCCCGCTTTGCTAGCCAGATCGAATATCGTTTTGAGCGTGGCCCTAACATTTTCGGCGGCAATAAAGATCGCGCGCGTCGCGAAGGGGCCTGGATGCGTTTCCGCGATGGCCAACCTCTGGACGTCTATCGCCTCTGCTATCTGATGGATGCCCTTTACCCGCCCGCTTCAACGGCGTTCGAGCGGCCTGTGCTGATGACCACGGTCGATCTGCGTTATGACTTCATCACCCCGCCATCCGCGATGACCGCCCCCGACGGTTGGGCCTATGTCGAGTTCGATATGATCGACTTCGACCGTGACTGGACCGTGGACGATGTCAATGTATGGGGCGTGGACGGAACGCTTCTTTCTGTCGGACGCCAACGTCGCCGCGTCCTGAACAGGAAATAGTGTTCGCCGGCTGACTTGCATTGCGCGAACTTTCGCCCCTAATCACCCACCAACGCCGAAATCCTTTCTGGATGCTGTAACACCATGACCGCTTCTACCGACCCCGTTGTCATTTGCTCCTACGCCCGTACGCCGATGGGCGGTTTCCAGGGCGCGCTGTCGTCCGTGAAGTCAACCGCGCTGGGAAGCGCCGCGGTCAAGGCCGCCGTCGAGCGCGCCGGCGTCGCGCCCGAAAAGATCGAACAGATCTTCATGGGCTGCGTCCTTCCGGCGGGCCTCGGTCAGGCTCCGGCCCGTCAGGCTGCTCTGGGCGCAGGCCTGCCGCTGGGTGTCGAGGCCACCACCCTGAACAAGATGTGCGGCTCGGGCTTGCAAGCCGCCGTCATGGCGCACGACGCCCTGCTGGCCGGTTCGGCCAGCGTGATCGTGGCAGGCGGCATGGAATCGATGACCCAGGCCCCCTACCTGATGAACAAGCACCGTGGCGGTGCCCGCATCGGCCACGACACCATCATCGATTCCATGATGATGGACGGCCTGGAAGACGCCTATGAAGGCAAGGCTATGGGCGTGTTCGCCGAAGCTGCCGCCGAAAAATACGGCTTCACCCGCGAGGACATGGACGCCTACGCCATCGAAAGCCTGAACCGCGCCAAGGAAGCCATCGCCTCGGGTGCCTTCCAGAAGGAAATCGTTCCGGTCGAGATCGAAACCCGCAAGGGCACCGTCACCGTCGCGGAAGACGAACAGCCGGGCAAGGCCGACCCAAGCAAGATCCCGACCCTGCGCCCCGCCTTCATCAAGGATGGCCGCATCACCGCCGCCAACGCCTCGTCGATCTCGGACGGCGCCGCCGCCCTCGTCATGGCGCGTGAAAGCACGGCCAAGGCTCTGGGCCTGAACATCGTCGCCCGCGTCGTTTCGCACTCGGCCCACGCCCACGAACCGGGCCTGTTCACCACCGCCCCCGTTCCGGCCATGCAGAAGACCCTGCAAAAGGCGGGCTGGTCCGTCGATGACGTGGACCTGTGGGAAGTGAACGAAGCCTTTGCCGTCGTCGCCATGATCGCCCAGAAGGAACTGGGCATCGACCGCGCCAAGCTGAACGTCAACGGCGGTGCGACCGCTCTGGGCCACCCGATCGGTGCCTCTGGCGCGCGCATCATGGCGACCCTGCTGGCCGCCCTTGAAGCCCGCAACCTCAAGCGCGGTGTGGCATCGCTGTGCATCGGTGGTGGTGAAGCCGTGTCTATGGCTGTGGAACTGGTCTAACAAACCCGCGTTTATTTGGCATGGATTTGCAAAATAAGGCCTTAACCATGCGAAATATTGCCTTTGCATCATTGGCTGCGTTGGCTGTGACGGCCTGCGCTACGGCTCCTGTCGTAGCCCAGGCCCCTACCGCAACTGGTCAGGCTGCCGAGAATGCGAACGACCAGCTCAAAGCCTTCCCGGCTGCGACCGCCGGTCAAAAGCGCCACGTACTGACCGTTCCTGCGGTCCAGAACGAGGACGAGCTGAAGGTCGAGCTGATCATCGGCAAGACGCAACAGATCGACTGTAACAATCACGTGCTTGGTGGCGAGGTTCAGACCCGTACCGCCGAGGGTTGGGGTTACGACTACTATGTCGTGCCGCGTCTGGGCCCGGGTGCATCGACCCTGATGGGTTGCCCGAACAACTCGACGCGCGAGGCCTTTGTCACCATCCCGCAGCAGACGCTGGTCCGCTACAACTCGCGCCTGCCGATCGTGATCTACACGCCGGAAGATGCCGAGGTGCGTTACCGTATCTGGCGTGCAGGCGAGGTTCGCGGACTGAACTGAGACTGACTGCCTTCGATAACGCGAAGGTTCGGACGTCCCGAAGGGCGCAGGGGTTCATCCTCTGCGCCCTTTTTCATCAGGCGCGCCAACTGGGACATACCGACACCGAGAACAATCATCGCGACCTCCATTGTTGCGAATGATTTGCAAGATCATTCGACTCGCGATGATTCCTCAACCCTCAAAATCGGCACGCACAAAACCGTGATCAGCGAGGATCGACGGTTTGCCCGATCTGTTCGGCCAATGCGCCGCTTTGTCCCTCGGTCGCCATCAGCCAGATATGGATGTCGGCGGGCTGTTTATCTTCCCGGCGGAACAGATGCTCGACCGCCCTTCTGGCCGTACCGTCGGCCAGAATGATCGACGTGCGTCCCGCCACCGAGGCCTGTTCGCCATCATAGATCGGATAGTCCGAGCGCGGCCCCGCATAGATCATCAGCAAGGGCGTACCGGCACGGCTGACCGAGTAAATCTTGGCACCCGCCCCCGCAGGACGTTCAAAGATCTGCGCGCCCTTCAGGTCGATACGGAACGGCAGGGCCGCAATCGCCGCAGCATTCAGCGGGACCAGACGAACGGGCGGAGGGGCCGCAGGCTCGGCCTCGCCCACAGCCCCGATCTGCGCCGTCGCCGGTGCCGGTGCCGTAGTTGGTGCCGATGCCGGTGCCCCTGCTGACGAAGGCGAGGAAGCGGATGGCACCGCCGGACGCGGTGTTTGGGTCGATGGCAGCGCAGACGAAGGCGCGGGCGCGGACCGGGTCGCCGAAGCTGCGCCATTTTG